>NZ_JBWXMQ010000015.1:0-190633 GCF_056626735.1 Pseudomonas sp. 1 | reverse complement strand
CGCTATCAAGCGGGGCCTTGTGTACCGGTTACCAACGCGGACCACCGTAGTAGTGTGGCCGACCGTAGTAACCACGCGGCGGACCGTAATACACCGGGGCCGGTTGGACGTAGACCGGTTGCTGCACATAAACCGGGGCCGGCTGATAGTAGACCGGTGGCGGCGGTTGCTGCACGTAGACCGGTGCCGGTTGAGCGTAAACAGGCTGTTGGACGTACACCGGCCGATCCTGGTTGATGAGCGCCGAGCCGATGATGGCCGAGCCGACGATCGCACCAAATACCGCCGGGCCCTGCCAGCCACCGCCGTGGGCTTCTGCCTGACCCGTGATCGCGAATGCACCAATCAACAAGGCCACGATGGGGAGTTTACGAATCATGATAATTCCTCGGTTCTTCGACCCGGCGTCCGAGTCTGCAACAGGCTCGGGATGGCGCGGGGATACTTCTAAGACAGCAACATTTTGAAAAACAGCACGGCCGCTAGGTAAATTTTGTGTAAGGTCTGTACCGGTTTGTTTACCGGATTTCCGGCATCGGCTGTGATGCCCGGAACAGACCGCCTTATGATCGTTCAGAACCCGATGGTCTGGCTAATCCCGTCCATCCGAAAGTGCATTCGAAGGAGCCTCCCATGCAGATGAACCCCAACAAAGACACCCAACTGTGCATGTCCCTGTCTGGGCGTCCCGGGAATTTCGGTCTGCGGTTTCATAACCATTTGTATGAACAACTGGGACTGAATTTCTACTACAAGGCGTTCAGCAGTCAGGACCTGCCCGGTGCGGTCGGCGGAATTCGAGCGCTGGGGATTCGCGGTTGCGGCGTGTCGATGCCGTTCAAGGAGGCGAGCATTGCGTTGGTCGATGAGCTGGATGCCTCGGCGGCAGCGATCCAGTCGATCAATACCATCGTCAACACCAACGGCCATCTGAAGGCCTACAACACCGATTACATCGCCATTGCTCAATTGCTGGAAACCCACGCGGTGCCGAAGGACACGACGTTCGCCCTTCGCGGTAGCGGCGGCATGGCCAAGGCTGTGGCCAGTGCCTTGCGCGATGGCGGTTACAAAAACGGTTTGATCGTGGCCCGCAACGAGCGCGCCGGTCGGGCGCTGGCGGATTCCCTGGGCTATCGCTGGCAAGCAGAACTGGGCGACGAGCGTCCGCAGATGCTGGTCAACGTCACCCCGTTGGGCATGGACGGCGGCCCGGAGGCGGGTCAGCTTTCTTTTGACGTGGATGTGATCAAGTCTGCAGACACTGTGTTCGATGTAGTGGCGATTCCCTCGGAAACCCCGCTGATCGTGCGTGGCCGTGCCGAAGGTAAAAAGGTGATCACCGGGCTGGAAGTGATCGCGATCCAGGCGCTGGAGCAGTTCGTGCTGTACACCGGCGTGCGGCCGACGGTCGAGCAGTTCGATGCAGCGGTGGCGTTCGCGCGCAGTTGATGAAGCCTGTTCAACGGTAAATCCGCCCGGATTTGCCGTTGCCTATACTGCCGGATCAGCAGGCGCAGACTTGCCCATCACAAAAAGCCGAGGTTTGCATGCATCCGCCGATTCTCAACCTGAATGATGTCGAACTCGAACCACTGCCCGCAGCCCTGTCTCCCGAAGGCGAAACCGCCGGGCGTTATCAGCAGCGTCTGGCCCGGATCGGCCAGCAACTGGGCGCGCAGAAACTTGGTTATCGACTGTATGCGCTGCCGCCGGGCATGCGCGGCAGCCCGTTTCACAGTCATCGTGTGAATGAGGAAATGTTTTATGTGGTGGCCGGGGAAGGGGAAGTGCGCCTGGGCGCCGAACGTTTCCCGATTCGCGCCGGGGACGTGATCGCCTGCCCCCCGGGCGGCGCGGAAGCCGCGCATCAGATCATTAACACCAGTGCTGCGGAGCTGCGCTATCTGGCGGTCAGTACCCAGCAGCAACCGGAAATCTGCGAGTACCCGGATTCGAACAAATACGCGGTAATGGATAACTTCAACGTCGATGCCGAAGGCAATGCCTCGGGATTTGTCGCGGTGGCGCGGCAAGCGGACGGGGTGGATTACTGGGACGGCGAATAACGCCGCCCCGGTGCGTTTATTCTTCGAGGCGGGCCAGACGTTCTTCCAGCGCCGCAATCCGCGCTTCCAGTTCATCGATTCGCTCCACCGACACACCGCTGGCAGCCCCACGTTCGCTCGGATTCTGCCGGGCCGCGATAATCGCCTCGATGTCCGCCGGATCGCCCAGTGCGTGGGTGTAGCGATCCTCTCGTTGGCCGGCCTGGCGCGGAATCAGCACCGCCAGCTCCCGGGCGATCAGGCGTTCCAGCTGATGCACCACTTGTTCGGCGTCTTCGAATTCATGCATGCGACCGCTGCGGGTCAGCAGTTCGTTGACCGTCTGCGGGCCGCGCAGGAACATCAAGCCAGTCAGGATCAATTGCGCCGGCACCAGTTCCAGCGCCTTGTCGACCTTGTGCTCCCAGCGGTCGGCGCGGCTGCCCATCACCAGTTTGGCGAAACCGCGGCTTTCGAGGGCGCGCAGGCTTTGGCCGACCTGGCCCTGGGTCAGGTTCATCACCGGTTCCCGGCTGGTTTTCTGGTTGCAGGCCAGTACCAGCGCGTTGAGGGTCAACGGGTAGGTTTCCGGGCTGGTGGCCTGTTTCTCGATCAACGAGCCCAGAATGCGGATTTCCGTGGCGTTGAGCCGTGGTTCGTCGGAGCGGGTTTCAAATTCTGTGGTCATCGCGCGTTCCCTCTGCAGTCGAAGGCGCCTAGCCTAATCCTTGCTGGATAAAAGACAAGCCGCGCCGCCATGCGAGCATGGCTATAATCGCCCCCCAAGATTCACCCAGCCACCACGTGAGACTGCCATGACCATTTCCCTGTACGCCGCATCCGTTCCGGTTTTCCAACAAATGCTCAACGCCGTGAGCGATGTGCTGAAAAAGGCTGAAGCCCACGCCACCGAGAAAAACATCGATCCGAACGCCTTCCTGCAAGCGCGTCTGTACCCGGACATGTTTCCGCTGGTGCGTCAGGTGCAGATCGCCGTGGACTTCGCCAAAGGCGTGTCCTCGCGTCTGGCCGAAATCGAAATCCCGAAATATGACGACACTGAAACCACCTTCGCCGAGCTGCAAGCGCTGATCGCCAAGGTTCTGGCCTTCATCGGCGAGATCAAGCCAGAGCAGATCAATGGCAAGGAAGGCATCGAGATCGTGACCCGTCCGGGCACCCCGAAAGAGAAGCGCTTCAGTGGCCAGGCTTACCTGCTGAGCTACGGTCTGCCGCAGTTCTTCTTCCACGTCACCACCACTTACGCGCTGCTGCGTCACAACGGTGTGGAAGTGGGCAAGCGCGATTACATGGGCGCGTTCTAAAACGCTCTGCAACAAAAAAAGCCCGCCAAGGTTTACGCCTTGGCGGGCTTTTTGTTGCGCCGGGTTTTTACGCCGGGCGGCGGGCTTTCTGTTCTTCGCCCAGGCAAGCGGCAGCGGTGAACAGTACGTCGGTGGAGGAGTTCAGCGCCGTCTCGGCGGAATCCTGCAGCACGCCGATGATGAAGCCGACTGCCACCACCTGCATGGCGATTTCGCTCGGGATGCCAAAGAGGCTGCACGCCAGCGGAATCAGCAGCAGCGAGCCCCCGGCCACGCCCGAGGCGCCACAGGCACAGATCGCGGCGACGACGCTGAGCAGGATCGCGGTCGGGATGTCCACGGCAATGCCCAGGGTGTGCACGGCAGCGAGGGACAGCACGGTGATGGTGATCGCCGCGCCGGCCATGTTGATGGTGGCGCCGAGCGGGATCGATACCGAGTAGGTGTCTTCATGCAGACCCAGGCGCTTGCTCAGTTCCAGGTTGACCGGAATGTTCGCCGCCGAGCTGCGGGTGAAGAATGCGGTGATGCCGCTTTCGCGCAGGCACTGGAGTGTCAGTGGGTAAGGGTTGCGACGCAGCTTCCAGAACACGATTAGCGGATTCATCACCAGCGCCACGAACAACATGCAGCCGAGCAGCACTGCCAGCAGATGCGCATAACCGATCAATGCTCCAAACCCGGAGGTGGCCAGGGTCGATGCCACCAGGCCAAAAATACCCAGCGGTGCGAAACGGATGACCACCCGAACAATCACCGTCACGCCGTTGGACAGATCCCCCAGCACTTCGCGGGTGGTGTCACCGGCGTGCCGAATCGCCACGCCCATGCCGATGGCCCAGGCCAGAATGCCGATGAAGTTGGCGTTCATCAGTGCGCTCACCGGGTTATCGACCACGCTTAGCAAAAGGCTTTGCAGCACTTCACTGATGCCGCCCGGCGCGCTCACCGCGATGTTGTCGGTGGACAGCACCAGATGCGACGGGAACATCATGCTGGCAATCACCGCGACCACGGCGGCCGCGAAGGTGCCCAGCAGATACAGGAACAGAATCGGCCGGATGTGGGTTTCCTGGCCGTGCTTGTGGTTGGCGATCGAGGCCATGACCAGCACGAACACCAGGATCGGTGCCACGGCCTTCAACGCCGAGACGAACACCTTGCCGATGAAGGCCGTGGCCTTGGCCGCTTCCGGCGCGAACAGCGCGAGCGCGATGCCGGCAATCAGGCCGATCAGGATCTGTGTCACCAGGCTGAGGCTTTTAAGACGTTGCAATAGAGAAGGGGATGAAGCGGTCATGAACGGCATCTCTGTTTTTTATAGGGTGCAAGGTTGCGCAATCCGGGCGTTGAATCGGGGCAGGCCACAGACACGAACCAAAAGGACTGACGCGCCAGCCACGCCGTTAAACGGGTGGTTGAACAGGGTGTACGTTTCGCAGGGCGCGGACTTTATCACAGCGTCGTCCGATTCCTTCAGGCATGTGACGATCTGCCACCGGAACCCTCTGCAACTTAGACAGGTTTGTGCAAGTCACTCGGGAAACACTCTGTTAAGATTGCGCATCCTTATTTTCAAATTCTGCCAGCGGGCCTTCGGGTCAGCGCTGGTGTCGTCGTTTTGCTGGAGTTCCTCATGCTGTTGCCCATCCTTCTGTTGTCCGCCGCCGGATTCACGGTGCTGACTACGGAGTTCGTCATTGTCGGCCTGCTGCCGGCGATTGCCCGCGACCTGGCCGTCACCATCCCGCAGGCCGGGTTGCTGGTGACTCTATTCGCTTTCACCGTGGCCATGTTCGGTCCTTTCTTGACGGCATATTTCGCCCGCTTCGAGCGCCGCAAACTGTTCATCACCATTCTGATCATGTTTGGGCTGGCCAATACCGTTGCGGCGCTGGCGCCGAACATCTGGGTCATGGCCATTGCCCGGCTGATCCCGGCGCTGGGGCTGCCGGTGTTCTGGGCGTTGGCCAGTGAAACGGCAGTGGATATCGTCGGCCCGGACTTCGCCGGTCGCGCGATCGCCAAGATCGGCTTCGGCATCGTCTGCGCCACCGTGTTCGGGATTCCGGTCGGCACGCTGATTTCCGATGCGTTCGGCTGGCGCAGTGCGTTCGCCATTCTGGCGGTGATCGCGTTCGCCAAGGCGTTGCTGCTGTTTGTCTATCTGCCGAAAACCAGCCTGCACCAGCATCAGGTCAGCTTCGCTTCCCAGTTCAAGATACTGCGCAGCCCACTGATGCTGGGCCATGTGCTGTTGTCGATTCTGGTGTTCAGCGGCATGTTCACCGCCTACACCTATCTGGCGGATATCCTTGAGCGTCTGGCCGGCTTCAATGGCACCGTGGTCGGCTGGTGCCTGATGGGCTTTGGTGCGGTTGGCTTGATCGGTAACTCGCTGGGCGGTCGTGCGGTGGATCGCCATCCGCTGATGGCTTCGGTGATGTTCTGTGCGTTCATGATCCCGGGGATGGTGGCGCTGGTGCCGAACATCAATTCGTCGCTGGGTCTGGCGGCGGCGATGGGCATCTGGGGCGTGACCCAGGCGGCCCTGTTTCTGGTCAGCCACGTGCGTTTGATGAAAGCGGCACCGGAAGCGCCGGCCTTCGCTGCGTCGCTGAACATTGCCGGGGCCAACCTCGGGATCGGTCTGGGCGCGATCATTGGCGGTCGAGTGATCGACAGCGCTGGTCTGGGTTTTGTGGGCTTTGCCGCTGCCGGATTCATTCTGCTGTCGATTTTCCTCGCCATGGTGCTGATGGTGCTCAAGCCGCGCGACGTCTGCGCGCCGGCTTAAAACGCTGTAAACAGTTCGCGTCGGGCACCTTCGGTAATCGCTTTGATGCCGGGGTGCTTGACCTTGCGCTCCACCGAGATCGCGTAGAACGACTCGCTCACCGCATCGGTCTGGCCGATTAACTCGACGCCGTACTGGCGCTTCACCTCATCGGCAATCACGCTCGGGCCGATGAAAATCCCGCTGCCGGACTGACCAAACGCCTGCATCAAGGCGCTGTCATCGAATTCCCCGACAATCCTTGGCTGAATCTGCTGCTCGGCGAACCAGCGCTGCAAACGGCTGCGCACTACTGTTTCCGCGCCGGGGATCAACAGCGGCGCGCCGTGCAGACTGCGCGGGAAATCCTGACCGTATTGCGCTGCCAGTTCGGCGGTGGCGAAAAAACTGATCCCGCATTCCCCGAGTTTCTGACTGTAGCCCTTGATGTCCAGGTGCGAGGGCATGGGGCTGTCGGAGATCACCAGGTCCAGGCGCTGGATCGCCAGATCCGCCAGCAGGCGCTCGAGTTTGTCTTCGCGGCAGGTAATGCGCAGCGGTTCGCTCAATTCCATGGTCGGCGCGATCAGGCGATAGACGATGGATTTGGGCACCACGTCCGCCACGCCGACCCGGAACAGAATCTGCTGTTCGTTGGGCTGGGCGCGCAGCATCAGTTCCAGTTCGCCACCGAGCTGGAACATCTGTTCGGCGTAAGGCAGGGCCTGACGCCCGGCTTCGGTCAGCTCAAGCTGCCGGCCGACCCGCTGAAACAACTCGATGCCGTAGGTCTGTTCGAGCAGGGAAATCTGCCCGCTGATGGTTTGCGGCGTCAGGTTCAGTTGCTCGCAGGCGCGCACGATGCTGCCGGTCTTGGCCACCACCCAGAAGTAATGCAGTTGTCGGTAATTGAGCATGGGGTTCGGTCCGTCAAATACAGTTCGTATAAATCGAAGTATAGCCGCTAAAAATACGAATTTTCCTGAAGTGTTTGTCTCCCTAGAATGCCCAGCCATCGACGGCCGGTCTGTATGGCGCTGTCTGTTCTATCGAGGGAAGCATCATGAAACTAAAAACTACAGCGCTACTGATCGCGTCTTTACTGGTACTGGCCGGTTGCGACCAGGCCGAAAAGAGCGCCCAGCAACTGATGGGGCAGGCGGCCGAGGCGGCGAAACAAGCCATCGACGACACGCACAAAGCCGCCGAACAGGCACTCAGCGATGCCACCGGCAATCTGATCAGCAAGAAAGAACCGAAAGACGACGAAGAAAAATCCGAATCGTCCTCCCAGGAAATCTAAACCGTCTTACACAGAGTCAGGACTGACCCATGGAATACCTGTTAGAACTCGCTTCCAGCCCGACGGCCTGGATTGCCTTGGCCACACTGGTGGTGATGGAAATCGTGCTCGGCATCGATAACCTGATCTTTATCTCGATCCTGACCAACAAGCTGCCCGAGCAGTACCGGCAGAAGGCCCGTCGCCTCGGTATCGGCATGGCGCTGATCATGCGTCTGGCGCTGTTGAGCACCATCGCCTTCATCGTGCAGTTGACCGAGCCGGTCATCGAGATCCTGGGCCAGGCGTTCTCCTGGAAGGACATGATCCTGATCGCCGGTGGTCTGTTCCTGGTGTGGAAAGCGACGACCGAGATCCATCACAGCATGGATCCTGCGCCGGAAGATCCGAAGAGCGCCACCTCGACGGTGACTCTGGGCTTCGCCGCCGCGATCGGGCAGATCCTGATGCTGGACATGGTGTTCTCGATCGACAGCATCATTACCGCTGTCGGCATGACCGAACACTTGCCGATCATGGTGATTGCGGTGGTGGTTTCGGTGCTGGTGATGCTGTTTGCAGCTGATCCGCTGGCCAAGTTCATCAACGACAACCCGACGGTGGTGATGCTGGCTCTGGGCTTCCTGATCATGATCGGCATGACGCTGATCGCCGAAGGCTTCGGCGCCCACGTACCGAAAGGTTATGTGTATGCCGCCATGGCGTTCTCGGCTGCGATTGAAGTGCTGAACATGATGTCGCGCCGCGCCAAGCAGAAGAAATTGACTGCCGAAGCGTAATTGCTGGAAAACCAAAGGCCGCCTGAACTCGCGAGAGTCCAGGCGGCCTTCTTGTTTGTGTCGGCTACAGAAAATCAGTGCGCGGTGGCGTGACGAGCATTGTGTTTCTCGATCTTCCTGGTCGGTGCAGGTTGTACCGGGTGGTGATGGCGCCGGGAAATCCGCAACACGCCCCACAGCATGGCGGCCGCAACGGCCAGCCAGCCGGCAATCAGCATTACGATGGTCATGGTCAGGCTCATCTGTGCCTCCTCTTGCCCTGCGTCGGGCGCTCGCTCTTTGGCTCTTATCTGAGTGACAGTCTAGTCGCTGGTGTGTTTCAAGCTATTGACCAAAGGTCGGTGGTGACCAATCAGTTTGCTCTATGCGGCCGATGGATCTGTCGCTTTGGGCTATACCGCAGCGTGGCACCGTCCTATGATCCTCGACCAAGCCGGAACACGATGACCGGTAACTGATCAAGAGAGTGACGATGGTGCAGCTATTTTCCCGGATTCGTGCGGCGCTGCTGGTGGCCGGTTGCGTGACAGCTTTGGTGGGGTGTGCGGGCAGTGTGGCGCCGGAGGTCAAGCGCCTGCCGGAGCGGGTCGAACTCAGCGGCACCTTCTATCGCGGTGAGGCCAATCAGAGCGGGCCGCAAGTGCTGGCCAGCCTGTTGTCGCAGCAGGGCATCGTGATCACGCCGGGGCTGCTGGAAAAACCGCTGCATTTACCGGGCGCCGAGGATAAGTTGCAACAGAATCTGCAGAGTCTGGCGCGCGAGTACGGCATGGTCGTGTATCCGCTGGACAGCAATCTGCCGGCGCTGCTGACTCAGGTGGCGGCCGGGTATCCGGTAATGGTGCGTTTCAGTGAGGGTTCGGCGTTTTGGGCTGAGCCGCGTTACGCGATTCTGTCCGGTTACGATCGTCTGAAGCAGAAGGTGCTGCTGCGCGCGGGGATGAATCGCCGTGAATTGATGAGCTTCAGTTCGTTCGAGTCGGCCCTCGAAAAGTCCGGTGGCTGGGCGGTGTTGATCCAGAAACCGACGCAGATTCCGGCGGCGGTCGATCAGCAGCGCTGGCTCAAGGCCGCCGACGCGCTGGCTCAGGCCGGGCAGGAACGGGAAGCGGCGCAGGCAAGGAAGGCACTGGCAGCGCATTGAGGCTCCGTTCGTCGCCTGTCGGGCACCCTGGCGGAGCATGTGCTTCTGAACTGTAGCGTCCCGTGTTTTACGGGCCAGTATCAGGAGGCGAGCATGGCAATTCCAAATTCACCCAGCGGTCCGCATTCTTCCGAGCATGGCAATGGCGACGATCTGGGCTTCGATCCGGACTCGCCGGATCTGGACGATCCGCAAGTCGATCCCGTCGGCCCTGCAAAGGCGCCGAAGGATGTGCAGCCGGGCGATGATCCCAAGCGTCCGGCCAAGCCTTACGATCCCTTGGCTGATCTCAAGCCTTGAAGCGAGGTGCGTATGAGTACCGATTCGAGTTTCAACGACCACAAACCTGACAGTGTGCCTGCCACACCTGAGCCGGAGGTTGATCCGGTGCTGGATCCGGACAGCCCTCTACGCGATCCGTTGGCGCGTCCGGCAGTGGTCACGCCAGAGCATTCGCGCGACCCGAGCGCCGGTGACGGCATTCCCGATGACGACAAGATGCCGTTGCCCAACGACTGAGTGCATGAATGAAAAAGCCCCGACGATTCGGGGCTTTTTCATGGGGGGGCGGATTACTTTGAGGCTTCGATCACGCCGCTCTGGCGACTCTTGAGGTTCTTGTCAGCCTTGTATTGCTGGGCCACGGCCGGGACGTTGGCGCTCTTGCCGGTTTCCACCCAGCTGCGGATGCGGCTGGCATCGGCGAAGTGAGTGTATTTGCCGAACGCGTCGAGAATCACCAGCGCGACGGGACGGTTGGCCATGCGGGTCACCAGCACCAGGCAATGACCGGCGGGGTTGGTGAAACCGGTCTTGGTGATGCGGATATCCCAGTCGGCCTTGTTGACCAAGTGATCGGTGTTACGGAAACCCAGGGTGTAATTGGGTTTGCGGAACGAGACGGTCTTTTCCTTGGTGGTGGTCAGCTCGATCAGAAGCGGCTGTTTGTGCGCGGCTACCAGCAACTTGCTCAGGTCGCGGGCGGTGGAGACGTTGCGCTCCGACAGACCGGTGGGTTCCACAAAGTGCGTGCTGGTCATGCCCAGCGCCTTGGCCTTGGCGTTCATCGCTGCGATGAATGCCGCGTAACCGCCCGGATAGTGGTGAGCCAGGCTAGCGGCGGCGCGGTTTTCCGAGGACATCAGGGCAATCAGTAACATCTCTCGGCGGGGCAGTTCGCTTCGCAGTTTGACGCGAGAAAACACACCTTTCATTTCAGGTGTATGGCTGATGTCAACGTCAATCCATTCGTCCATGTTCTGGTGCGCTTCGACCACTACCAGGCCAGTCATCAACTTGCTCACGGAAGCGATGGGCACCACCACGTCCGGGTTGCTGGAATAAATGACTTTGTTGGTCTGCAGATCCATCAGCAGGGCGCTGCCGGAGGCAATCTTCAACTGCGAAGCGTCTCGAGGGGCAGCGGTGGTTTCGGCGGCGTTGACCGTTGGCGTGAGGAGCGTGCCTGAAAATGCAAAAACCAGGCTCAGGATGGACAGGCGAATATTCACGCGGGCGAACTCATGAAGGTTGGAAATGCCGTAATTTGTAACGGCCTGTGTCGTAAAAACGACGCATTTTAGGAGTATGGCTGAAGAACTGTCGATGGTTGTTTGAGGCGCATGAAAAAGTCGTGAAAAGCCCTGTAAAAATAGGGGTTTCCGGCGAACGGTAAAGGTTTTTTCGAGGGCATGAAAAACCCCGCACGAGGCGGGGTTACAGGCAAGCTGAAAACACGACTCAGGCGTGCAGGGTTTCTGCTGCGTAGAGGGTATTTTCCAGCAGGCAGGCGCGGGTCATCGGACCGACGCCGCCCGGTACCGGGGTGATCCAGCCTGCGCGCGGCAGGGCGGTTTCGTACACGACATCACCGACCAGTTTGCCGTCTTCCTGACGGTTGATGCCGACGTCGATGACGATCGCGCCTTCCTTGATCCACTCGCCCTTGACCAGACCCGGCTTGCCGGCGGCCACGACCACCAGATCGGCGCGGCCGACGTGGCCGGCCAGATCCTTGGTGAAGCGGTGGGTGACGGTCACGGTGCAACCGGCCAGCAACAGTTCCATCGCCATCGGGCGACCGACGATGTTGGACGCGCCAACAACAACGGCGTCCATCCCGTACAGATCGGCGCCGGTGCTTTCCAGCAGGGTCATGATGCCCTTCGGGGTGCACGGGCGCAGGAGCGGAATGCGCTGGGCCAGGCGGCCGACGTTATAAGGATGGAAACCGTCGACATCCTTGTCCGGGCGGATGCGCTCCAGCAGTTTGGAAGCGTCCAGGTGCTCTGGCAGAGGGAGTTGAAGCAGAACGCCGTCGATTGCCGGGTCATCGTTCAGTCGATCGATCAGATCGGTCAGCGCTTCTTGAGTGGTTTCGGAAGGCAGGTCGTAGGCTTGAGAGAGGAAGCCGACCTCTTCACAGTCTTTACGCTTGTGCGAGACATAAACCTGAGAGGCAGGATCGCTGCCAACCAGGATCACCGCGAGGCCAGGCGTGCGCAGACCTTGCTGGCGACGTTCGGCAACCCGTTGGGCGATCTGCTGGCGCAGGCTGGCGGCGATCGATTTGCCGTCGATTAGTTGTGCAGTCATTGCGCGTGATTAACCATCGAGAGGGGAAAAAAAGAGAACGCATTCTCGCATGTCAAACGGTGAGGGCAAAGGCGCTTGGTCAGCAAATTCCCCTAAGCCCTTTAATTAAATGAATTTTTTTTAAAAAGGATTTGACGACCTTCGGGTCGCTCTATACTATTCGTCGCACTTGTCGGGCACAGCCTAGCACTGGTTAAGAAGGTCGAACGGAATTACGGTTTCGAATGACTGGAAAGCACTTAGTTTGTAGTCCTCCAAGGGTACAGCTAACAAGGCGCCCGTAGCTCAGCTGGATAGAGCATCCGCCTTCTAAGCGGATGGTCGCAGGTTCGAGTCCTGCCGGGTGCGCCATTAGGCAGCATTGGCACAAGTAGCGCGATATGGTGGGCGTAGCTCAGTTGGTAGAGCACGGGATTGTGACTCCCGTTGTCGTGGGTTCGATCCCCATCGTCCACCCCATATTTCGAAAGGCGCCAGATGTAACAGTCTGGCGCCTTTGCTTTAAAAAGCTTCATCCGCGGATGTGGTGGAATTGGTAGACACACTGGATTTAGGTTCCAGCGCCGCGAGGCGTAAGAGTTCGAGTCTCTTCATCCGCACCAATCAAAGCTTCATTCATGCCGTTGGCCGGGTGAAGTTTTACAAAGAAGTTGTTTGGCTTCTTTGGCACGCAATATGGTGGGCGTAGCTCAGTTGGTAGAGCACGGGATTGTGACTCCCGTTGTCGTGGGTTCGATCCCCATCGTCCACCCCATATTCCGAAAGGCGCCAGATTTAACAGTCTGGCGCCTTTTTTGTTTTACGGTTTCGGATTTTCGCGGCTGCAGGTTTCGGGTCGCAGGGCAGGGTGCTTCGTCGTATTAATGTTGCTCGATGATGCGCGCTGCCTGCCGACCATGCTTGCGCGGTCGGCTGTCAGGGAGATGATTCAACCGCCTCTATATATAGAAGAGGTTGGTGTAGAGCCCTGGCTTGAATTGGCTGTATTTGCTAACAGGGCGAGGTGCAACCGTTTGTCCCCGCCTTCAAATGGCCTGCTGTTTTTTTACCCGTTTTCAGTAGGGTGACTTCTTGAGTTTGACCTACTAGAATGCTTGCCCTTGATTCTTGGGTCGGAAACGGCCGGCTAACGTCTGTGCAACGAGGAATATCCATGCAAGTTTCTGTTGAAAATACTACTGCTCTTGAGCGCCGCATGAGCATCACCGTGCCGGCTGAGCGCATCGAGACTCAGGTCAACAAGCGTCTGCAGCAGACTGCCCAGAAGGCCAAGATTGCTGGCTTCCGTCCAGGCAAAGTGCCAATGAGCGAAATCAAGCGCCGCTTCGGTGCTGATGCGCGCCAGGAAGCGATCGGTGACCTGATCCAGTCCTCCTTCTACGAAGCTGTGGTCGAGCAGAAGCTGAATCCGGCCGGTTCGCCGTCGATCGAGCCAAAGTCGCTCGAAGCTGGCAAGGACCTGGAATACGTAGCCGTATTCGAAGTTTTCCCTGAGTTCACCGTTGCCGGTTTCGAAAGCATCAACGTTGAGCGTCTGAGCGCTGAAGTGGCTGACGCCGATCTGGACAAGATGCTGGACATCCTGCGCAAGCAGAACACCCGTTTCGAAGTGGCTGAGCGTGCTGCCCAGAACGAAGACCAACTGAACATCGATTTCGTTGGCAAGGTCGACGGCGAAGTGTTCGCTGGCGGTTCTGCCAAGGGCACTCAGCTGGTGCTGGGTTCCGGTCGCATGATCCCTGGCTTCGAGGAAGGCCTCGTTGGCGCCAAGGCCGGTGAAGAGCGCGTTCTGAACCTGACCTTCCCAGAGGACTATCAGAACCTGGACCTGGCTGGCAAAACCGCCGAGTTCACCGTGACTGTCAACACCGTTTCCGAGCCAAAACTGCCAGAGCTGAACGAAGAGTTCTTCGCTCAATTCGGTATCAAGGAAAGCGGCATCGACGGTTTCCGCTCCGAAGTTCGCAAGAACATGGAGCGTGAACTGCGTCAGGCGATCAAATCCAAGGTCAAGAATCAGGTAATGGACGGTCTGCTGGCCACCAACCCGATCGAGGTGCCCAAGGCTCTGTTGTCCAACGAAGTTGACCGTCTGCGCGTGCAGGCTGTTCAGCAGTTCGGTGGCAACATCAAGCCTGACCAACTGCCTGCCGAGCTGTTCGAAGAACAAGCCAAGCGTCGCGTTGTACTGGGTCTGATCGTGGCCGAAGTGGTCAAGCAGTTCGAGCTGAAGCCAGACGAAGCCCGCGTTCGCGAAATGATTCAGGAAATGGCTTCGGCTTACCAGGAGCCTGAGCAGGTCGTGTCCTGGTACTACAAGAACGAGCAGCAACTGAACGAAGTCCGTTCGGTTGTGCTGGAAGAACAAGTTGTGGATACTGTTCTGCAGAAAGCTAGCGTGACCGACAAAGCGGTCTCTTACGAAGAAGCGGTCAAGCCGGTAGAAGCTCCAAAAGCCGACTGATTGTTTTTGCGTTAGAAGCACACACCATAAGCCAGCCTTCGAGCTGGCTTATGCGTATTCAAGACATGACTATTTGGGAGTGACTGCAGAGCATGTTCCGTAATTCCTATATTCAGCAGAACTCTGATATCCAGGCCGCCGGCGGCCTGGTCCCGATGGTTGTCGAGCAATCTGCTCGTGGCGAGCGCGCCTATGACATCTACTCGCGTCTTCTCAAGGAGCGAGTAATCTTTCTGGTGGGCCCTGTAGAGGACTACATGGCCAACCTGATTTGCGCGCAATTGCTGTTCCTTGAAGCGGAAAACCCGGACAAGGACATCCATCTTTATATCAACTCCCCGGGCGGTTCGGTGACAGCGGGCATGTCGATCTACGACACCATGCAGTTCATCAAGCCAAACGTATCGACTACCTGTATCGGTCAGGCGTGCAGCATGGGCGCGTTCCTGCTGACGGCCGGTGCACCTGGCAAGCGTTTCTGCCTGCCTAACTCGCGCGTGATGATTCACCAGCCACTGGGCGGTTTCCAGGGCCAGGCATCGGACATTGAAATCCATGCCAAGGAAATCCTCTTCATTCGCGAGCGTCTCAACACGCTGATGGCCAAGCACAGCGGCCGTACGCTTGAAGAAATCGAGCGCGACACCAACCGCGACAACTTCATGAGTGCAGAAGCTGCGAAGGAATACGGTCTGATCGACGAAGTGATCAACCAGCGCCCAGCTTAAAAACAAGCAGCTCAAAATAGGCTTGGTCGGCGCGTCTGATCAGCGGCGGGCTTGAAAAAGCCCGCAATAGCCTTCATCTTGTGTTGCAAGCCTATCGGATTTGGATCGAACGAATGACTGACACCCGCAACGGCGAGGACAACGGCAAGCTGCTCTATTGCTCCTTCTGTGGCAAAAGCCAGCATGAAGTGCGCAAATTGATTGCCGGCCCCTCGGTCTTTATCTGCGACGAGTGCGTCGACCTGTGCAATGACATCATCCGCGAGGAGGTGCAGGAAGCACAGGCCGAAAGCAGCGCGCATAAATTGCCTTCGCCTAAAGAAATCAGCGGCATCCTTGATCAGTATGTAATTGGTCAGGAGCGTGCCAAGAAGGTTCTGGCAGTGGCGGTGTACAACCACTACAAGCGTCTGAACCAGCGTGACAAAAAGGCTGACGACGTCGAACTCGGCAAGAGCAACATCCTGCTGATCGGCCCGACCGGCTCCGGTAAAACCCTGCTGGCCGAAACCCTGGCCCGCTTGCTGAACGTTCCGTTCACCATCGCCGACGCAACCACCCTCACCGAGGCGGGTTACGTGGGTGAAGACGTCGAGAACATCATTCAGAAGCTGCTGCAGAAGTGCGATTACGACGTAGAGAAAGCCCAGATGGGCATTGTCTACATCGACGAAATCGACAAGATTTCGCGCAAGTCCGACAACCCGTCGATCACCCGGGACGTTTCCGGTGAAGGCGTGCAGCAGGCCTTGCTCAAACTGATCGAAGGCACGGTCGCTTCGGTTCCGCCGCAAGGTGGCCGCAAGCATCCGCAGCAGGAATTCCTTCAGGTTGATACCCGCAACATCCTGTTCATCTGCGGTGGCGCATTCTCCGGTCTGGAGAAGGTCATTCAGAACCGTTCTACAAAGGGTGGCATCGGTTTCAACGCAGAAGTGCGCAGCAAGGAAGAAGGCAAGAAGGTGGGCGAGTCCCTGCGTGAAGTCGAGCCTGACGATCTGGTCAAGTTCGGTCTGATCCCGGAATTCGTCGGTCGTCTGCCGGTCCTGGCGACGCTGGACGAGCTGGATGAGGCTGCTTTGATGCAGATCCTCACCGAGCCGAAAAATGCCCTGACCAAACAGTATGCCAAGCTGTTCGAGATGGAAGGCGTGGATCTGGAATTCCGTTCCGACGCGCTGAAAGCAGTCGCCAAACGTGCCCTGGAACGTAAAACCGGTGCCCGTGGCCTGCGTTCGATTCTCGAAGGTGTACTGCTCGACACGATGTATGAGATCCCCTCGCAGTCCGAGGTGAGCAAAGTAGTGATCGATGAAAGCGTGATCGAGGGCAAGTCCAAACCACTGTATATCTACGAAAACAGTGAGCCGGCTGCCAAGGCTGCACCGGACGCGTAAGCGTCCGGTCTGCCGGAACAAAGAAGGGGCCTTCGGGCCTCTTTTTTTTTATGTCGTTTTTTACACCCCCTTTACGCTTGTTTTTTTTCAAGTCAGCCCCCATCTTGGTTTCAAGTTCAATTCCATCTGATTACGGCCATATGGCCGCCGTAGAGGCGAAATCATGAAGACCACCATCGAATTGCCTCTCCTGCCATTGCGTGATGTCGTTGTGTATCCGCACATGGTTATCCCGCTGTTCGTGGGGCGCGAGAAATCCATCGAAGCCCTCGAGGCCGCGATGACGGGCGACAAGCAGATCCTGCTGCTGGCCCAGAGAAACCCGGCTGACGACGATCCCGGTGAAGAAGCTCTCTATCGCGTAGGTACCATCGCCACAGTTCTGCAACTGCTGAAGCTTCCGGACGGCACCGTCAAGGTTCTGGTCGAAGGCGAGCAACGTGGCGCTGTCGAGCGCTTCAGCGAAGTCGATGGCCACTGTCGTGCCGAAGTCTCGTTGATCGACGAAGTCGACGCCGCCGAGCGTGAGTCCGAAGTGTTCGTGCGCAGCCTGCTGTCGCAGTTCGAACAATACGTGCAGCTGGGCAAGAAAGTCCCGGCTGAAGTCCTGTCGTCGCTCAACAGCATCGACGAGCCTGGCCGCCTGGTAGACACCATGGCCGCGCACATGGCACTGAAGATCGAGCAGAAGCAGGAAATCCTCGAAATCATCGATTTGTCAGCCCGGGTCGAGCACGTTCTGGCCCTGCTGGACGCCGAGATCGACCTGCTGCAAGTCGAAAAACGCATTCGTGGCCGCGTCAAAAAGCAAATGGAGCGCAGTCAGCGCGAGTACTACCTGAACGAGCAGATGAAGGCCATTCAGAAAGAGCTCGGCGACAGCGACGAAGGCCACAACGAAATCGAAGACCTGAAAAAGCGTATTGATGCTGCCGGTCTGCCGAAAGATGCCCTGGCCAAGGCCACTGCCGAGCTGAACAAGCTCAAGCAGATGTCGCCGATGTCTGCTGAAGCCACCGTGGTGCGCTCCTACATCGACTGGCTGGTTCAGGTGCCTTGGAAGGCTCAGAGCAAGGTGCGTCTGGACCTGGCCCGTGCCGAAGACATTCTCGACGCCGATCACTACGGCCTCGAAGAGGTCAAGGAACGCATCCTTGAATACCTCGCCGTGCAAAAACGCGTGAAGAAAATCCGTGGCCCGGTGTTGTGCCTGGTCGGTCCTCCAGGCGTGGGTAAAACCTCGCTGGCGGAGTCGATCGCTCATGCCACCAACCGCAAATTCGTGCGCATGGCCCTCGGTGGTGTGCGTGACGAAGCGGAAATCCGTGGTCACCGTCGGACTTACATCGGTTCGATGCCAGGAAGATTGATTCAAAAGATGACAAAAGTGGGTGTGCGCAACCCGCTGTTCCTGCTCGATGAAATCGACAAAATGGGCAGCGACATGCGTGGCGACCCGGCGTCGGCGCTGCTCGAGGTGCTCGATCCGGAACAGAACCACAACTTCAACGACCACTATCTGGAAGTCGATTACGACCTTTCGGATGTGATGTTCCTGTGCACCTCGAACTCGATGAACATCCCGCCAGCGCTGTTGGACCGGATGGAAGTGATCCGCCTGCCGGGTTACACCGAAGACGAGAAGATCAACATTGCGGTCAAGTACCTCTCGCCAAAGCAGATTGCAGCCAACGGCATGAAGAAGGGCGAGCTGGAATTCGACGAAGAAGCGATCCGCGACATCATCCGTTATTACACCCGCGAAGCCGGTGTGCGTGGCCTCGAGCGGCAGATTGCCAAGGTTTGCCGCAAGGCGGTCAAAGAGCACGCGCTGGAAAAACGCTTCTCGGTAAAAGTGACAGCTGACCTGCTGGAGCATTTCCTCGGTGTCCGCAAGTTCCGCTACGGTCTGGCCGAGCAGCAGGATCAGATCGGTCAAGTGACCGGCCTGGCCTGGACTCAGGTGGGTGGCGAACTGCTGACCATCGAAGCGGCTGTGGTGCCGGGTAAAGGTCAACTGATCAAGACCGGTTCGCTGGGTGACGTAATGGTCGAATCGATCACTGCGGCCCAGACCGTGGTGCGCAGCCGTGCCAAGAGCCTGGGCATTCCTCTGGACTTCCACGAGAAGCGCGACACTCACATTCACATGCCGGAAGGCGCTACGCCGAAAGACGGCCCGAGCGCCGGTGTAGGCATGTGTACTGCGCTGGTGTCGGCTTTGACGGGTATTCCTGTGCGAGCGGATGTCGCCATGACCGGCGAGATCACACTGCGTGGTCAAGTTCTCGCCATCGGCGGTTTGAAAGAAAAACTGCTGGCCGCTCACCGTGGCGGAATCAAGACAGTGATTATTCCGGAAGAGAACGTGCGCGATCTGAAGGAGATTCCTGACAATATCAAGCAGGATCTGCAGATCAAACCAGTTAAATGGATTGACGAGGTCCTGCAAATTGCGCTGCAATACGCGCCGGAGCCCTTGCCGGATGTGGCTCCGGAGATAGTTGCCAAGGACGAAAAACGTGAGTCTGACTCTAAGGAAAGAATTAGCACGCATTAATACGCTTTTGCCTGGGGGGCTTCCTTGACAGCTTTTTAGAGCCCTTGTTATAAAGCGGCTCTTAAGTGTCTGTAGGCCATTCAGCACTCGTTTTTGCTTTCACCAAAAAACTTAGAATCATCTCAAAATAGATATAAGGGGACTTAGAGTGAACAAGTCGGAACTGATTGATGCTATCGCTGCATCCGCTGATATCCCGAAAGCTGCTGCTGGCCGTGCGCTGGACGCTGTAATCGAATCCGTCACTGGCGCTCTCAAGGCTGGCGACTCCGTTGTTCTGGTTGGCTTCGGTACTTTCTCCGTAACTGATCGTCCAGCTCGCATCGGTCGTAACCCACAGACCGGCAAGACTCTGGAAATCGCGGCAGCCAAGAAGCCAGGTTTCAAAGCCGGTAAAGCCCTGAAAGAAGCCGTCAACTAAGTTTGATTCAGGTTTTTACCCATCCGGGTCGGGGTCATGCCTGACTTGGCAGCGGAGCGGTAGAGCAGGCGGTTGGAATAGCCGCCTGTCACACCGGGATCGAGGGTTCGAGCCCTGTCCGCTCCGCCAGTTACGAGAAGGCGCATCCTCGGATGCGCCTTTCTTCTATCCGGATTCTACCCACGCTCCACGGTTGCCTAATTTGAAGTTCAACCGTTTCTGGGGGACGCATGCTGCAGAATATCAGGGACAATTCACAAGGCTGGATTGCCAAGACCATTATCGGAGTCATCGTTGCACTGATGGCTCTGACCGGTTTCGACGCCATTTTCCAGGCCACGACTCACAAGAATGAGGCGGCCAAGGTCAACGGTGAAGAAATCAGCCAGAACGAGCTGAGCCAGGCGGTGGATATGCAACGCCGTCAGCTGATGCAACAACTGGGCAAGGACTTCGACGCCTCCTTGCTGGACGAAAAAATGCTGCGCGAATCAGCCCTCAAGGGTTTGATCGATCGCAAGCTGCTGCTGCAAGGCGCGGAACAATCGAAATTCGCTTTCTCCGAAGCGGCCCTGGATCAAGTGATCCTGCAGACGCCTGAATTCCAGGTCGACGGCAAGTTCAGCTCCGACCGTTTCGATCAGGTGATCCGTCAACTGGGCTACACCCGCATGCAGTTCCGCCAGATGCTGGCTCAGGAAATGCTGATCGGCCAGTTGCGCGCCGGTGTGGCGGGCAGCGGTTTCGTGACCGACGCTCAAGTGCTGGCCTTCGCCCGTCTGGAAAAACAGACCCGCGATTTTGCCACGTTGAACATCAAGGCTGATCCTTCGGCCGTTAAGCTGACCGATGACGAGGTCAAGGCTTACTACGACGAGCACGCCAAGGAATTCATGACCCCGGATCAAGTGGTCATCGATTACCTGGAGCTGAAAAAGGCTTCGTTCTTCGATCAGGTCACCGTCAAGGACGAAGACCTGCAGGCGGCGTATCAGAAAGAGATCGCCAACCTGTCGGAACAGCGTCGTGCGGCGCACATTCTGATTGAAGTCAACGACAAGACCACCGAAGCTCAGGCCAAGGCGAAGATCGAAGAAATCCAGGCGCGTCTGGCCAAGGGCGAGAAATTCGAAGCGCTGGCCAAGGAGTTCTCGCAGGATCCGGGTTCGGCCAACAACGGTGGTGACCTCGGTTATGCCGGTCCTGGCGTTTACGATCCAGCCTTCGAGAAAGCCCTGTACTCGCTGAACAAGGATCAGGTTTCCGAGCCGGTTCGCACCGACTTCGGTTACCACCTGATCAAGCTGCTGGGTGTCGAGGCGCCTGAAGTGCCGACCCTGGCCAGCCTGAAAGACAAGCTGACCCGCGAGCTGAAAACCCAGCAAGTGGAGCAGCGTTTCGTCGAGGCGACCAAGCAACTGGAAGACTCTTCGTTCGAAGCATCCGACCTGGCCCAGCCAGCGCAGGAGCTGAAACTGACCGTGCACACCTCCAAGCCGTTCGGCCGTGAAGGTGGCGAAGGCGTTACAGCCAACCGTGCCGTCGTGACCGCCGCGTTCAGCACCGAAGTGCTGGAAGAGGGTGCCAACAGCACTGCCATTGAGCTGGATCCGGAAACCGTGATCGTGCTGCGTGCCAAGGAGCATTTGAAGCCTGCTCAATTGCCGCTGGAAAGCGTAGCCGCTGCCATTCGCACCCAGTTGACCAAAGAGCACGCCAGCGCGGCTGCCAAGACCAAGGCGGAGCAACTGATCGCCAGTCTGCGTGATGGCAAGACGCCGCTGGACAAGGCGGTGGACGGTCAGAACTGGAAAGTCACTGAAGCGGCGAACCGCGCTCAGGAAGGCGTTGATCCGGCGGTGCTGCAAGCGTTGTTCCGCATGCCGAAACCGGCCGCCAAGGACAAGCCGACCTTCACCAGCGTGACGCTGGCGGATGGCAGCCTGACCATCGTGCGTCTGAACGGCGTGAACGAAGCAGCGGCTCCGACCGATGAAGAGAAAGCGCAATACCGTCGCTTCCTCGCATCGCGTGTAGGCCAGCAAGACTTCGCGGCGTACCGCAAACAGCTGGAAAGCGAAGCCGACATCAAGCGTTTCTGATGCCTGGCTGAGCCGCAAGACCCGAGCCCCGGATGAAAATCCGGGGTTTTTTTATGCGCGCTGTTTCTGCCGCGGTCTGGGCCCTGTGGCGATCAAGCCGGGATGCAACCGCCAAATTGCGCGTGTTCGTCGATCATTTATCAGCGCGACTTTTTCCTGCGATTGAAGGTCGATAGAGTTGTAACTGTTTTAAGACACTAATCCATACGCCGCGGGGCAGCGATCTGTTGCACAATACGCCCCGGACCGTTTTCCCTCAGGATGTTCAATGTTGAATTCTATTCCCGTGCGTTTCATCGGGTTGGCGTTGTTGCTGACCGCCGCTGCCGGCTGTTCCAAGGACAAGCCTATCTACGAGCATGAGAATTTCGACGACTCCGGCACCTTTTCGCGCAATTACCCGGTGACCGACACCGCCAGTTGCGAAGCGGCCCGCCGAGCGTTGCTCAGCCAGGGCTACATCATTACCAGCAATGACCCGAAACTCGTCAGCGGGCACAAGAGCTTTCAGCAGACCGGCGAAACCCATCTGGAGATCAGCTTCAACGTGGTGTGCGCCGATGATGGCAGCGCCGGCCATCACGCCACCGTGTTCGCCAACGCCCTGCAGGACCGCTACGCGCTGAAGAAGACCAACAACTCGGCCAGCCTCGGTGTCGGCGTGCTGGGCTCGGTCTCGATGCCGATCGGCTCGTCTGACGACTCGATGGTCAAGGTCGCCAGCGAAACGGTGTCGTCGCAGAAGTTCTACGAGCGCTTCTTCACGTTGGTCGAGCTGTTCCTGCCGGCTGACGCAAAGAAGGCTGCGCACATCACCGAAAAACCGAAGACCGACCTGGGCGTCCCGGAAGCCAAAGCGACGCCAGCTCCATTGGCTCCAACCCCTGCGGCTGAACCGGCCCCGGCCCCAGCACCGGCGGCCGAGCCCGCTGCGGCACCGGCGCCAACGCCTGCGGAGGCAACCCCGGCCAGTTCCGAGCCGGTAGCACCGCCGGCCGAAGCCGCGCCGATCACCCCGGCACCGGTTGCCGAACCTGCGCCCGCGACGCAAACCATCACCCCTCCGGCCAACCCGACGGACATGCCGCCGCCCTCCGAGCCGATTCCAGCCATGCCTGCCTCCGGGCAGTGAACTTTGCGCCACGTCTCCGACCTCTGTCGGACGCGTGGCGTTTTGTTGTCTCCCTTGAGCTTCTTCCTGCCAGTCCCGTCGAAAAAATTCCCGCGATAAATTCCTGACCGCCTGCTACGTTTATTTCATGAAGGACGCGTTTCATTTTTCCTTCACACGGGCACTTTATGCTCGAGGCACTGGTCATTTGTTCCAGGCCATTTCAAGCAAGCAGGTAGGGGGATTACGCAATGGATGACTATCAAGAAGAACTGCTCGAATTCCAGGCCTTTGAGCTGGATTCACCCGAGCCTGCGGAAGACGCCACCGAGCTGTGAGGCGTCAGCCTGTCTTGCGGTGACTGCGGCGAAATTCGCCCGGTGTCTGGCCGTTCCAGCGCTTGAAGGCGCGCTGGAAAGCTTCGGCCGAAGCAAACCCCAGCAGGTAGGCGATTTCACCGAATGCCAGTTCGGTGTCGCGGATGTAGGTCATCGCCAGATCACGGCGGGTGTCATTGAGGATCGCGCGAAACTGCGTGCCTTCCTCGGCCAGCTTTCGCCGTAACGTCCAGGTCGGCAGCTTCAGGCGTGCCGCCACTTCTTCCAGATCCGGTTCCCGGCCGCCATTGAGCAACGGCCCGAGCAATTGCGTGATGCGCTCACGCAGGCTGCGGGTGCGGGTCAATTGCTCCAGTTCCCGTTCACACAAACCGAGCAGATGTTTCCAGGTGCTGGGGCAATGCTCCGGGTTGCGTTGGGCCAGGCTGGTGAGGCTCAGGCGCAGTTGATTGTGTTCGGCGCCGAACTGGATCGGGCATTCGCCGAGCACCGTATAAGCGTCGCGGTAATCCGGGCTGTCGAATTCGATTTCGATCCGTTCGGCGCGCAGGGGCTCGGGGCTGACGCTGGACAACTGATGCAGCCAGCCGGCAATGATCGAATCCACCACAAAGCGGTTGTAGGCGTTGTACGGGCTGATCGAGTAGAACCGCAGCCATGCACCACTGGCGTCCTCGTGAAAACTCGACTGACCGCGATAGTTGGAGCCGTACAAGGGTTCGAAGCGAGTCAGACAGCGAGCGGCTTCGCGTACCGTCGGGGCCTGCGCCGCGGTCACGCCGGCCAGCCCGGCCTGACTCAAGCGACTGAGCCCGCCCATGCGCAAACCCAGTGCCGGATCGCCGGTCAGCTGGATCGCGCCATGCCCCAGACGCATGTAGCGCGGGATCGACAGACGCGCCCCGGCTTCGGCCAGTCGTGCGGCATCCAGGCCGTACTGTTCGAGCAATGGCAACGGATCGACGCCATGGCTGCGCACGGCATCGGCCAAGCTGTGGACGAAGCCCACCGACAGATCCCCGAGACGCATCGGCAGCGGTTTCATGGGTTACAACCAGAGATTCAGCAGGCGCGCGCCACGAGCTTCGCTGTCAGCGAACTGCTGGCCGTTACTGTTGAGGAAGCTTTGCCCGGAACTCGGTTTGTCCCAGAACTGCCCGCGCAGAAACACACTCATGCCGGCCAGCGCCTTGCTGGCCGACGGTTGCGCGGTCAGGGTCAACTGGTGCCAGGCCTGGCCTTCGCTGATTGCTCCCGGTTTCAGGCTGACCGGGCCCGGCACGCTCAAGCCTTTGTAGCCCTTCCACGGTTGATCCCAGACGCCATGACCGACGACAACCGCAGGCACTGCGATCAGCTGCGCGCCTTGTTCGTCGAGTTTGCGGTAGTTGTCCGGATACCAACTGTCCTTGCCGATCAGCACGCCAAGGCGTCCGGCCGGAGTGTCGACCACATTGATCCGTGAAGCCTCGCGGGTGCTGGGTGCTTCGTCCTGATCGAAGACCGGACGCATCTGCCGCTGAGGCTGGCCGAGCGGGGCGCCGTCACGGCCAAAGACTACGGTGCTGTTGTACAGCGCGCCACTACCGGCCTTGAGCCTGCCTTCGATGATGTTCGGCTCGGGCAACACGATCGAGCCGGCCACCAGTGTGATCCGGAATTCCTTCGCCAACCCACCGAACAGCGCTTGATAGTCCTTGGCCATGTCCCGGGACTTCATGCGCAGGTGCGCGTCATCCAGACGTTTGCTGCCCTTGGCGGTGAGCCAGGCGCGAGCAAATTGCACCGGGTTGCTCGCCGCCAGCCAGTTCATCGCTTCGGCGAGGGTGGCGGCCTGGTACAGCTCGTCTTTCTCGCCGCTGATCATCAGCCAGGTGCCGACATGCTCCGGCAGGATGACCACGGTTTTTTCATTCAACAGTCCCTGATCCTGAGCCTGCTGCAAATAGGCGGCGAGCTTGCGGTGCAGACGTTCGGGGCTTTGGTAGTCGGTGGGGAACAGTTCGGGCTGGATGCCAAGCAGATTGCCGCGGTCGGCCGGGGTGCCCTGATCGACCGCGAGTTTGATCCGCAGGTCCGACAGGTAATGACCGGCCGGGCGGTCAGCCGCCCACATGGCGTAGAAGGTGAGCGCGGCGATGAGCGCCATGGAAAAAGTCAGGTACAGAAGTTTGCGCATGAAATCCAACAACAGCCGGGTACAGGGTGTGCGGACAGGGTAGGGCGCCAGCTCCGGCTTGCCAAGGGGCGCTGCGCATTTGGATCAATAACTTGTCAGTTACGGTCATTGAGTGACAGCGATGCGACTCCTAATCTGTCGACCATGACTGACGGGGGACGCAGAGCTCCCGCATTTTCCGTGATCGCTCGCTGTGGAGTTAACGATGACCGCCACTCAATACCCGCACCTGCTGGCCCCGCTGGACCTGGGATTCACCACGCTGCGCAACCGCACCCTGATGGGCTCGATGCACACCGGCCTTGAAGAGAAGCCGGGTGGATTTGAACGCATGGCGGCATACTTCGCCGAGCGTGCCCGTGGCGGCGTCGGCCTGATGGTGACCGGCGGTATCGGTCCGAACGACGAGGGCGGTGTGTATTCCGGTGCGGCCAAGCTGACCACCGAGGAAGAAGCGCTCAAGCACCGTATCGTCACCCGCGCGGTGCATGAGGCGGGCGGCAAGATCTGCATGCAGATCCTCCACGCCGGCCGTTATGCCTACAGCCCGAAACAGGTTGCGCCGAGCGCGATTCAGGCGCCGATCAACCCGTTCAAGCCCAAGGAGCTGGACGAGGAAGGCATCGAGAAGCAGATCAACGATTTCGTCACCTGCTCGGTACTGGCCCAGACCGCCGAGTATGACGGCGTGGAAATCATGGGCTCGGAAGGTTATTTCATTAACCAGTTCCTGGCGGCCCACACCAACCATCGCACCGACCGTTGGGGCGGCAGCTACGAAAACCGCATGCGCCTGCCTGTGGAAATCGTTCGCCGCGTACGTGAAGCGGTCGGCCCGAACTTCATCATCATCTTCCGTCTGTCGATGCTCGATCTGGTGGAAGGCGGCAGCACCTGGGAAGAAATCGTCACTTTGGCCAAAGCCATCGAGCAGGCCGGCGCGACCATCATCAACACCGGCATCGGCTGGCACGAAGCGCGGATTCCGACCATCGCCACCAAAGTGCCGCGTGCAGCGTTCAGCAAGGTCACGGCCAAGCTGCGTGGCTCGGTGAAGATTCCGCTGATCACCACCAACCGCATCAACACCCCGGAAGTCGCCGAGCAGATTCTCGCCGAAGGCGATGCCGACATGGTGTCGATGGCGCGGCCGTTCCTCGCCGACCCGGATTTCGTCAACAAGGCTGCCGAAGGCCGTGCTGACGAAATCAACACCTGCATCGGCTGCAACCAGGCCTGCCTCGATCACACCTTCGGCGGCAAGCTCACCAGTTGCCTGGTCAACCCGCGCGCCTGCCACGAGACCGAACTCAATTACCTGCCGGTCAAGCAGATCAAGAAGATTGCCGTGGTCGGTGCCGGTCCTGCCGGTCTGTCCGCTGCCACCGTGGCCGCCGAGCGCGGGCACCAGGTGACCTTGTTCGATTCGGCCAGCGAGATCGGTGGCCAGTTCAACGTCGCCAAGCGTGTGCCGGGCAAGGAAGAGTTTTACGAAACCCTGCGCTACTTCAAACGCAAGTTGCAGACCACCCACGTCGAGGTGTGCCTGAACACCCGCGTCGACGTGGCGAAGCTGGTCGAGGGCGGTTACGACGAAGTCATTCTGGCGACCGGCATTGTGCCGCGTCTGCCGGCGATTCCGGGCATCGAGAACGCCAAAGTGCTGAGCTACCTGGATGTGCTGCTCGAGCGCAAACCGGTCGGCAAGCGTGTCGCAGTGATCGGCGCCGGCGGTATCGGTTTCGATGTGTCGGAATTCCTCGTGCATGAAGGTGTGGCCACCAGTCAGGATCGCGCTGCGTTCTGGAAAGAGTGGGGCATCGACTCGAATCTGGAAGCCCGTGGTGGCGTGGCCGGGATCAAGGCTGCACCGCACGCACCGGCCCGTGACGTGTTCCTGCTGCAACGCAAGAAATCCAAGGTCGGCGACGGCCTGGGCAAGACCACCGGCTGGATTCATCGCACCGGTCTGAAGAACAAGCAGGTACAGATGCTCAACAGCGTCGAATATCTGAAGATCGACGACCAGGGCCTGCACATCCGCATCGGCGAAACCGGCGAGCCGCAAGTGCTGCCGGTGGACAACATCGTCATCTGCGCCGGCCAGGATCCGCTGCGTGAGCTGCATGACGGTCTGGTCGAAGCCGGGCAGAACGTGCACCTGATCGGCGGCGCCGATGTGGCGGCCGAGCTGGATGCCAAACGTGCGATCAATCAGGGTTCGCGTCTGGCCGCCGAGCTGTAACGCTGCAACCAGGTCCAGCGTGCCAACGACCATCGCGAGCAAGCTCGCTCCCACAGGTTTTGCGTCGTTCACAGATGTTGTGAGCTCAGCAGAACCTTGTGGGAGCGAGCTTGCTCGCGATGGCGTCCTTTGAGCGACTAGAATGCTGGCTCTGTCCAGAATGAAAAGTCACCCATGCTTCTTCCCCCCGCAGACTGGCTCCCTCAAGCCCCCCTCGATCCCTTTCATCTGGACTGGCTCACTGCCGCCGGCATTGAAGTCGCGATCTTGCGTCTGGACCGGATCGATCCGCTGATCAGCGGCAACAAGTGGTTCAAACTCGTCGAGCATCTCAAAGCCGCCGATCGCGCGGGCGCCGAAGGCATCATCAGTCTGGGCGGCGCGCACTCCAATCATCTGCATGCACTGGCGGCTGCGGGCAAACGCCTGGGATTCACGACGGTCGGGCTGTTGCGCGGGCATGCGCAGGACACGCCGACGGTCAGGGATTTGCAGGATTTCGGCATGCAACTGCACTGGCTCGGGTTTGGCGGTTATCGGGCGCGGCATGAGCCGGGGTTCTGGCAGCCGTGGCGAGAGCAATATCCGACGCTGCATCCGGTGCCTGAAGGTGGCGGCGGTTTGCCGGGGGCGCAGGGTTGTGCGTCATTGAAGGATCAAGTCAATGCGCAACTCGGCAAGCTCGGCTGGAGCGACTATCACGGTTGGTGGCTGGCCTGTGGCACGGGCACCACGCTCGCGGGATTGGTTTTGGCCGAGGCAGGACAACATGCGGTGTATGGCGCAATGGCTGTGCCCGACGATCACGGCGTCGCGGCCAATGTCGAGGCGATCGTGGGTGAGGCTGGAGGCTACGAGCTGATCGAAGCCAGCCGTGGTGGTTTCGCCAAGGTCGATCCGGCGCTGCTTGAATTCATCGCGCAAACCGAACAGGCCAGCGGCATTCCCCTCGAACCGCTGTACACCGGGAAAGCCTTGCTGGCGCTCAAACAACAGATCGAATCGGGCCGCTTTGCCCGGGGTTCACGCTTGATCTTTGTCCACACCGGCGGTTTGCAGGGCCGGCGTGGATTTGATGGCTAGCCCTGATTGCGCTTGGGCATCATCCGCAGCAGCGTGTTATCGCCCACCACGTAATGGTGATACAGCCCCGCCAATGCATGCAGGCCGATCAGCCAATAGCCGATATTGCCGATCAGTACGTGCCATTGTTCAACCTGCTTGGCAAAGGCTTTGTCTTCTTGCACCAGCAACGGCAGGTCGAAACCGTAGAACATCACTTGATGGCCCTCGGCGCTGGTGATCAGCCAGCCGAGGATCGGCATGGCGATCATGAACAGGTACAGCGCCCAGTGCATCAGTCGGGCAAGCGCGGTCTGCCACAGCGGTGAAGCGGGGAAGATCTTCGGCGCCGGGCCGATGCTGCGTGCCAGCAGGCGAAACCACACCAGCACGAACACCGTCAGGCCCAGCATGTAGTGCACCTCGCGGATCAGCGAGCGGCCACCACTGCCCTTGGGGAAGATGCCGCGCAATTCCATGCTGGCGTAAACCAGCACCAACAGCACCAGCATCAACCAGTGCAACAGGACTGACACGGTGCTGTAGCGTGATTCTGAACTTGTCCACGGCATACGGTATTTCCTCACGGATCAGGGTCGAAACGTGCCGTTCTTGAGCGACGGCATGCCTTAACTGTAATCCGCTTTGGCCGAATTGCCCGTGCCTAAAAACGCTTTCATTGCGCGAAATCAGGGGTTTGCCCAAAAAAACGCCAGTGTCGGGCAGACACTGGCTTTTTTTTGCTGCAGCCGCCGCAATCAGCTGCTTTGCGGCATCTCGCCGTTGGCCAGGCGTTTGTTGATGTCGGTGATCACTTCCGGCAGATCGCTGATGGTGTCGATCATGTAGTGCGGGCGCGAGCCTTCGAACAGCGCGTGAATGCGCTTGCGTTCGCTGGCCAGCGCATCGCTGCCCAGTGCGCGAAAGCCTTCGTAATCCAGGCCCAGGGCGTTGCCGGAGCAGATCAGTGCCACGGTCCACATGCCGGCGCGACGGCCTTCGAGAATGCCCGGCACGGTGTCGTCGATCTTCACGCAGGCGGCGACATCGTCGATGCCCAGCGCAATCACGTTGGCCAGTGCTTGTGCAGGCCATGGGCGGCCGTTCGGCACTTCGTCGGTGGCCACGACGTGGTCGGCGATGTAGCCGTTGGTGGCGGCGAGTGCCACGACCTTGTCCATCACCTGCTTCGGATAACCGGAGCAGGAACCGATCTTGATCCCTTGCTGACGCAGGTTGGCGATGGTCTCCAGTGCGCCGGGGATCAGCGCTGAATGCTCGGCGATTTTCTCGATCTGCAGCGGCATGAAGCGGTTATAGATTGCAGTCACGTCATCGTCGGTCGGAGTGCGGCCGAACGCCTTGCGATAGCGCTCGGCAACCTGCGGCTGATCGCACAGGGTGCGGATGTGATCCCACTTGCCCATGCCCATCGGGCCTCGGGCTTCTTCGATGGAGACCTGGACGTCGAACTCGGCGAAGGCTTCGACGAAGATCTGGGTCGGGGCGAAAGAACCGAAATCGACAACGGTGCCGGCCCAGTCGAGGATGGCGGCTTGCAGTTTGCTCGGGTTGTTGTAGGTCATGACAAAAATTCCTGTGAGAACACGCAATTCGAAAATTTGGTGATCTTGTGGGAGCGAGCTTGCTCGCGAAGGCGTCGTGCCAGTTGGCATCTAGGTTGAATGTGTGACCGCATTCGCGAGCAAGCTCGCTCCCACAGTGGGTGGCTTAAATATCGAGCACTTCCATCTCGCGCAGCACTTCACCCACCGCTGCGACGGCTTCGCGCATCTGCGCCGGGGTGACGTGGCCGATGCAGCCGACGCGGAAGGTTTCGACCTGGGTCAACTTGCCGGGATAGAGGATGTAGCCCTTGGCCTTGACCCGTTCGTAGAAGTCCTTGAACTGGTAGCGCGGATCTTTCGGTGCGTGGAAGGTCGCAATGATCGGCGCCTGGATCGCGGCGGGCAGGAAACTGCGCAAGCCGAGCTTGCCCATCTCTTCCATCAGCGCCTGGCAGTTGGCGGCGTAACGCGCATGCCGCGCCGACAAGCCGCCTTCTTCGTTGTATTGCAGCAGGGCTTCGTGCAGCGCAGCGACCACGTGGGTCGGCGGGGTGAAGCGCCACTGGCCGGTCTTTTTCATGTAGCTGTGCTGGTCGAACAAATCCATCGCCAACGAATGCGAGTTGTCGGCGGCTGCGGCCAACGATTCTTTGCGAGCAAACACGAAACCCATGCCCGGCACGCCTTCCAGGCATTTGCCGGAGGCGGCGATCAGCGCATCGAACGGGACTTTTTGCGCATCCACCGGCAACGCGCCGAAGGAACTCATGGCATCGATGATCAGGCGTTTGCCGTGCTGTTCGACGACCTGAGCGATTTCCGGCAGTGGATTGAGAATGCCGGTGCTGGTTTCGCAGTGGATCAGCGCGACGTGGGTGATGTCGCTGTCGGCGCGCAGCAGGCGGTCGACGTCGGCGGCGGTGGTCGGTTCGTCTTCAGCGGTTTCAAAGGTGCTGAACGGGCGGCCGAGCACTTCGCAGATTTTCGCCAGACGCTTGCCGTAAGCACCGTTGATCAGCACCAGCACCTTGCCGTCGCGGGGAACGAGGGTGCCGATCGCGGCTTCGACGGCGAAGGTGCCGCTGCCCTGCAACGGTACGCAGTGGTGAGTGGCGGCGCCGTTGATGATGGCCAGCAGTTGCTCGCACAGGCTGGCGGTCAATTGGTTGAAGCGGTCATCCCATGAACCCCAGTCGACCAGCATCGACTGACGGGTGCGGGCCGAGGTGGTCAACGGGCCGGGAGTGAGCAGGATGGGTGCGGCAGTACTCATTCGTGTGTCCTCGCGATAGCGCTGTGGGATGAAGCTACGGGGCCTACGTTGCAATTCGGCGGATCATCAATCAAATTGTTTGTTGTTATGCCAGCCATCAGTGAGGGTTATTCATGAACCTGTTCCAGCTCCGCGCCTTCGACGCCGTGGCCCGGGAAGGCAGCTTTACCCGTGCGGCTGCGCGGTTGTTCATCAGCCAGCCGGCGGTCACCGGGCACATCAAGGCGCTGGAGGAGCATTACCAGATCACGCTGTTGCGACGGACGGCGCGCCGGGTCGAGCTGACGGAGGAGGGCACCAAACTGGCAGCGATCACCCGGGCGATGTTCGGCATGGCCGAAGAGGCGCAGGCGTTGCTCGAGGCCAATCGGCAGTTGCTGACCGGACGTCTTGAGGTCGCGGCGGACGGCCCGCACATGGTCATGCCGATGCTCGCGAGCCTGCGGGCACGCTATCCGGGGATCACGGTGAATCTGCGATTGGGCAATGCTCAGGAAACGTTGGCAGCGTTGTTGTCCGAGCATGCTGATGTGGCGGTGCTGACCGAAGTCGAATCGCGCAAGGGGCTGCACCTGCAAGCGCTGAGCGAATCGCGGATCTGCGCGCTGGTGCCGGCGGGGCATCCGTGGGCGGCTCGCAGCGGTGAGGTCAGGCTCAAGGAGCTGGATCAGGTGATCATGGTCTTGCGCGAGCCGAGTTCGATTACCCGGCGCACGTTTGATCAGGCCTGTGCGCAAGCGTCGGTCAGCCCACGGGTGTTGCTGGAACTGGACAGTCGCGAGGCGGTTACTGAAGCGGTGGCAGCTGAGTTGGGGGTCGGGGTGGTGTCATCGGTGGAGGTCAGCCATGACCCCCGTGTCGTCGCGATTCCCATTGCGGGAGAGGGGCTGGTGAACCGACACATGCTCGGCTGCGTGGAGCGGCGGCGGGAGTTGCGGTTGATTCAGGCGTTTTTCGGATTGGCTCCCAACTGATAACCGTATCGCGGCCATTCGCGAGCAAGCTCGCTCCCACAGGGTTTGTGCACGCCGCGGCTCCAGTGTGGGACCGAGCTTGCTCGGGAAGGGGCCGGAACTGACTACGCAAGGCTTTCGCGAACCATCTCGAGAAACGTCGCCACCACCCGCCGCGAACTCTGCTCGCGCAGGCACACCAGTGTTTCGGTCAAGCGCCGGGTGCAGTCGGTGATCGGCAGCGCGCAAACCCGTGAGTCCGCACCAAACTCTGCCGCCGACACCACGCCCACGCCAATCCCCACGACCACCGCTTCCCGCGCCGCTTCCCGGCCTTCGACCTGGATCGCCGGGCGGATGCGGAAACCGGCGCGGGCCATTTCTTCTTCCAGGGTCTGGCGAGTCACTGAACCGTGTTCGCGCAGTACCAGCGGCGTGTCATCCAGGTCTGCCAGGCAGATCGACTCGCGCTCGGCCCACGGATGATGACGCGAGACAAACGCCACCATCGGATCATTGCGCAGCGGCACGCACAGCAGACGTTCATCGCTGACATCGCGCCCAAGCAACGCCAGATCAGCCTGATAGTTGAACAGCCGAAACAGCGATTCATCGGTATTGCCAGTCTCGATCTTCACGCTGATCCCCGGGTAGCGTTCGCAGAACCGGGCAATCTGCGGCAACACGTGTACCGGCGCATCCACCGCCAGAATCAGGCTGCCGGTCTGCAAGGCCTGGGATTCCTGCAGCAGCTCCTGGGCTTCGGCCTCGACCACGAACAGACGCTGGGTGATCGCCAGCAGGCGTTCGCCCAGATCCGTCAAACGGACCGAGCGTTTGTTGCGATGGAACAGCAACACACCGAAACGTTCTTCGAGTTTGCGCACCTGGTCGGAAATCGCCGGTTGCGTCAGATAAAGCCGCTCGGCGGCTTTGGTGAAGCTTCCGTGCACGGCGACCGCGTGAAAGGCTTTGAGCTGGGCGTGGGAAACCGACATTTCTGACTCCAGTAACAAGCTGAGCTTATGTGTGAAATACGATAAATCGATTTTATTTATTAAACAGTAATTGCTTTGATCCGCTCACGCCAACGCTGACTGCCCGGTCGGGCAGCGACGCTGGCCATGAGCCTGTGCGTGCAACAGCAGGACTCATCTGACCGGTATCGCCGAAGGGACGGGGTGATATCGCAGTGCTCAACAATAAAAAACACAGGCGTTTACTTAACGATTCTGCCGGCACACTCACACCCTGAGGTCAGAACCACAATGAACAAGCACATCGGCACCCTTGCGCGTTGGCGCATGCAGATCTTCGCTGTCACCTGGCTCGCTTACGCCGCGTTCTATTTCACCCGCAAAGCCTTTTCGGTGGCCAAACTGGGCATTGCCGAAGACCCGAGTTTCACCCTCGACAAAATGGCCATGGCCAACCTCGACGCGATTTACCTGGCGGCCTACGCCATCGGCCAGTTCACCTGGGGCATGCTCGCCGACCGCTTCGGCCCACGGGTCGTGGTGCTCGGCGGTTTGCTGATTTCCGCCGCGGCGGCGCTGGTGATGGGCAGCTTCGCGACCTTGCCGATCTTCGCCACCTGCATGCTGATTCAGGGGCTGGCACAGTCCACCGGCTGGTCGGGGTTGTGCAAGAACCTCGGCAGTTTCTTTCCTTCCGAACAGCGCGGCCGAGTGCTTGGGCTGTGGAGTTCCTGCTATGCATTTGGCGGGCTGGTGGCGTCGCCGTTCGCCGGCTGGTGGGCTTACACGCTGATCGGTTCGTGGCACGCGGCATTCATTTCCAGTGCGGCGGTGGTCGCGTTGGTGGCGGTGCTGTTCTTCATTTTTCAGCGCAACAAACCGGAAGACGTCGGCCTGCCCGCTGTGGAGCCGGAGCCGGTCATCAGCGCCGAGGAAGCCGAAGGCAAAAGCAAACTCAGCGTGTGGGAGCCGCTCAAGGAAATCCTGCGCAACCGCACGGTGCTGGTGCTGGGGCTGGCGTATTTTCTGTTGAAGCCGGCGCGTTACGCGATTCTGCTGTGGGGCCCGGTGATCGTGTTCGAACAGATGCCTTCGGTCGGCAAGGTCGGCGCGGCGATCATCCCCACCGCGTTTGAACTGGCCGGGCTGCTGGGCCCGATCATGATCGGGCTGGCTTCAGACAAACTGTTCGGTGCCCGACGCATGCCGGCCTGCGTGTTGAGCCTGCTGGCGCTGACCGTGACCCTCGCGTTGTTCATGGGCGCCTTGCACACCGGCAGCGTCATGCTGGTGGTGGCACTGTTGTTCGTGATGGGCCTGACCCTGTATGGCCCGGACTCGATGATCAGCGGCGCGGCCGCCATCGATTTCGGCAAGGCCAAGGCCGGCGCCACGGCGGCCGGATTCGTCAACGGCTGCGGCTCGGTCGGTGCGGTGCTCGGTGGTTTGCTGCCGGGATACTTCGACTCGGTGACGGTGTTCATCGTGTTCGCCGGTTGCGCGCTGTTCTCGGCGCTGGTGCTGATTCCGCACTGGAACAGTCGCCCGGTCGGCGTCATGGAACCCCGTGCTTCGGTGCCCAATCGGGCCCTGACCATCAAACCCCTGCGTAACTGAATAAACCTGCCTCGCGGCCTGCTGCGCCATTCGCGGCAGGCTGTGCCGTGGCCGACTGACTGGAGAACTTTCATGAGACCGTTTTGGCTGGAGCAGGCTTTGCAACTCGACACGTCCGAACCTTGCGCGCCGCTGCAAGGCGATGTGCGCGCCGACGTGTGCATCGTCGGCGGCGGTTACACCGGGTTGTGGACGGCGATCATGCTCAAGCAGCAGAACCCCGAACTTGATGTGTTGCTGATTGAGGCCGACATCTGCGGCGCCGGCGCCAGTGGGCGCAATGGCGGTTGTGCGCTGTCGTGGTCGGCGAAGTATTTCACCCTTGAGCGGCTGTTCGGCGTCGAAGAGGCGGTGCGGCTGGTCAAGGAATCGGAGCGCAGCATCCACGCCATCGGCGAGTTCTGCGAGCAGTACGGCGTCGATGCGGATTACCGTCTCGATGGCACGCTTTACACCGCCACCAACCGCGCGCAATGCGGCCCCACCGATGCGGTGATTGCGGCGCTGGAGCGCAACGGCATCAACTCGTTTACCCAGCGTCCGGTCGCTGATGTGCAGCGCATGGCCGGTTCGGAAAAACACCTGGAAGGCTGGTTTTCGCCAGCCGCCGCCAGCGTGCAGCCGGGCAAACTGGTACGTGGCTTGCGCCGGGTGGCGTTGCAACTGGGCGTGCGGATTCATGAAGGCACGGCGATGACCGGGCTGGAGGAAGGCCGTCCGGCGCGCCTTCATACGGCGAACGGCTGCGTGACCGCCGACCGCGTGGTACTGGCGATGAACGCGTGGATGGCCCGCGCTTTCCCGCAGTTCGAGCGCAGTGTGGCGATCGTTTCAAGTGACATGCTGGTTACCGAACCGCGTCCGGATCTGTTGCAGGAAATCGGTTTGACCAGCGGCGTGACCGTGCTTGATTCGCGGATTTTCGTGCACTACTACCACAACACCCCGGACGGCCGGATCATGCTCGGCAAGGGCGGCAATACCTTCGCTTACGGCGGGCGGATGCTGCCGGTATTCGACCAGCCATCACCTTACGCCGGATTGCTCAAGCGCAGCCTCGACGATTTCTTCCCGGCTTTTGCCGATGTCAAGATCGACGCAACCTGGAATGGCCCATCGGATCGGTCAGTCACCGGCCTGCCGTTCTTCGGCCAGATGAGTGCCGGCGGCAACGTGTTCTACGGTTTCGGTTATTCCGGCAGCGGCGTCGGACCGTGCCACATGGGCGGGCAGATTCTCGCTTCGCTCGTGCAAGGTCTCGACAACCCATGGACGCGTTCACCGCTGGTCAACGGGCCGCTGGGTTACTTCCCGCCGGAACCGATTCGCTACCTCGGCTCACTGATGGTGCGCAACGCCATTCGCCGCAAGGAGCGCGCCGAGGATCACGGTCGTCGGCCCCGGCACCTTGATGTGCGTCTGGCGAAATTTGCTGCTGCGGCGGGCAAGGCTGACAAAGGTTGATGGTCAACGGGGCGGGGCGTAGCGGTTGAGCAGCCAGTCGAGCAATAAGTCGTCGTCAGGCTCGGTTTCCGTGGGCTGCGACGTTCGCGGGCGGCAGGCGTCGAGGCAGAGGATCGGCCGGTCGGGATCGCTGTCGAGAAAACTCACCCAGACCTCGCTGCCGGCGCAGGGCAGATTTTCCCGAGCCAGGCCGCTGCCGGCATGGGGCATGACCACCGCCAACCACAGCCCTTCGCTGGCGCTGGCATTCGCATGATCGGGCCATAACCGGACGGCGATCCGCCCCTGATCGTCCACTTGCGCCGGTAGCCCCGGCACGCCGAGTACCTGCGCCGACTGATACCCCGGAATTGCAGGGCGCGGTTGTTTCGGCGGCGGGCGAAACGGGGTCGACCAGGGCAGCGCCGTAAAGTCGTTGTGATAACGGCGAACCGTCTGAACGGGATCGAGAATGGAAGGTTGCTGGCCTTGATGACGCAAGTCGGTGATCAACCATTGCTCGTTGAACGCGTTTACCGGGTGCTCCATGACTTGCACCAGGCGCCCGCTGAGCAGTCGCGGGCAATCGCTGCGGCCGTGGATCGAGCGTGACCTGCAGCGTTGGCGTTCCAGCAGGCGACGACTGCGCTGGGCCGCGTGACGTTGCGCAGTCGGCAGAAATCCCGGAGGGGCGATGGCACTGCCCAACGTGTGATTGGCAGCGTCCTGGCCCGCAATCGAATACCCTCGCTCACGCACTCCGGCAGGAATCTGAGGCAGCACCGCCTCATGGCGCTGGAACAGGCTGCTGAGGCCGGTTGCTGGCGCATCGATCTGCGTGTTGAAAGGAATCGCCGTCGGTTGCTGCGGCAGGCTCAGGCTGTCATCGGCGAACACCACCACGTGGCCGTCCGGCTGATGTTCGAAGTGATAGTGGATGCCTTCCTCTTCGCAAAGCCGTTGCAAAAAGGCCAGATCGGTTTCTTCGTATTGAATGCAGAACGGGCGCGACGGGTAGTGGCCGACGGTCATCTCGATCCGATAGCTGTCGGCGGGCAGGTGATGTTCGCTGAGCAGTTGTTCAAGGATGGCGGGCACGTTCAGTTGCGTGAAGACCCGGCGAACAGGGTGTTGCTCCAGCGCCTGCAGATGCGGCATCAGCACCAGTTGGTAGGCGATCCGGTGTGTTGCGCGGTATTCGCAGCTGGCACTTTGAATGATGCCGTGAATTCCGTGGTCATCATCCAGGTGCAGAAATGCCGCCTGATGCAGCAGCGTGCCGGGGGACCAGGCGGGCGCCAGGCCCATGACTTCGATCTCGAACCGATAGGGCTGATTCAGCGCTTCATGACCGCTGAAGCGCAGGACCGGCAGGTTTATCCCGCCCTCGGCCAGGGTCAGCGAAAACGGACTTTCCTTGTCATTGAGCATTCGAGCGGGCTCTGTTCAGGCGATACGGGCCACAGAGGGTACGAAAACACGACGTTGAATGGACGTGGCAAACCGGTTTTTCAGAATCGCCCTACAAGGCGTGTAGAAGATGTCGATGCGGATCGGAATTTTTGGTCGATTGCCGACTTTAGGCCGTATAAACTTGGCGCCATGCGTCGGCCAATAGATGTCTCGGCGCCACAGATCAAGAGAGTGAGTAATGGGCGCACAGTGGAAGGTTAAACACAAAGAAGCGGCAGCCAACGCCAAGGGCAAGATCTTCGGCAAACTGGTGAAGGAAATCACCATTGCTGCGCGTAACGGTGCCGATACCGCCACCAACGCACACCTGCGTCTGGTGGTTGAACAGGCCAAGAAAGCCTCGATGCCCAAGGAAACCCTGGATCGCGCCATCAAGAAGGGTGCTGGCCTGCTGGGTGAAACCGTTCAGTACCATCGCGTGACTTACGAAGGTTTCGCACCGCATCAGGTGCCGCTGATCGTCGAGTGCGTGACCGACAACATCAACCGTACCGTGGCGGAAATTCGCGTGGCGTTCCGCAAGGGCCAACTGGGTGCTTCCGGTTCCGTTGCCTGGGACTTCAACCATGTCGGCATGATCGAAGCGTCGCCGGACACCCCGGATGCGGATCCGGAAATGGCCGCGATCGAAGCCGGCGCCCAGGATTTCGAGCCGGGCGAAGAGGGCGCGACCCTGTTCCTGACCGACCCGACCGACCTCGATGCCGTGCAGAAAGCCCTGCCGGAACAAGGCTTCACCGTGCTGTCGGCCAAACTGGGCTACCAGCCGAAGAACCCGGTCAGCGGCCTGAGCGCCGAGCAGATGGCAGAAGTCGAGGCATTCCTGGAAGGCCTGGACAACCATGACGACGTGCAAGACATGTTCGTTGGTCTCGCCGGCTGACACACCAGAAAATCGCAGCCCTCGGGCTGCGATTTTTTTCAGGCGTCTTGCAACGCCAGGCTGATCTCGCCAAACCCCGGCCGCGCCAGCACATCCGGCTGACAGCAGCGCTGTTCCAGGGCTTCCAGCACCTGACGCTGTTCATCGCTCAACCCCGAGTCGATGCGCGCCAGCAATTCCCCCAGCAAAATCCCGAACGCCCGCACTTCAAGGCGTTGCAGCGCGCGGGTTTCAGGCGTGTCCGCCGTGGCGTGGAACGATGCCGCACCAAAGTCCCCCAGCAGACAGTCGCCCCGATCGTTCAACAGAATGTTGTGTCCGTAGAGATCGCCATGGGTGATGCCGTGACCGTGCAGATGCCCGGCGACCGAGGCGATGCCCCGGGCAATGCGCAGGGCAACGTCGGCGCTGAAGCGGCAATCGTCGGCATACACATCCCGTGAACAGGATGCCAGGCTCGGCAGCCCGGCCAGGTTGCGGAAGCTCGGATCGATCAACTGCATCACCAGGCCTTGCTGGCCATCGGGATGCCGGTCGATGCGACCTTCGACGCGGATCAGGTTCGGGTGCAGCCCGGCGGTGATGCACGCGTTCATTTCATGCAGCGGCGAACCGTCACTGGTCATTTCACCCTTGTACAACTTGACTGCCACGGGCGCGGCCGCCTGATCGGCAGGTTGCCACTGCGCCCGGTAAATGACTCCGGAAGCGCCTTCGCCCAGCCGTTGCTCCAGCTGCAGCGCCGACCAGTCGATCAGGGGCGCGGCATCGAGGGCGGCGGCATCGGCTTCGGTTTCCAGCGGATTACCGGCGTAGGCCAGCCAGGTCAGGCTCGGCAGGGTCAGCAGCCATTGCGGCAGTTCGGTCAGCTGGTTGGCGGCGATGCGGATCAGCTCCAGCCGATGGCACTGGCTCAGTGACGGCGGCAGGGCGCGCAACCGATTGCCGGCGAGCATGAGTTTTTGCAGCAACGGGCGCTCGCCCAGTTCCGTGGGCAGGGTTTCGATGACGTTGTCGGTGAGGATCAGCCAGCGCAGGTTCGGCGGCAGCGCCACCCCGGGCACTTGAGTGATCCGGTTGGCCTTGAAACCGATCATCGTCAGCGCCTGGCACTGGCCCAGACACGCCGGCAATTGCGTGAACTGATTGTCGGAGCAGAACAGCACGCGCAGGTGCGTCAGACGGTGCAAGTCATCCGGCAGGCTGCTCAGGGCATTGCCGCTGAGGTTAAGCACTTCCAGCGTTTCGGCCAGGTTGAAAATCTCCGGCGGAAATTCAGTCAGGCCTTCGGCCAGGTCCAGCCGGGTGATGCCCGACAGTTCGCCGGCGCGCAGTTGTGCAAGGGTGTGCATGAGCAGGATCGCTATCGAGAAGGCGCAGAGCGCCGGAAATGGGCCGCATGATAACGGCAAATCAGCCCGGTTCGTGCACTTCGCGCAATTGCCCGAGTCGGCTGCGGGTGCGGGCCAGATCGATCGCCTGACCGCCGAGGCTTTCGTGCAACGGGCGTTGGCCGAGCAGGGTCAGGTGTTTGTCCTGATCGTAGAGCACGTCGATCAGGTTGATGAATCGCTGCTGGGCGGCGATCGAGCATTCGTCCAGCTCCGGCAGTTCATCGATGATCCAATGGTCGAAGCGTCGGCACAGCTCCAGATAATCCATCACGGCCGTGGGCTGTTCGCAGAGGTCGTTGAAGGTAAAACCGACGCGCCGGCCTTCGCACAACCGCGCCTGCAAGTGCCGGCTGCCGACCGCCAGAGGCAACGGTGTGGCGTCGAGTGGCGGCAGGTTCAAGGCGAGGCGCTGCGCCGGACTGGCCGGCCAGACGTAATGGCCCTGGGTGAACACCTGATGCTCATGCCGGCGCGCCTGGCTGCGGTAATCGTGCGGACCGCCGACTTCCATGACCTGCATGCGCGCGTTGATCAGGTCGATCACCGGTTTGAAGCGCGCGTGGTACAGCGGGTTGGGCAGCAAGCCTTCGGGCGGGTAATTGGAGGTCACCAGCAACAGGATCCCGCGCTTGAACAACGCCTTGAACAATCGGGTGATGAGCATCGCATCGCCGATGTCATGCACATGAAATTCATCGAAACACAGCACCCGACAGTCCATCAGCAGCGCATCGAGGGTGACGGCGAGGGCGTCGTCGCGGTCGCGGTGCTCGAACATGCCTTGATGCAGTTGGGCGAAGAATCCATGGAAATGCAGACGGCGTTTTTGCTGAATCGGCAATGCCTGGAAGAATCCGTCCAGCAACCAGCTCTTGCCTCGCCCGACGGCTCCGTGCAGATACAGGCTGCGCGGGGTTCGCGCAGGCGTGCCAAACATCAGGCCGGCCTGCTGCGCCATGCAATCGATGACCCGTTGCTGGCTGTGGCTGAGGGTGTAGCCCTGGCCGTGGGCCTTTTGCCGGAAATAGTCACGCATCGATTGCGCGCTGGCAGCGCACTGGCCCGCGTTTGTAACGGAGCGTTTGCCGAAGAGATGGCGCAAGGCTGACCAGCGCTGGGTCAGACGCGAACGTTCGGGCGGTCGGGCGGGCACTGCAATCACTCCGTCATCATCGGGCCGGCTCCCCCCGAGCGCGGCGGCGTAGTTTAACCAGACGGGTAGTTTTGCATCCACTGCGCTTTATCGTTTTTCCGGGGAGCAAGCTGCGGCGTGTAGAGGGCAGTGCCTGCACCGTGGGGCTGAGCGACGGGCAGAATGCGCAATGACAACGCGAGAATCCACACCGACCAGACCACACCGCCCGCTGGAACCTGCCTGGACAATGTGGTGCTGGATGTGGGGTTCTGACCCGGCTAGAAGCTTACGGATTGCTTGAGCATTTTCGCTGCCGGGGTATCGGTCGGGCTGACCATCGCGTAGTTGTAGCCCTTGCCGGACCAGTACTCGGCCTGCAGATCTCCGTCCTGGCGGCTGCCCCGGGGCAGAAAGGTATTTTTCGGTCCTGGTGGACGCACGTAGAAACTGACCTTGTGCCCGCTCTGGTCTTCATACATCACCATCGCCGCCGGGCCTTCATCGGTGCTCAGCAGACGACCGCTGACCGGTGTAAATCCAGCCGATGTCAGGTCCGGCAGGCGATTGGCCTGAGTGAAATAACGGTCGAGCCAGCGCTGGATGTCGCCGTCGCCGTCGACCTTGTAGTCCGCCGGCAAAAGCCCTTGCTGGGCGATCAAACGGTAGGCCTGCAAGGCGTCCGTCATCGGTGCCGGAGGATGAAACACGGTCATGTCCCGAGCCTTCCAGCCACCGACACCGCCGAGGCTGACGGCAATCAGCAGCACCGCCGCGCTGGCCCACTGGCGGCGCGACTGGCGCTTGAGTCGCTGACGGATCAGCGACGGATCGAGGTTCGGATTGGCCGGTTGTTGCAAGGCACCGCCGAGGGCGGCGCGCAGGTGCTGGGCATCCTGTTGCCAGGCACGAACCTGCGCCGCTTCGTCCGGATGGCTGGCGAGCCAGGTTTCCAGCACATGTCGGTCGGCCTCGTTGAGCTGGTGGTCGACGTAGGCGTGCAGGTCACGTTCGTTGGGAGGCAGACTGATCATTTGAGTATCCGCAAGGAAGGGCTGCTGATTTCCCCGTCGCTGAGCTGGCGCAGGGCCTGGCGAGCACGGGACAGGCGCGACATCACGGTGCCGGTGGGGACGTCGAGAATCTCGGCGACCTCCTTATAAGTCAGGCCTTCCACCGACACCATCAACAGCAGCGCGCGCTGTTCGGTGGGCAGTCGGTCGAAGACCTGCAAGGTCGATTGGGCAATGACGGTGCGTTCCACCGAGGGCTCGGCGTCATCGCGGCCGGTGAAGAACTCGAGCATCCGCGCATACCGCCGCGAACGCCGATGCGCATCGAGGAACTGCCGGTACAGGATCGAAAACAGCCAGGCGCGCAGATCGCCGTCGGCGCGTTTGTCGCCCCAACTCGACAGCGCCCGCTCCAGGCTGGCCTGTACCAGATCGTCGGCGCTGCTGCCGTTGCGGGTCAACGACACGGCAAAGCGCCGCAATCTGGGAATGATTTCTCTCAGTTGTTCGTCGAATTCGCTCATGAAGTTCTACTAGTCACTACGCTGTGGACTAGGAAGACGTCCGGCATTGGAGGTTATTCCACGTTCTGAAAAATAAATACCGGACCGTGGAATAAATCCCGATGGCGTGCGTCTTGCTGATTCTTCCTACTTGTGGCCGATGGCCCTGGAGTGCTTCATGGTTGATCGCAGCTCATCGCCCGGCGGGCCACAACGCCCGCCACTGAGTGCCGCGAGCCTGGTGTTGCGGCTTGGCGGAATCGCCGTGGTGGTCGCAGCCCTGGCCGGGGCGTTTGCCTACGTTCATGGTTCATTTGACCCACAACGACTGACGCCGAAAGCGTTGGTCGATGTGCTGGAAAAGAACAACGGCGTGCATCCCGGCTTTCGCCGTAATCACGCCAAAGGTGTTTGCGTGATCGGCCACTTCGAGAGCAGCGGTGAGGCCCGCTCGTATTCGGTCGCGCAAGTGTTCAACGAGCCGCGCACCCCGGTGGTCGGGCGCTTTGCGTTACCGGCCGGCAATCCGTACGCACCGGACAGCGCCGTACCGATCCGCAGTCTGGCGCTGCGTTTCACTCAGGCCAACGGCCAGCAGTGGCGCACCGGGATGAACAGCATGCCGGTATTCCCGGTCGGTACGCCCGAGGCGTTCTATCAGTTGCAGCAGGCGCAATCGCCGGATCCCGCCACGGGCAAGCCGGATCCGGCCAAGGTGCCGGCATTTTTTGCCGCACACCCGGAAACCGTGCCGTTTCTGACCTGGATAAAAACCGCCAGACCGTCGGCCAGTTACGCGACGGAAACCTACAACAGCATCAACGCGTTTTATCTGGTGGATGCCAGCGGCAAGAAGCAGGCGGTGCGCTGGAGCATGACGCCTCTGGCCCAGGATGCTGCCGGTGCGACTGCGCCTGAAGGAAGCGACTTCCTTGAGAAGGACCTGGTGCAACGCCTGGCCGAAGGGCCGCTGCGCTTTCAGTTGAACATCACCTTGGCCAACGCCGACGATCCGGTGAACGACGCGAGCAAAACCTGGCCCGCCGGCCGCAAAGTGTTGAACGCCGGCACTCTGGTACTGGAAAAGACCCAGCCGCAGCTCAGCGGTGAATGCCGTGACATCAACTACGATCCGCTGGTGCTGCCGGCCGGCATTCAGGGTTCCGGCGATCCGTTGCTGGCCGCGCGCTCGGCCAGTTACGCCGATTCCTACCTGCGTCGCACCAGCGAAGTCAGCCAACTGCCGACCGGCAAAAAGGAGGCTCGCCCATGAGCACGCAACCGACTCATTTCAATCCGCTGGCGCGGTTGCTGCACTGGCTGATGGCGTTGATGATCATCGCGATGTTGTTCATCGGTGCCGGCATGGTGACCTCGGTGTCGGCGCGGCATGAATGGCTGATCAATCTGCACAAGCCGCTGGGCATCGCGATTCTGTTGCTGGTGATCGTGCGCATTCTTGTACGGCTGGGCACCCGCCAGCCGCCGCTGCCAGCGGATCTGCCGGGCTGGCAAGTGCTGGCGGCCAAGGCCTCTCATCTGTTGCTGTACGCGCTGATGCTGGTGTTGCCGCTGCTGGGCTGGGCGATGATCAGCGCGGCGGGGGATCCGGTGATGCTCGGCGCGTCCCTGCAATTGCCGTCGATCGTGCCGGCGGATGCGCAGGTGTTTGCGTTGCTGCGCAAGGCTCACGGGTATCTGGCGTATTTGTTGTTCCTGACCGTGCTGCTGCATCTGGCGGCGGCGCTGTTTCATGGCTGGGTGCGCCGCGACGAAGTGCTCGACAGCATGCTGCGGGGACGCAATCGCGGTTGATTGTGTCAGTCCGACGTGGTGAGGGCGCAAGCAGCCTCGCCACGTTTCTGGCCGGCCAGTGATCGCCACCAATAAAGCAACGCGACCATGTTGATTGCGGCACCCAGCCAGCAGACGCCCGGCCATCCTGCCCAGGCGTACATGGCCGTCGAGGCGATCGAGCCCAAGGCGCTGCCAATGGAGTAAAACAGCATGTAGCCGGCGGTCAGTCGGCTCTGCGCCTCCGGGCGGACGCTGTAGATCATGCTCTGGCTGGTGACGTGCACGGCCTGCAAGCCCAGATCCAGGGTGATGACGCCAAGCAGCAGCGCCCACAACGAAGTCTGGGTGAGTGCGATCGGCAGCCACGAGCCCAGCATCAGCAACAGTGACAGACCGCTGACCCACTGTCCCCATCCTCGATCCGCCAGGTGACCGGCTCTGGCGGCGGCGAGTGCGCCTGCCGCGCCGGCGAGTCCGAACAATCCGATTTCGCTGTGGGAAAGCGACAACGGCGGGGCGGACAGCGGCAACACCATCGGCGTCCACAGCACCATGGCGCTGGCGAAGGTGAGCAGCGCCAGGATTGCTCGTCGGCGCAGCACCGGCTCCTCACGAAACAGAGTGAACACTGAAGTGATCAGTGCCACGTAATGCGTGTCCGGTCGTGCTTCTTCATCCTTGGGCAATACCCGAAACAGCAGCGCGGCCATCACCAGCGTCAATCCCGCCGACAACAGATAGATCGAACGCCAGCCGGCCAGATCAGCCATGCCGCCCGCTACCGTGCGCGCGAGCAGAATGCCGACGACGATGCCGCTGGTGATCATGCCGACAACCTTTCCGCGTTGCGCGGGGACGGCAAGGGTTGCGGCGTAGGCGACCAGCACTTGGGTGACCACCGCAAGCAGACCGGTCAGGGTGACGCCGATCATCAGCCACGCGCTGTTCGGGGCCAGAGCAATCATCAGCAAGGCTGCGGCGGACAACAGCGTTTGCGTGACGATCAGCCGCCGCCGATTGAGCAGATCGCCGAGGGGCACGAGCAATAACAGACCGAGTCCATAACCGATCTGAGTCAAGGTCATGACGACGCCGATGCTGCCCGGCGTCAGACCGAAGGCGTCGGCCATCGCATCCAGCAGCGGCTGGGCGTAATACACGTTGCCCACCGCGAGGCCGCAAGCGATGGCGAAAAGCAGTACGACAGCGTTATCGAGTGTTGCAGTTTTCATGTCCCGGATCCTTTCAGGTTTCAAGTTGAAACTTGATTGACGGTAAGTAATCCAGTTTTGATTTGCAACCTGATTGGGTAAGAGACGGCACAAAAAAAGATCGCAGACAGGCTGCGATCTTTCGTGAAGCGAAAAACGGGGAGGGATCAGCGCAGGGTGTCGACCATGTCGGCGATGGTGGTCAGCACGTCTTTGCCCAGTTGCTTCGAGCGTTTGCCCGACCAGCCGGTGATCGGGTTCGGCGCGTCGTCGTGATCCTTGAACGGCATTTCCAGAGTCAGCGACAGGCAGTCGAATTTCTGGCCGACGCTGTTGCAGGCCAGGGTCATGTTGGCCTGGCCTGGTTCGTCGCGTGTATAGCCGTACTTGGTCTGGAAGTCTTTGGTGGTGTGTTTCAGGTGACTGCGAAAGTGCTCTTCAAGCTTCTCCAGGCGCGGGGTGTAGCCCGGATTGCCCTCGCAGCCGGCGGTGAACACGTGGGGGATTTCTTCGTCGCCGTGTACGTCGAGGAACAGATCGACGCCGTACTTTTCCATCTGCTGCTGTACGAAAAATACTTCCGGGCTGATTTCCTGACTGGCGTTCTGCCAGGCGCGGTTCAGGTCCTGGCCCATGGCGTTGGTGCGCAGGTGGCCGTGGAAGGCGCCGTCCGGGTTCATGTTCGGGACCAGGTACAGATCGGCGCTGGCCAGCAGTTTGTTCAGTACCGGATCGTCATGATGTTCCAGGCGTTCGATAACGCCTTCCATGAACCACTCGGCCATGTGCTCGCCCGGATGCTGCTGGGCGATGATCCAGATCTTGCGGCGACCTTCAGCGCCGGTGCCTTTGCGTAGCAGCTGGATGTCGCGGCCTTCGACGCTTTTGCCGGTGGCCAGCAGTTCGGTGCCGGCCTTGGTCAGCGCCTGTTCGATCAGCCAGTCGTGACGGCCACGGCTGTAAGGTTCGAAGTAGGCGAACCAGGCGTGGGTCTGCTCGGCTTCGAGGCAGAAGCGCAGGCTGTCGCCTTCGAATTGGGTAGGAATACGGAACCAGTTGACGTGGTCGTAGGAAGCGACCGCCTGATAGCCGGTCCAGGCTTTGTTGTAGGAAGACTGGCTGGCGTTGACCAGACGAAACCAGTGCTCCTGATGGACGTGCAGGCCGCTGGCCTTGAAGTGGAACCACTGGAAATGGGCGCTGCGGGTATCTGGCCGAATTGCCAGAACCGGGTTGAGCGGATTGCTGATGTCGATGACTTGGATGTTGCCGCTGTCGAAGTTTGCGCTGATGTCGAACGAGGATTTGGCCACGGTCATAATCGGTTCCTGAATATGATTTTTATGGCGGCTACTTTACACGCAAGACAGGGGTGAAACCGAGGGAAATTGCGGGGTGTGGCGGGGGGCGTCCTCCATGACGCGGATGCAGCTTAGTGACTGTGCGATTGATTCTCAAGTGCTGATTGGCATTACTTAGCCCCAATGTGGCCGGGGTCCGCTTGCCAAGCAATATTCTTTTGATATTATCCGCGCCATCGAATTTGCAGCACCCAAAGACTTCATTAGCCTGAAGCCATAAGCCAGAAAACTGGCAAAAAAAGACCCGGCAAAAAGCCGGGTCAAAAACCGTGATTAGCCTGATGAGGAGATAGTCCAGAAGACCGACCTAAGGTCTCTGGTCCATCGACTGATCTCGCGACCAGTTGCTTGCAATAGTAATCATTATCATTTGCAAGTCAAATGTTTTTATCTGCGCGATTGGAAAATTCTTTTCCTTCCGTCCGAACTCCCGTCTTCAGCGAACCGCGCCATCGAGCGAGTGATCAACCATCGCCCGCGCCATGTCCACCATGTGCACGACTGAAAAAGCCAGATCCCGACTCACGCCCTGCAAGCCGTCCGCCGCCTTGAACGCGGTAGCCGCTGCACATCGCAGCAGATCGGAAGCGTGGACCAGGGATTCTTCGCCACTCAGGTTGCTGTTCACACCGAAAAAACGCTCATCCACTTCCGGTTCTGACACAGCTGGTTTCAAGTAATAGTCCAACGCCCGTTGCGCAGCGGCGCACCCTTGCGGGGAGGTGAAGGTGGTGTCCATTTGCAGATCGGGCAAGTCTTTGCTGGTGATGGTCATGGTGAAAGGTCACTCCTTGGTCGATTCAAATCCGTGACTCAAGAATAGTACTATCAGTATTTGTGACCAGAATTTAAATACTACAATATGTGTTTTGCCGGCCGCAGGCGTCCACGTATGGTGCCGCACATGGATAAATGGATTGAGTTGGTCAAGGCCAAAATGAGTGAACTCAACGTCACTCAAGTCGAACTCGGCGAGCGCGTCGGCATGTCTCAGGGCGGTATCGGCCATTGGCTGAACAAGCGCCGCGAGCCCGGCATCACGCAGATGAACCGCGTGCTGAAAGCGCTGGGCATGGAGTATCTCGAGGTCGCGGTGGTGATTCGTGAACCGCAGGTCGATGCGGACGACGAAATGCCCCTTGCGCAGAAGTACAACCCTTACTTTCGCTATCCGGTCAGCGAGTGGAATTCGCCGGTCGAGGCCCGTGAGAGCCAGCCAGCGTATTCGAGTGCCAAGGACAAGCGACGTTTCGTACTGACGGATTACCACGCCCGCGGCCCGGCGTTCTGGCTCACGGTGACGGGTAACGCGATGACGGCGCCCACCGGGCAGAGCATCGGCGAGGGAATGATGATTCTGGTGGATCCGGCACTGGAAGCCGAGCCCGGGAAATTGGTAATCGCCCAGTGGCCGGACAGCGACGAGGCGATTTTCCGCAAACTGATCGAAGAGGGCGGCCAGCGTTACCTGGTGCCGCTCAATCCGACCTGGCCGAAAGCCTTGTTGACCGACGAGTGCCGAATCATCGGTGTCGTGGTTCAGGCAACCGCCAAATACTAGTCAGATCGATCCTCGCCAGGCGCAGGATCGATCCACCTTTCAAGCTTCTTCCAGCTCGACCAGTGCACTGCCTTCGCTGACCATTTCACCTTCCTGGCAATACAGTGACTTGATCACACCGGCGTGGGGCGCGCGAATGCTGTGCTCCATCTTCATCGCCTCAAGCACCACCAATTGCGCACCGGCTTCAACCGATTGCCCGGCCTCCACAAGCACCCGCACAATGCTGCCGTTCATCGGCGCGGTCAGACCGCCCTGATGGCTGTGACTGGCTTCGACAGCGCTGATCGGGTCGTACGTTTCAACGCGTCGCAGCTCGCCGTCCCATTGCAGATACAGAACTTCTCCACGACGAATCGCCCGCAGCTGTCGACGCAGTCCATCGTGCTCGACCACCAATTGCTCGCCGATCAGTTTTGCTTTGCCGCCGGCACCGAGCGTCAGCGCTCGATCCTGCCCCTCGCAGCTCAAATGCAGAGTGATTTCGCGAGGCAAACCGGTGCGCAAACCGCTGTGAAGCGCCCAAGGCGAAGCCGGATCATCTGCCCGAGCCATCCCCGGCAAACTCTGCGCAAAAGCCTGCGCCGCCGCATCCCAGAACTCATCACTCAGCGCAGCGGGCGCTGGCAGCAACTGTTCCTGATAGCGCGGAATGAACCCGGTATCCAGCTCCGCCGCCGCAAACGCCGGATGACCGATGATCCGTCGCAGGAAGTTGATGTTGGTTTTCAACCCGCCAATCGCAAACTCATCGAGCATGCTCAGCAGTCGCAAGCGCGCCTGCTCACGATCCTCGCCCCAGGCGATCAGCTTGCCGAGCATCGGGTCATAGAAGGGCGAAACCTCATCGCCTTCCTCAACGCCGCTGTCCACACGGCGCCCCGGCCCAGCGGTGGATTCGCGATACAGATCCAGACGCCCGGTCGCCGGCAGAAAATCATTCGACGGATCTTCCGCGTACAACCGAACCTCAATCGCATGCCCGTTCAGCGGCACTTGATCCTGAGTGATCGGCAACGCTTCGCCACGGGCGACGCGAATTTGCCAGGCCACCAGATCGAGCCCGGTGATGGCTTCGGTGACCGGGTGCTCGACCTGCAAGCGCGTGTTCATTTCCATGAAAAAGAATTCGCCGCGAGCGTCCAGCAAAAACTCCACGGTGCCGGCGCCGACGTAACCGATGGCTTGCGCTGAACGCACAGCGGCTTCGCCCATGGCCCGACGAAGTTCTGGACTCAGGCCTGGAGCCGGCGCTTCTTCGACGACTTTCTGGTGCCGACGCTGAATCGAGCAGTCGCGCTCGTTCAGGTACAGGCAATTGCCATGCTGATCGGCAAACACCTGGATTTCCACGTGACGCGGCTTGAGCAGGTATTTCTCCACCAGCATCCGCGAGTCGCCGAACGACGACTGCGCTTCACGCTGAGCCGAGGCCAGCGCTTCAGCCAGTTGGCTGACGTCTTCAACGACCTTCATGCCCTTGCCGCCACCGCCGGCCGTGGCCTTGAGCAGCACCGGGTAGCCGATGCGTTCGCACGCGTCGCGGAAAGTGTCCAGATCCTGGGCTTCGCCGTGATAACCCGGCACCAGCGGCACGCCGGCGGTTTCCATCAACGCTTTTGCGGCGGATTTGCTGCCCATCGCGTCGATGGCCGAGGCGGGCGGGCCGAGGAAGATCAGGCCGGCCGCTTCAATGGCGCGGGCAAACCCGGCGTTTTCTGAAAGAAAGCCGTAACCCGGATGAATCGCCTGAGCGCCGCTGGCCTTTGCCGCCGCGATCAGTTTGTCGATTTGCAGGTAACTGTCGGCCGCTTTGCTGCCGCCCAGATCAACACGGATGTCCGCTTCACGGCTGTGCCGCGCTTCCCGGTCGGTGGCGCTGTGCACGGCAACGGTGGTCAGGCCCAGCGACTTGGCGGTGCGCATGACCCGGCAAGCGATTTCGCCACGGTTGGCCACCAGCAGGGTGGTGAGAACAGGTGCGCTCATCAACGCGGCTCCTTGGTGGTGGTTGCGGCTTGCCAGCTCGGTGGACGTTTCTGCAAAAAGGCCCGCAGACCTTCCTGTCCCTCTGGGCTGACGCGGATGCGGGCGATGGCGTTTTCGGTGTAGCGGCGCAGGGCCGGAGTCAGCGCGCCGTTGCCGACTTCACGCAGCAAATCCTTGCTGGCGCGCATGGCGGCGGGGCTGTTGAGCAGCAGGTTGTCGATCCATTGCTCGACGTTCTGTTCAAACTCATTCGCTGGATAGCTCTCGGACAACAAACCGATTTCCCGCGCCCGTTGCCCGCCGAAACGTTCGGCCGTCAGCGCATAACGCCGCGCCGCGCGTTCGCCGATGGCTTGCACCACGAACGGGCTGATCACCGCTGGCGCAAGACCGATGCGCACTTCCGACAGGCAGAACTGCGCGTCATCGGCGCCAATCGCCATGTCGCAGCAACTGATCAGACCCAGCGCGCCGCCGAACGCCGCGCCTTGCACCACAGCCACGGTCGGGATTTTCAGTTTGGCGAGGTTGTACATCAGCTCCGCCAGTTCCCGGGCGTCGTCGAGGTTGGTGTGGTAATCGAGTTCGGCCGATTGCTGCATCCAGGCCAGATCGGCACCAGCGCTGAAATGTTTGCCGCGTCCGCGTACCAGCAGAAAGCGCAGGCTGGCGTCGCTGGCGACCTTGTCCAGCGCCAGGATCAGTTCGCGAATCATCTCGGCGTTGAACGCGTTGTTCTTTTCTTCGCGGCTCAGCCACAGGGTCGCGAAACCCCGTGGATCGCTGTGCAATTCGAGGGTGTTGAAGTCGCTCATGAGGTTCTCCCGATCACATCCGGAACACGCCGAAGCGGCTCGGTTCGATAGGCGCGTTCAACGACGCGGACAAGGCCAGGGCCAGCACATCGCGGGTCTGCGCCGGGTCGATGACGCCGTCGTCCCACAGCCGCGCGCTGGAATAGTAGGGGTGACCCTGCTCTTCGTATTGGTCGAGAATCGGCTGCTTGATCTCGTTTTCCTGCTCGGCACTGAACGCCTGACCGCTGCGTTCGGCCTGCTCGCGCTTGACCTGAACCAGCACGCCGGCCGCCTGTTCGGCGCCCATCACGCCGATCCGCGCGTTCGGCCACATCCACAGGAAACGCGGATCATAGGCCCGCCCGCACATGCCGTAGTTACCGGCACCGAAGCTGCCGCCGATGATGACGGTGAATTTCGGCACCTTGGCGCATGCCACGGCGGTCACCAGTTTGGCGCCGTGCTTGGCGATGCCGCCGGCCTCGTATTTCTGACCGACCATGAAGCCAGTAATGTTCTGCAGGAACAGCAACGGAATGCCGCGTTGGCAGGCCAGTTCAATGAAGTGCGCGCCTTTTTGCGCGGCTTCGGCGAACAGGATGCCGTTGTTGGCGAGGATCGCGATCGGGTAGCCGTGCAGGTGGGCGAAACCGCACACCAGCGTGGTGCCGAACAAGGCTTTGAATTCATCGAACACCGAGCCGTCGACCAGTCGCGCGATCACTTCGCGCACATCGAACGGCTGCTTGGCGTCCGCCGAAACCACCCCGTACAACTCATCGCTGGCGTACAGCGGCGCAATCGGCGTGCGCTGCTGCACTTCGCCGAGCTTGCGCCAGTTGAGGTTGGCGACGCTGCGCCGGGCGAGGGCGAGGGCGTGCTCATCGCTTTCCGCGTAATGGTCGGCGACCCCGGACGTCTTGCAGTGCACGTCGGCCCCGCCGAGGTCTTCGGCGCTGACCACTTCACCGGTCGCGGCTTTCACCAAGGGCGGGCCGGCGAGGAAAATCGTCGCCTGATTGCGCACCATGATCGCTTCGTCGGCCATCGCCGGTACATAAGCGCCGCCGGCGGTGCAGGAACCCATGACCACGGCAATCTGCGGAATGCCCATGGCGCTCATGTTGGCCTGGTTGAAGAAGATCCGCCCGAAGTGTTCGCGATCCGGGAACACTTCGTCCTGACGCGGCAGGTTGGCGCCACCCGAATCCACCAGATAAATGCACGGCAGGCGGTTTTGCTGGGCGATGGTCTGGGCGCGCAGGTGTTTCTTCACGGTCAGCGGGTAGTACGAGCCACCTTTCACCGTCGCGTCGTTGGCGACAATCATGCATTCGACGCCTTCCACACGACCGATCCCGGCAATCACGCCAGCGGCTGGCACGTCTTCGCCATAAACGGCGTGGGCGGCCAACTGGCTGATTTCCAGAAACGGCGAGCCCGGATCGAGCAAGCGGTTGATCCGCTCACGGGGCAGCAGCTTGCCGCGCGAGGTGTGACGTTCCTGAGCTTTCGCGCCGCCGCCCTGAGCCACTTGAGCGAGCAGAGTGTGCAGGGCGTCGACCTGTTCGAGCATCGCCGCGCTGTTGGCGGCGAACTCCGCTGAACGAGGGTTGAGCTGGGTATGCAGGATGGCCATGGACAGCTCCGTTTAGCGGGTTTCGTTGAACAGTTCGCGACCGATCAGCATGCGACGGATCTCACTGGTACCGGCGCCGATTTCGTACAGCTTGGCGTCACGCAGCAGGCGGCCGGCCGGGAATTCGTTGATGTAACCGTTACCACCGAGAATCTGGATCGCGTCGAGGGCCATTTGCGTGGCGCGTTCGGCGGTGTAGAGGATCACGCCAGCGGCGTCCTTGCGTGTGGTTTCGTTGCGCTCGCAGGCCTGAGCCACAGCGTAGAGATAGGCGCGGCTGGCGTTCAGCTGGGTGTACATGTCGGCGACTTTGCCCTGGATCAGCTGGAATTCGCCGATGCTCTGGCCGAACTGCTTGCGGTCATGGATGTACGGCACGATCAGGTCCATGCACGACTGCATGATCCCGGTCGGGCCACCGGACAGCACGACGCGCTCGTAATCGAGGCCGCTCATCAGCACTTTTACGCCGCCGTTGAGTACGCCGAGGATGTTTTCTTCAGGCACTTCGACGTCGTCGAAAAACAGCTCGCAAGTGTTGGAGCCGCGCATGCCGAGCTTGTCGAACTTGTTGCTGCGGCTGAAGCCTTTCCAGTCGCGTTCGACGATGAAGGCGGTGATGCCGTGCGGGCCCTTTTCCAGGTCGGTCTTGGCGTAGATCACGTAGGTGTTGGCGTCGGGGCCGTTGGTGATCCAGGTCTTGCTGCCGTTGAGCACGAAACGGTCGCCGCGTTTATCTGCGCGCAGTTTCATCGAAACCACGTCGGAACCGGCGTTTGGCTCGCTCATGGCGAGTGCGCCGACGTGTTCGCCGCTGATCAGTTTTGGCAGGTATTTGGCTTTCTGTTCGTGGTTGCCGTTGCGGTTGATCTGGTTGACGCAGAGATTGGAGTGGGCGCCGTAGGACAACGCCACCGAAGCCGAGCCACGGCTGATTTCTTCCATCGCAACGACGTGCGCCAGGTAACCCAGGCCAGCGCCGCCGTATTCTTCCGGCACGGTGATGCCGAGCAGGCCCATGTCACCGAACTTGCGCCACAAATCGGCCGGGAACAGGTTGTCGCTGTCGATCTGCGCGGCACGCGGCGCGATCTCGTTGGCGACGAAGGACTGAACCTGATCGCGCAGCATGTCGATGGTTTCACCGAGGGCAAAGTTCAGGGATGGGTAGCTCATGGGTCACCTTTTGGCTTTTTTGTAGGGTGGGGAGAAGGGCGTTTCAGTTCTCACCTTTACGTTAACGTAAGCCTGTGACGAATGGCTGTCAATCACCCTTTACGTTAACGTCAACTTGAGCGAGAGTAGAGCCAGTTCTGAATGGTCGGAGCTGCCGTAGCTCCGTTCCAACACCCACTAATAAAGACAATAGGGGTCGTCATGGATCAACCCAGTGCAAACCCGCAGCGCAGCTACACCCGCGGTTCCCAGGATAAAGCCTTGCTGGCGATGACCATCGGGCAGAAGTTCGACGAGACCGTCGCGCAGTACCCGGACGGCGAGGCGCTGGTGGTGCGCCATCAGCAGCTGCGTTACACCTGGCGGCAACTGGCCGACGCGGTGGATGTTCACGCCAGAGCCCTGCTGGCGTTGGGTTTGCAAGCCGGTGACCGGCTCGGCATCTGGGCGCCGAACTGCGCGCAGTGGTGCATCACACAGTTCGCCACCGCGAAGCTCGGTGTGATCCTGGTCAACATCAACCCGGCCTACCGCAGCTCTGAACTCGAATACGTGCTCAAGCAATCCGGTTGCCAATGGCTGATCTGCGCCGGGGCGTTCAAGAGCTCCAACTATCACGGCATGTTGCAAGGCTTGCTGCCGGAACTGGCCGAGCAATCCATCGGCGAGCTGCACAGTGAGCGGCTGCCGGAACTGCGCGGTCTGATCAGCCTCGATCCACAGCCGCCTTCGAGTTTTCTCCCGTGGTCGCAACTGGCAGATCTGGCCGCCAGTGTCACTGCGCAACAATTGCGTGAACGCAGCGACAGCCTGCACTTCGATCAGCCCGTCAATATTCAGTACACCTCTGGCACCACCGGTTTCCCCAAGGGCGCGACCCTCAGTCACTACAACATCCTCAACAACGGTTACATGGTCGGCGAAAGCCTTGGCCTGACCGCTGTTGATCGCCTGGTGATCCCGGTGCCGCTGTATCACTGCTTCGGCATGGTCATGGGCAACCTCGGCTGCATCACCCACGGCAGCACCATGATTTATCCCAACGACGCCTTCGATCCGCTGCTGACCCTGAGCACCGTCGCCGAAGAAAAAGCCACCGCGCTGTACGGCGTACCCACCATGTTCATCGCCATGCTCGATCAGCCGCAACGCGCCGAGTTCGACCTGTCGACCCTGCGCACCGGAATCATGGCCGGCGCCACGTGCCCGATCGAGGTGATGCGCCGGGTCATCAGCGAAATGCACATGAGTGAAGTGCAGATCGCCTACGGCATGACCGAAACCAGCCCCGTCTCCCTGCAGACCGGACCATCCGACGAACTGGAACTGCGCGTCACCACCGTCGGCCGCACCCAGCCGCAACTCGAAAGCAAAATCATCGACGAGGCCGGCAACCCGGTACCACGCGGCACCATCGGCGAACTGTGCACCCGTGGCTACAGCGTGATGCTCGGCTACTGGAACAATCCGCAGGCGACTGCCGAAGCCATCGACGCGGCGGGCTGGATGCACACCGGTGATCTGGCAAGCATGAACGACGAGGGTTACGTGTGCATCGCCGGGCGCAACAAGGACATGATCATCCGTGGCGGCGAGAACATTTACCCGCGCGAACTGGAAGAGTTCTTCTTCACTCACCCGGCGGTGGCAGACGTGCAGGTGATCGGCATTCCCTGCTCGCGTTACGGTGAGGAAATCGTCGCCTGGATCAAATTCCATCCCGGCCACAGCGCCACCGAACAAGAGCTGCAAGCGTGGTGCAAGGAACGCATCGCCCACTTCAAGACGCCGCGTTACTTCAAGTTTGTGGAGGAGTTTCCGATGACGGTAACAGGCAAGATCCAGAAATTCCGGATGCGTGAGATCAGTATCGAGGAGTTGCGAGAAAAGCAGGCCTGACGAAGATCGAATGTGGGAGCGAGCAAGCCCGCTCCCACAAGGGGGCGGCGGTGAAAACAGGAATCGTGGAAAGCACAAAGGGGAGCCGAAGCTCCCCTTTAATTTTGTCGTCGCGTGCTCTTTTTTATTATTGAGGGGCGGTCTGTTGTTGTTTTTGGCAACCGTGGCCCTTTACCGCTGTTTTTGGCGACCCCCATCCGGGGTCAAGAGCAAACGTATTTTTTTGAGCGCTGATCTGCTTTCTCGCCAAGCGATCCAACCGATTCGGGAGCTACCTGAAGGTAGTTTTATTGTTCTCTGCCCGGTTGCGGGTCATTCCGAGGAACACCCTGAAAAGCACACCTTCTCCAAAAAAATCTGTTAGCTGCGTCTCTGCCGTGTTGTTTTTGTTATGTCAGAGTCGGTACGTCTTATTTTTATTGGTTTGCTGCTTTTTATTCTTGTTATGCCATAGAGATAGCAGAAGCCGTGCCAACTTTTAAAAACCCTTGTAAATCAAGGGTTTGAATTTTTTGAAAGATTTCTCATTCAGGCAAAACCAGACAATTTGTTTCCGTGTTACTCGCCTATGCCCACGTTTCGGACGCAGCGGTAACACCTTCGCCCTCACTGTGCGCTACGGGCCTTGGCTACGCGCGAACCGGTCGGGCGACCCAGCACTGCACTGATCTGTTGGCCGGCGGCAATCAAGGCGTCGAGGTCGATACCGGTCTCGATGCCCAGGCCGTTGAGCAGGTACACCACGTCTTCGGTGGCAACGTTGCCGCTGGCGCCCTTGGCGTACGGGCAGCCGCCGAGGCCGGCGATCGAGCTGTCGAACACCGCGATGCCTTCCAGCAGACTGGCGTAGATATTGGCCATGGCCTGGCCGTAGGTATCGTGGAAGTGGCCGGCGAGTTTCTCTCGCGGCACCTGTTTCGAGACCACTTCGAACAGACGGCGGGTGGCGCCCGCGGTGCCGGTGCCGATGGTGTCACCCAGCGACACTTCGTAGCAGCCCATCGCGTACAGCTCGCGGGCCACCATGGCCACTTGTTCCGGGGCGATCTCGCCTTCGTAAGGGCAGCCGAGCACGCAAGACACGTAACCGCGCACGGTAACGCCGTGTTGTTTCGCCGATTCCATGATCGGCGCGAACCGCGCCAGACTTTCGCTGATCGAGCAATTGATGTTGCGTTGCGAGAACGCTTCGGACGCTGCAGCGAATACCGCGACTTCCTTGACCCCCGCCGCCAGCGCATCTTCAAAACCACGCAGGTTCGGCGCCAGTGCGCCGTAGGTCACGCCGGCCTTGCGCCGGATCTGCGCGAACACCTCGGCGGAGCCGGCCATCTGCGGCACCCACTTGGGCGAAACGAAACTGCCGACTTCGATATAACCGAGGCCGGCGGCGCTCAGCGCGTCGACCAGTTGCACCTTGTCGGCGACGCTGATGGGCTGGGCTTCGTTCTGCAGGCCGTCACGGGGGCCGACTTCGATCAGGCGTACTTTGGAGGGGAGGGACATGGGCTGAACCTGCTCATTATCTGACTGTATCGAGAACCCTGTGGGAGCGAGCCTGCTCGCGATGGCGGTGGGTCAGTCAACATCAATACTGGATGTTCCGGCCTCATCGCGAGCAAGCCCGCTCCCACATTGGGATTTATTTGGATTACTGAACTGATTGCTGACTCTTGAGCGTCTGCTCCAGCGCCTGCACGCAGCGTTCTTCGGCGGTGTCGAGTTCCAGCTTCATCTGTTCGATGTCCAGCAATTGCTGCTCGAGCTGTTCCCGGCGTTCGCTGATTTTCGCCAGCATGCTGTTGAGTTGTTTGGTGTTGCCGCTGGACGGGTCGTAGAGCTCGATCAGTTCGCGGCACTCGGCCAGGGAAAAACCGATGCGCTTGCCCCGCAGGATCAGCTTCAGGCTGACCTTGTCGCGCGGCGAGTAGATGCGTTCCTGGCCTCGGCGCTCAGGGCTGAGCAGGCCTTGTTCTTCATAGAAGCGGATCGCCCGGGTGGTGATGTCCAGCTCGCGGGCGAGGTCGGAAATGCTGTAGGTCTGGCTGCTCATGAAAGCGCTCGAAGAAGGGGCTTGGCGCTAAGCTAATGGCAGGTTGACGTTTACGTCAAGTAGCGGGCGCCTGCAGCTTGTCGAGCTTCTTCTCATGCGCCGTCACTTGCTGGCACAACTCGATCATCTGCTCGCGCATCCAGCGGTTGGCCGGATCCTGATCGGTGCTTTCATGCCAGTACAAATGGGTTTCCACCGGCGGCACATCGTTGACCGGCAGATTGAACGCATGCAGGTCATGGCGGCGGGCGAAACGCTCCGGCACGGTCATCACCATGTCGGTCTGCTGCAACACCTGGGAAGCCATCAGGTAATGCTGCGAGCGCAGGGCAATCTTGCGCTGAATGCCCATCTTGCCCAGTGCCAGATCGACATGACCCAGGCCACTGCGACGGCTGGAAATATGAATGTGGGTCAGCGACAGGTAATCGTCGAGGGTGAATTTTTCCTTGGTCGCCAGCGGGTGGCCTTTGCGCATCGCGCAGACGTAACGGTCTTCCATCAGCTTGACGTGGCGTACCTGCGGGTCGGTGTTGAGCGGCGCATCCACGGCAAAGTCGAGACGCCCGGCGGCCAGTTCCTTGGTGGTTTCCCGGCGTTTGGACAAGAAGCTTTCGATGATCACCGTCGGCGCCAGACGACGCAGGCGCTGGAACAGCGGCGGCAGAATCACCGCTTCGGTCAGGTCAGTCATGCTGATGCGGTAGGTCTTGACCGCTTGCGAGGGGTTGAAAATCCGACTTTCCTGAACTGACACCCGCAGCAGCGACAGTGCGTTGCGCACCGGGCCGATGATGTTTTGCGCCATGGGCGTCGGCACCATGCCCTGAGCGGTGCGCACGAAGAGCGGGTCGTTGAAGGTTTCGCGCAACCGCGCCAATGCGTTGGACACCGCTGGCTGGGTAATGCCGACAATCTGCCCGGCGCGGGTCAGGTTGGCTTCGGTGTAGATCGCGTCGAAGACGATGAAAAGGTTGAGGTCGACCTTGCTCAGATTCATTACGCGGCTCTCTTTTTATAGGTGCTTGTTATAGATGGATGGCACGGGTCAGGGCGGCCAGGAAAATCAACCAATCATATATCGGTGATGAATGTTTATACACGCCGAGAATAGGCTAGGTAAATTATCAACGCTGTTCTAGCATCGATTGCATGACTTAAACAACCTGCCGAAAAAAGGTAATTGCTCATGGATTTCGCTTATTCGCCCAAGGTGCAAGAACTGCGTGAGCGCGTGACCGCGTTCATGGACACTTACGTTTACCCGGCCGAAGCCGTGTTCGAGCGCCAGGTCGCCGAAGGCGATCGCTGGCAGCCGACGGCGATCATGGAAGAACTCAAGGCCAAGGCAAAAGCCGAAGGGCTGTGGAATTTGTTTCTGCCTGAGTCGGAACTCGGCGCCGGCCTGACCAACCTCGAATACGCGCCATTGGCGGAAATCATGGGTCGTTCGCTGCTCGGTCCCGAGCCGTTCAACTGCTCGGCGCCGGACACCGGCAACATGGAAGTGCTGGTGCGTTACGCCAACGAAGAACAGAAGCAACGCTGGCTCGAACCGCTGCTGCGCGGCGAAATCCGCTCGGCGTTCGCCATGACCGAGCCCGACGTCGCGTCCTCCGACGCCACCAACATGGCCGCCCGTGCCGTGCGCGATGGCGACGAGTGGGTGATCAACGGCAAGAAATGGTGGACCTCCGGCGCCTGCGATCCGCGCTGCAAAATCCTGATCTTCATGGGCCTGAGCAACCCCGATGCGCCGCGCCACGCCCAGCACTCGATGATCCTGGTGCCGGTCGACACCCCCGGCGTGAAGATCATCCGTCCGCTGCCGGTGTTCGGTTACGACGACGCACCTCACGGCCACGCCGAAGTGCTGTTCGACAACGTGCGGGTGCCGTACGAAAACGTCCTGCTCGGTGAAGGACGCGGCTTCGAAATTGCTCAGGGTCGCCTTGGCCCGGGCCGAATTCACCACTGCATGCGTTCGATCGGCATGGCCGAGCGTGCACTGGAACTGATGTGCAAACGTTCGGTAAGCCGGACTGCATTCGGCAAACCGCTGGCGCGTCTGGGCGGTAACGTCGACAAGATCGCCGACTCGCGGATGGAAATCGACATGGCGCGTCTGCTGACCCTGAAAGCGGCGTACATGATGGACACCGTGGGTAACAAGGTCGCCAAGAGCGAAATCGCGCAAATCAAGGTCGTTGCGCCGAACGTCGCGTTGCGGGTGATCGACCGGGCGATCCAGATTCATGGCGGGGCAGGGGTCTCGAACGATTTCCCGCTGGCCTACATGTACGCCATGCAACGCACCCTGCGCCTGGCCGACGGCCCGGACGAGGTGCACCGCGCGGCAATCGGCAAGTTCGAGATCGGCAAGTATGTGCCGAAGGAAATGCTGCGTAGCGAGCGCTGATTACAGACATTCCGCGTCAGCCCTGATCGTTACCACGCAGAGCGGGGGAACGATCAGTGGTTCGACGCTCAGTAAACCCACACCTCAACCCGCCGATTCTTGATCCGGCCTTCATCCCCGCTGTTGGTCGCCACCGGCATCAGCGCGCCAAACCCGCGCACTTCGCGCAGTACCACGCCGTTTTTCACCAGCTCCCGGCGTACCGCCATCGCCCGCAGCTTCGACAGCAAATCCGCCCGTGCCGGGTCGTCCTTGGCGTCGCCGAATCCCACCAGTGTTACCGCACGGTCAGTCTTGTCGTGGTGCTTTATATAGTCGAACACCCGGGCCAGATCCTGGCGGGCCTTGTTGTCGAGGCTGGCGCTGCCTTCTTCGAAGCGGAAGTTCACCGTCAGACGCTGGGCGTGGCGGCTGAGGGATTGATAACCCTCGGGCATCAGCGCATTCGGCGTGACGGCGATGGCCTGCACGGTCTGGGCGATAAAACCGTTGGCCGCGACAATTGCCTGACCCCGACGACTCTGCGCAAACTCCACCAAGGCCTTGGCCCAGGGATTGTTGCTGTCGGGTGGCAGATAGAAGAACAGCCGCCGCGACAGCGGATAGTCTTCAGTGGCGATCAGGCTGGCGAGTGGCAGCATCGCCTGGGATTGCCCGTCGACAATCGCCACGGCCTTGGCCTGACGCACATAGGGCAGGCCGATGAAACCGATGGCCTGCGGATCTGCACTCACGGCGTCGGACAACTGCTCGCTGGATTCAAACCGTTTCGCGGCATTGCTCAGGGATTTCCCACGACGGCTGAGAACCAATTCCTTGAACGTGTCGTAGGTACCGGACTGATCATCCCGCGCATACAGATGAATCGTCCCACCCTTGCCGCCGACGTCGTCCCACGTCTTCGCCTCGCCGCTGAAGATCCGCGCCAGTTGTTCAGTGTTCAATTGATTCAGCGGGTTGGCGGGGTGAAGGATGATCGCCAGGCCGTCGATGGCGATGACCTGCTCGGCGTCAGGGCTTTTCAGATCGCCCCGGGCTTGCAGGTTCAGCAGTTCGCTGTCCTTGATCGGGCGTGACGAGGCGGCCAGATCGGCGCTGGCGTTCTTGAGTGCAGTGAAACCGGTGCTCGAGCCGTGGGCGGCGATCTCCACGACGACCCTTTGGCCTTGGGCCGTCAAGCCGACGACTCGCTGTTCGTTGGCGGTGTCCGGCGTTTCGCTGTGGACTTTCAGCAGTCCCTGGTCTTGCAGCAGGCCTTCCACCAACGCCGGGCCGAGCGCCGCGCCAATGGTGTTGGAACCCTGGATGCGCAATACCGGGCCGTTCTCGGGAATGGGCAACGCCGCAACCGCAACCTGCAGCCAGGCGCTGAGGAGTAAGACGAACAGAGCACGCAGGGTCATGCCGGCACCGAATGCAGCCAAGGGGATTGCCGGGGAGATTAAGTCAGGCGCATGACCAAAACATTACAGCTGAATCAATGTGGGAGCGAGCTTGCTCGCGATTGCGGTGTGCCAGTCAAGCTTTTGCAGCCTGACACTCTGCTATCGCGAGCAAGCTCGCTCCCACAGGATCTCAGCTCAATTCAAGCCAGATCGGCGCATGGTCCGAAGGCTTTTCCATTGCGCGCAGTTCATAGTCGACACCGGCGGCTTTCACCCGTGGCAGCAAGCCGTGGGACGCCAGAATCACATCGATGCGCAGACCACGCTTCGGCTCGTCTTCAAAGCCACGGCTGCGGTAGTCGAACCAGCTGAACATGTCGGTCACGTCCGGGTTAAGGTGACGGAAGCTGTCGGTCAGGCCCCAGTTTTTCAGGCGGGCCATCCACTCGCGCTCTTCCGGCAGGAAACTGCATTTGCCGGTTTTCAGCCAGCGCTTCATGTTGTCCGGGCCGATGCCGATGTCGCTGTCTTCCGGCGAGATGTTGACGTCGCCCATCACCACCAGCGGTTGTTCATTGTGGAACTGGCTTTCCAGCAACGCCTGCAAATCGCTGTAGAAGCGCTGCTTGGCCGGGAACTTGGTTGGATGGTCGCGGCTTTCGCCCTGTGGGAAATAGCCGTTCATGATCGTTACCGGCACGCCTTTGGCGTCGGCGAATGTGCCCCAGATAAAGCGTCGCTGCGCGTCTTCTTCATCGGTGGCGAAGCCTTTGTGCACGGCGATCGGTTCCTGGCGCGAGAGCAGGGCAACGCCGTAATGGCTTTTCTGGCCGTGGAAATACACGTGATAACCCAGGGCCCGCACTTCTTCCAGCGGAAACTGGTCGTCGTGGACCTTGGTTTCCTGCAGGCCGATGACGTCCGGCTGATGCTTTTCGATCAGCGCCGCCAGCTGATGCGGACGGGCCCGCAGTCCGTTGATGTTGAAGGAAACGATCTTCATGGTCGGCAGTCCTGGCAAAAGGGCGATGCTAGCTGACATGTAGGATCTGGGCCAGCGTGGCGGTAGTCCATATGCGCTGCTAATGTCTTTCGGGTGTGGGAACGATCCCTTCAGCCCAAGGCTCGTATAACAAGAACGGGGCCTGTCGAGTCCTGTCCAGGGAGAATCACCGTCATGCCTGAAACCCAAACTGCCATCGCCGACATCCACATGCTCGACCGCGGCTATTCCCGGGAAGCGCGATCCCTTCTTTATCAGGCGTATCGCCACGAGCCGACTTTCGCTTATCTGTTCGAGGCCGAACGTCCGGGTTACGAGCAGCGGGTGCGCGCGACGGTGCGGGAACTGGTCAAACAGCATTTCCTGCAAGATCTGCCGGCCATCGGCCTGTTGGTCAACGACCGCTTGATCGGCATCGCCCTGATCGCGCCGCCGCAACGGCGTCTGGGCGTCACCGAGAGTTGGGCCTGGCGTTTGCGCATGGTGCTGAGCACCGGTTTTCGCTGCACCCGCCGTTATCTGGAATACCACGCCGCTGTCGAAGCCTGCGTGCCGACCGACTCGGTGCACATGCTGCCGCTGCTCGGTGTGCACCCACAATTTCAGGGCAAGCATTTCGGCGAACAATTGTTGCAAGCGGTGCACAATTGGTGCGCGGTGGACGAAAGTTCTCAAGGCGTGATCCTCGACACCGGCAACCCGCGTTATCTGGAGTTCTACAAGCGTCAGGGTTACGAAGAAATCGGCGAAGTCGCTGTCGGCCCGGTGCGCGAGCACGTGTTTTTCCATGCCAACCCGCAGGTGTTACAAACTGCAACGGGATAACCATCGAACTTTTTCGGAAATTTCCTCTTCTATCACGCTCCCAAGCCCGTGATAGCATCCGCGCCTATGAAGTTTCCAGGAAGATTTACCAGTGGCGTGCTCATGCTGTTAACCAGCTGCGCGGCGCTGGCGCAAAGTGAATTGGATGTGCGGATCAAACCGTCCAACGATGAACTGAAAGCCAATATAGAAGGCTATATCGGCAGCCTCGGCGATCGTGACGAAGAAGCCTTGCAGCGCTTCAGTCGCGGCGCCGAAGAACAGGCGCGCAAGGCCGCCCAGGCCTTGGGCTATTACCAGCCGCAGATCGAAAGTGACGTCAAGGGCGGCGAAAAACCGCGACTGGTGCTGAACATCGATCCCGGCGAGCCGATCCGCCTGCGTAACGTGACCGTGCGCATCGACGGCCCGGCGGCCTCCCTCAAATCCTTTCGAGTCCCGAAAAGCGACGTGCTCAAGCCCGGCGCGGTGCTCAACCATGGGCGTTACGAAGACGCCAAACGCCTGATTCAGAACCAGGCTTCGCGCTATGGCTTCTTCAGCGGTCGTTTCACCAGTCAGAAATTGATGGTCGATCCCCGCGCCGGGGTCGCCGACGTCGAACTGATCTACGAAAGCGGCCCGCGTTATGCGCTGGGCAAAGTCAGTTTTGAAGGCGACACACCGTTCGATGAAGACCTGCTGCAACGCATGGTGCCGTTCAAGGCCGGCGAGCCGTATGATTCCGAGCTGATCGCCGAACTCAACCGCGACCTGCAATCGAGCGGTTACTTCGAAGGCGTGCGGGTCGACGCCGCGCCGACCGCCGCAAAAAACGACGTGATCCCGGTGGACGTCAAACTCGATACCCGCAAGCCGCGCACCATGGGCCTGGGTCTTGGTTATTCCACCGACGTCGGCCCGCGAATCAAGGCCAACTGGACCCGTCACTGGGTCAATCCGCAGGGCGACAGTTATGGCTGGGAGGCCGAACTGTCCGCGCCACGGCAGAACGTCGGCCTGTTTTACGACATCCCGCTCGACCCGCCGCTGACCGACAAGCTGCGCTGGGCCGGCGGTTATCAATACGAGGACATCGACGGCTCCGACACCCTGAGCAAGCTGCTGACCTTCGGCCCGGAATGGCACAGCAAACTGCCGAGCGGCTGGCAGCGGGTGATCTCTTTGAAATGGCAGCGCGAGGAATACCAGCTCGGTGACGACTCCGGCCTGAGCACCTTGCTGATGCCCGGCGTCAGCTATTCCTACCTCAAGAGCGACAACCGCATCGATCCGCACAATGGCTATCGCCTGACCTTCGAAAGCAAAGTGGCGAAAGAAGGCCTCGGCTCGGACAACAACCTGGTTTACGGCACGGCGCTGGTCAAAGGCTTGACCACCGTGTTCGACAAGCACCGTTTGCTCGGCCGGGTACAGGTCGGCGGGAGCGCCACCAACGGCTACAAGTCGGTGCCGCCGTCACTGCGCTTCTTCGCCGGTGGCGATCAGAGCGTGCGTGGTTACGACTATCAGAGCCTGTCCCCGGAGAACTCCGAAGGCGACCGCATCGGCGGGCGCTACATGGTGGCCGGCAGCGTCGAATACCAATACTCGATTGCCGAGAAGTGGCGCGTGGCGACCTTCGTCGATCAGGGCAACTCCTTCAACAAACTCGAACTGCCGAACCTCAAGACCGGGGTCGGTATCGGTGTGCGCTGGGTCTCGCCGGTGGGGCCGATCCGCCTCGACCTGGCCCACGCGCTGGACGACGATGGCGGCATCCGGCTGCACTTTTCCATGGGGCCTGAGCTGTGAAGCGTGGTTTGAAAATGTCGGCGCTGGCGCTGTTGTCGCTGGTGCTGCTGATGGTATTGAGCATTGCCGTTGTACTCGGAACGCAGGCCGGCAGCCGTTGGGTGTTGGGACTGGTTCCGGGCTTGAGCGTCGACAATTTCCAGGGTCGCCTCGGCGGGCAGTGGAGCGCCGATCACCTGTTGTGGCAGCAGGACACCAGCCGCGTCGAACTGGACAAGCCGATCTTCGAATGGTCGCCGCTGTGCCTGACGCGCATGACGCTATGCATCGAACAGCTCAAGGCAGATACCGTCAGCCTGCAATTTCCGCCGAGCGAAGAAGTCACCGAAAGCGGTCCGATCAAACTTCCTGATCTGCAATTGCCCGTGGCCATCGAGTTGGGCGACGTGCAGGTCGGCAGTCTGCTGTTCAACGGCAGTGAAGAGCTCAAAGGCCTGCAACTGGCGGCGCACTGGACCGCCAAAGGCCTGCAGATCGACAGCGTGAAACTGCAGCGTGACGACTTGAGCCTGAATCTGTCCGGTCTGTTGCAACCGACCGGCAACTGGCCGCTGAACATCGCCGGTGATCTGACCTTGCCGTCGCCGGCTCCCGAGCCGTGGACGCTGGCGCTGAAAATCGACGGCGACCTGCTGAAAACCCTCAACCTGCACGCCGACAGCCGTGGCTACCTCGACGGCCAGTTGAGCGGCGAGCTGCAACCGCTGGTGGAAAACCTGCCGGCCAATGTGCGGATCACCTCGGAGGCGTTCAAGCCGAGCGCCGACCTGCCGGACACCCTGCAATTGAATCAACTGGTATTGACCGGCGAAGGCGACCTGAAAAACGGTTACCAATTGCTCGGCAATGCGACGCTGCCTGCCGAGAAAGGTCCGATGGCGTTGCTGCTCAAAGGCAAGGTCGACGCCAATGGCGCGCAGATCGCCGGCCTCGATCTGACGGCCAGCGACAAGCAAAGCCTCAAGCTCACCGGTAATGTCGACTGGAGCAAAGGCCTCAGCGCCCAGGCCAATATCAACTGGCTGGATTTTCCCTGGCATCGGCTGTATCCGGAAATCGACGAGCCGCAGGTCACGTTGCGTACCTTCACCGGCGAAGTCTCCTACACCGACGGTCAATACATTGGTAACTTTGCCGCCGCTGCAGATGGGCCGGCGGGGGCGTTCACCCTGAGCAGTCCGTTCAGCGGCAATCTCAAGCAGATCTTCCTGCCACAGCTGAAACTCGAAGCCGGGCAGGGCAAGGCCGAAGGCCATGTGAACGTGCAGTTCGCCGATGGCATCGCCTGGGACACCGCGCTGGAACTGTCGGCGCTCAACCCGGCGTATTGGGTCGCGGAATTGCCGGGCACGCTGGCCGGCCCATTGAAGAGCAAAGGCGAAATGAAGAACGAGCGCCTGAGCCTGAATGCCGACCTCGATCTGAAAGGCAAACTGCGCGGCCAGCCGGCGATCCTGCAAGCCAAGGCCGACGGCGCCGGCGAGCAGTGGAATCTGAATGCCCTGCAAATCCGTCTCGGCGACAACAGCATCAACGGCAAGGGCAGCCTGCAACAGAAGCTTGCCGGGCAGATCGATATCAAGCTGCCGCGTCTGGCCCAGCTCTGGCCGCAGTTGCGCGGGCAGATCAACGGTCGAGTCGATGTCGCCGGTACGCTGAAAGCACCGCAAGGCAAGCTCGACCTGCAAGGCTCGCAATTGGTGTTCCAGGACAACCGCCTGCAAAGCCTCAACCTCGATGCCACCCTCGACAGCGCGCAGCGGGCGAAAATCGATCTGAAGGGTAGCGGCATCCAGGCTGGCGACACGAACCTGGGTGTGTTGACCGTCAGCGCTCAGGGCGATATCAAGAATCAGAAGCTCAACCTCGACCTGCTCGGGCCGAAGCTGAAACTCGCGCTGGGGCTGGACGGCAACCTGGACAAAGGCAACTGGCGCGGGCGTCTGGCCAGCGGCGATATCCAGGCCGGCGGTCAGGACTGGAAGCTGCAAAACCCGGCGAAACTCGAACGTCTGGCCGACGGCAAGATCAACTTCGGCGCCCATTGCTGGATGTCCGGCAATGCCAGCCTGTGTGGCGAAGATCAGCGGTTGATGCCGGAGCCGAAGCTGCGTTACCACCTCAAGCAGTTTCCGATCGAAAGCCTCGCGCAATGGTTGCCGAAGGATTTCGCCTGGCAGGGCAAGCTCAATGCCGACCTGCAACTGGACCTGCCGGCCAGCGGCCCGAACGGCCAGATCAGCGTCGATGCCAGCGGTGGCACTTTGCGCATGAAGGAAAAGGATCAGTGGGTCGACTTCCCGTACCAGACCCTCAAGCTGACCAGCAAACTCACGCCCAAACGCATTGACACTGACCTCAATTTCGCCGGTGGCAAGCTCGGTGAATTGATGGTGCAGGCACAGATCAATCCGCTGCCGAAGAACAAACCGCTGAATGGCTCGTTCCGTCTCAGCGGGCTGGATCTGTCGGTGGCCCGGCCGTTCGTGCCGATGGTCGAGAAACTCACCGGGCGCCTGAACGGCAGCGGCACGATTTCCGGCGGCCTGCTCGCGCCGCTGGTCAACGGCACCGTGCAACTCAGTGACGGTGAAGTGTCCGGCCCGGAACTGCCGTTGCAGTTGCAGGATCTGCGACTGCAAGCGGTGATCGCTGGCGAATCGGTGCGCCTGGACGGCGGCTGGAAAAGCGGCAAGACCGGGCAGGGCAGCCTCAGCGGCAACGTCGCATGGGGCCAGGCGCTGGTGGTGGATCTGGCGCTCAAGGGTACGCAACTGCCGGTGACCGTCGAACCCTACGCCAAGCTTGAAGTGGCGCCGGACCTGAAGATTTCCATGGCCGGCGAAGAACTGGCGGTCGCCGGCAAAGTGCTGGTGCCCCGAGGCGAAATCACCGTGCGCGAGCTGCCGCCATCGACGGTGAAAGTCAGCGATGACACGATCATCGTCGGCGCGCAGACCGAAGAGGGCAAACCACCGATGGCCATGAAGATGGACATCGACGTGGTGGTCGGCGAGGACAAACTGAGCTTCGCCGGGTTCGGCCTGACCGCCAATCTGCAAGGTCACGTGCACATCGGCGACAACATGGACACCCGTGGCGAACTGTGGCTCAACGACGGTCGCTACCGTGCCTACGGCCAGCGCCTGACGGTGCGCCGTGCGCGCCTGTTGTTTGCCGGGCCGATCGATCAGCCGTATCTGGACATCGAAGCGATTCGCCAGACTGACGACGTGATCGCCGGTATTCGACTGAGCGGCAGCGCCGAGCAGCCGACTACGCAGATTTTTTCCGAGCCGGCGATGAGCCAGGAGCAGGCGCTGTCCTATCTGGTGCTGGGGCGTCCGCTGAGCACCACCGGCGAGGACAACAACATGCTCGCGCAGGCGGCGCTCGGTCTGGGTCTGATGGGCAGTTCCGGGGTCACGAGCAGTCTGGCCAGTGATCTGGGCATTCAGGACTTCCAGCTCGACACCCAGGGCAGCGGCAACACCACCAGCGTGGTGGCCAGCGGCAATATCTCGGAGAAGCTCAGTTTGCGTTATGGCGTCGGTGTGTTCGAACCGGCCAATACCATTGCCTTGCGTTACAAACTGAGCAAGAAGGTCTACCTCGAAGCCGCCAGCGGCGTGGCCAGTTCGCTGGACATCTTCTACAAGCGGGATTTCTAGCCCGCTTTTTCCATCGCCGGATTGCCTGATCGTCCCCACGCCCAAACACCTGATCGTTCCCACGCTCCGCGTGGGAATGCCTCAATGGACGCTCCGCGTCCGCTGTTGAATGGGACGCGGAGCGTCCCGGGCTGCATTCCCACGCAGAGCGTGGGAACGATCTCGTGCGGTCAATTATCGGCTAATTACAAAGCAACCTAACTATTACGTTGACATTCGCTGCCTAGGCAGTAACATCTCGACATGCATTCACTGCCTAGGCAGTTATTAGGTGCGTACATGAAGCATTTCACCCCGGACGAATTCAAGCATTGTCACCTCGGCCTGTTGCTCGGCCGTGCCGCCTTGCTCAAGGACAGGATCATCGACACCCACATGGAACCCCACGGCATCACCGCCGCGCAGTTCAAGGTCTTGATCATCATGGCCCAGTACGGCGTCGACACCCCGGCCGAGCTGTGCCGGCACCTGTCGCTGGACAGCGGTTCGATGACTCGCATGCTCGACCGTCTGGAGCAGAAAGGTTTTCTGGTTCGCCAACGCAGCGAAGGCGATCGCCGTCAGGTGCAACTCAAACTCACCGAGCAGGGCCAGCAACTGGCCGATCGCCTGCCATACATCGGCGCCGACGCCATGAATGAACTGGCTGGCGCTGTCACTACGGACGAGTTGAAAACCCTGGAATACATCCTCAAGAAAATTTTGCTGGCGGCCGGTGACCCGATCACCATCCAGCGGCTAGGTGAACACAATGAGCGGTAAAACCTTGCGCAGCAGCCTGACACTGGTGCTGTCGGCGATGATCCTCGCCGGTTGCGCCAACTACAGTGGCCTCGATACCCAGGGTGCCAGCCTCGATGCGAAAACCCTCAAGGCCGGGCAATCGCTCAACGGCGTCACCCTGTCCCAGGCCGCGTGGCCGAAGAGCGACTGGTGGACCAGCCTCGGCGATCCGCAGCTCGACGGCCTGATCCGCGAGGCCCTGAAAGACAGCCCGGACATGCAGATCGCCGACGCCCGTGCCCATCAGGCCAGCGCCGCCGCGTATGCCGCTGATGCCGAGCGCTATCCGACCCTCGACGCCAGCGCAGGCATCAGCCGTTCGCGTCTGGCCAAGGATCAGGACCCGCGAGGGCAGGGCGATGCCTACGCCACCACGCGCAACATCAGCGCCGGCTTCAATTACAACTTCGACCTGTGGGGCGGTCAGCGCGATGCCTGGGAAGCCGCACTCGGTCAGGCCCGTGCCGCCGAAGTCGACCGTCAGGCCGCGCAACTGACCCTGGCTGCCGACGTTGCCCGGGCCTACAGCGATCTGGGTCAGGCGCATATCGTTTATGACCTGGCCAATGAAGACCTCAAGCGCACCAAGCAGATGCTCGACCTGAGCCAGCGTCGTTTGAGCTCGGGGATCGACAGTCAGTACCAGTTCCAGCAGACCCAAAGCCTGGAAGCCAGCTCCGAAGCCAGCCTGATCGAGGCCGAAAAGCGCCTGAACAGCGCGAAAATCGCCTTGGCCGTGCTGCTCGGCAAAGGCCCGGATCGCGCCAACGAAATCGCCCGGCCGAAAGTCCTGCAAGCCAGCGCCGTCGCGCTGCCATCGGTCTTGCCGGCCGAACTGCTGGGCCGTCGCCCGGATCTGGTAGCCGCGCGCTGGCGTGTCGAGGCGGCGAGCAAGGACATCGACTCGGCCAAGACTCGTTTCTATCCCAACTTGAACCTGTCGGCTTCCGCCGGTGCCGAATCCTTGTTAGGGGACGCGATGTTCGGTTCCGCCAGTCGCTTCTTCAACATTGCCCCGACGATTTCGGTGCCGATCTTCGATGGCGGACGCCTGCGCGCCAACCTCGATGCCCGCGACGCCGACTACGACCTCGCCGTGGCGCAGTACAACAAAAACCTGGTGAAAGCCCTGGGCGATGTCAGCGACACGATCAACCAGTTGCGTGATATCGGCCGGCAGATCGGCGCCCAGCAGCACGCGACCGAGATTGCCCAGGACTCTTACAACACCGTCGTCCAGCGTTACGGTTCCGGCATCGGCAACTACCTGGACGTGCTCAGCATCGAGCAGCAATTGCTGCAGGCCCAGCGTCAGTTGGCCAACCTGAATGCCGAGCAGATCGACCTGTCGATTCAACTGATGCAAGCGCTGGGCGGCGGCTTCCAGGGGCAAGCCCTGACCGCAGCCAACGCCACCCCAGCCACGCCGCACAACTAATTCAAGGTATTTGTCATGGCCACTGCCGAAAACACACAAGCTCAAGACAACGCACAGGACACTGGCAATCCGCGCAAACGCAAGGTGATGCTGCTGGTGCTGGCCGTTGTGGTTGCCCTCGCCGGTGCCGGTGTCTGGGCGTATCACGAATTCATCGGGCGCTGGAGCGAAAGCACCGACGACGCCTACGTCAACGGCAACGTGGTGGAAATCACCCCGCTGGTGACCGGCACCGTGGTCAGCATCGGCGCCGACGATGGCGATCTGGTTCAGGAAGGCCAGGTGCTGATCAACTTCGACCCGAACGACGCCGAAGTCGGCCTGCAAAGTGCCAAGGCCAATCTGGCCCGCACCGTGCGTCAGGTGCGCGGTCTGTACAGCAACGTCGACGGCATGAAGGCTCAGGTCAACGCGCAACAGGCCGAAGTGCAGAAAGCCCAGGACAACTTCAACCGGCGGAAAAATCTCGCGGCCGGCGGGGCGATTTCCCAGGAAGAACTGTCCCACGCCCGCGATGACCTGACCTCGGCACAGAACGCTCTGGCCAATGCCAAACAGCAACTGAAAACCACCAGCGCGCTGGTCGATGACACTGTGGTTTCCTCGCACCCGGACGTGATGGCCGCCGCCGCGCAACTGCGTCAGGCCTACCTGACCAACGCTCGCAGCACCTTGATTGCGCCGGTTACCGGTTATGTCGCCAAACGTACCGTGCAACTCGGCCAGCGTGTGCAGCCGGGCACCGCACTGATGGCGGTGATTCCACTGGATCAGCTGTGGATCGACGCCAACTTCAAGGAAACCCAGCTGCGTGACATGCGCATTGGCCAACCGGTGGAGATCGAGTCGGACATCTACGGCAGCGACGTGAAGTTCAGCGGCACTGTCGACAGCCTCGGCGCAGGCACCGGCAGCGCGTTCGCTCTGTTGCCGGCGCAGAACGCCACCGGTAACTGGATCAAGATCGTGCAACGGGTGCCGGTACGGATTCACGTCAACGCCGAAGAACTGGCCAAACACCCGCTGCGCGTCGGTCTGTCGACCAATGTCGAGGTCAACCTGCATGACCAGAGCGGCCCGGTACTGGCCCAGCAGCCGCCGCAAAAAGCTTCGTTCAGCACCAACGTCTACGACCGTCAATTGGCCGAAGCCGACGCGATGATCACCCAATTGATCCACGACAACAGCGCGGCGGTCAGCAAGACCGCGCAACGCTGATCCCTTCCCCTGTGGGAACGAGCTTGCTCGCGAGAGCGGTGTGTCATTCAGCATTAATTTATCGGACAGACCGCCATCGCGAGCAAACTCGCTCCCACAAAGGTTACTGCGTCTGTAACAAGCGCGGCACCCGCCGAGTTCCAAAGGATTCGCGATGAGCAATAACGCCTCTTTTTCGCCGCCCAGCCTGTTGCTCAGCACCATCGGCCTGTCGCTGGCGACCTTCATGCAGGTGCTCGATACCACCATCGCCAACGTGGCGCTGCCGACCATTTCCGGCAACCTCGGCGTGAGTTCGGAGCAGGGCACCTGGGTCATCACCTCGTTCGCCGTGAGCAACGCCATCGCGCTGCCGCTCACTGGCTGGCTGAGCCGTCGCTTCGGCGAGGTGAAGCTGTTTCTGTGGGCGACCATCCTGTTTGTGCTGGCCTCGTTCCTCTGCGGTATTTCCACCTCGATGCCGGAACTGATCGGTTTTCGCGTGTTGCAAGGCCTGGTGGCCGGGCCGTTGTACCCGATGACCCAGACACTGTTGATTGCGGTCTATCCGCCAGCAAGGCGGGGCATGGCCTTGGCGTTGCTGGCGATGGTCACGGTGGTGGCGCCCATCGCCGGGCCGATCCTCGGCGGCTGGATTACCGACAGTTACAGCTGGCCTTGGATCTTCTTCATCAACGTGCCGATCGGGATCTTCGCGGTGATGGTGGTGCGCCAGCAGCTGGCCAAGCGCCCGGTGGTCACCAGTCGTCAGCCAATGGATTACGTCGGGCTGATCACGCTGATCATCGGCGTGGGCGCCTTGCAGGTGATCCTCGACAAGGGCAATGACCTGGACTGGTTCGAATCGAACTTCATCATCATCGGCGCGGCGATTTCGGTGATTGCGCTGGCGGTGTTCGTGATCTGGGAAATGACCGACCAGCATCCGGTGGTCAACCTGCGGCTGTTTGCCTATCGCAACTTCCGCATCGGCACGCTGGTGCTGGTGTTGGGGTATGCCGGATTCTTCGGCATCAACCTGATCCTGCCGCAGTGGTTGCAGACCCAGATGGGTTACACCGCGACCTGGGCCGGGCTGGCGGTGGCCCCGATCGGCATTCTGCCGGTGCTGCTGTCACCGTTTGTCGGCAAGTACGCGCACAAGTTCGACCTGCGCCTGCTGGCCGGTCTGGCGTTCCTGGCGATCGGCCTGAGCTGCTTCATGCGTGCCGAATTCACCAACGAGGTGGATTTCCAGCACATCGCCCTGGTGCAGCTGTTCATGGGGATTGGGGTGGCGCTGTTCTTCATGCCGACCTTGAGCATTCTGATGTCGGATCTACCGCCAAGTCAGATTGCCGATGGCGCCGGTCTGGCGACGTTCCTGCGGACATTGGGCGGCAGCTTTGCGGCGTCGTTGACGACATGGATCTGGATTCGCCGGGCGGATCAGCATCATGCCTATATGAGCGAGAGCATCAGCACCTTCGAACCAGCGACTCGCGAGACCTTGCATTCGCTGGGTGGCGCGAGCCAATCGGCGTATGCGCAGATGGATCAGATCCTCACCAGCCAGGCTTACATGCTTTCCACCGTGGATTACTTCACGTTGTTGGGATGGGGCTTTATGGGGTTGATTCTGATTGTGTGGCTGGCGAAACCGCCGTTTGCTGCCAAGGCAGGCCCGGCCGCCAGCGGTCACTAAGTCAGGCAGATCGTTCCCACGTCGAGGCGTCGAACCGTCTGCGTGGGAATGCAGCCCGGGACGCTCCGCGTCCCATGCCGAAGCGGACGCGGAGCGTCCATTGAGGCATTCCCACGCAGAGCGTGGGAACGATCAACTAAGTCCGGGAACGATCAGGCGGTGGCAGGGGCGGGTAGTGCAGGCGGCGGCGCAAAGTCAAAGGGCGCCAACGCAAACCCGTTCTCATCCACCTGCAATGCCCAACCCTGACGATCCCAATCCCCCAGCACAATCCGCTTCGCCGCCTGATCGCCGATCTGCAACTTGTGGATCGCCGGGCGATGGGTGTGCCCGTGAACCAGGGTTTTCACTCCGTATTCCTGCATGATCCGCGGAATTTCCTGCGGCGTGACATCGACGATGTCATTGGCCTTCATCCGTGTCTGCGCGCGGCTTTCGCTGCGCAACTTGCGGGCGAGCTTGTGGCGGGTGCGCAAGGGCAGGTTGCGCAGGATGAACAGGCTGAGCGGGTTGCGCAGATAACGGCGCAGCTTCATATAGGCTTCGTCGCGGGTGCACAGGCTGTCGCCGTGCATCAGCAATACCGGTTCGCCGTAAAACTGCACGACACTCGGATCCTTCAACAGCGTGCAGCCGGCCTGTTTGCAAAAGGCCTTGCCGAGCATGAAGTCGCGATTGCCGTGCATCAGAAATATGGCCGTGCCGCTGTCGCTGAGTTCGCGCAGGGCCTGGCAGATGGAACGCTGGAAAGGGGTCATGGCGTCGTCGCCAATCCACGCTTCGAAGAAGTCGCCCAGAATGTACAACGCACTCGCCGAGCGGGCGCGTCCGGCGAGCAAATCCAGAAACGCCCGGGTAATGTCCGGGCGCTCCTCTTCCAGATGCAAGTCTGAAATCAGCAATATCACGCTTCGATGATCTCGGCTTTCTCGATGATCACGTCGTCTGCGGGTACGTCCTGGTGGCCTGCCTTGGACGTGGTGGAAACGCCTTCGATCTTGTCGACAACGTCGGTGCCCGCAACCACTTTACCGAACACGGCATAACCCCAGCCCTGAGCGGTCTTGGCGGTGTGGTTCAGGAAGCTGTTGTCGGAGGCGTTGATGAAGAACTGCGCCGAAGCCGAATGCGGGTCCATGGTACGGGCCATGGCGATGGTGTACTTGTCGTTCTTCAGACCGTTGTCGGCTTCGTTCTGGATGCTCGGGCTCTTGTCTTTCTTTTCTTTCATGCCTGGCTCGAAACCGCCGCCCTGGATCATGAAACCTTTGATGACGCGGTGGAACACGACGTTCTCGTAGTGACCCTTTTTAACGTACTCGATGAAGTTGGCGGTGGTGACCGGCGCCTTTTCAGCGTCCAGTTGCAGGACGATGTCACCGAAGTTGGTGGTCAATTTAACTTGAGTCATGATCGCTACTCTTTATAAGGAATTCGTGGGTATTGGGACATTTCGGCCCCGTACCGGTTCAGCCTCTGAGGGCCAAGGTGCGCAGTTTAGCGTGACAGGCGCGAATTTCGAGGCTGTTTTTCAAAACCCGGCGATTAAATGCATTCCTTTTAAGCCCCGCTCTGTCAGGGGCTTGACAGCATCGGCTATGATAGCGGCTTTGTTTTGTCAGGCCTGTGTCCCGGCCGCGCACTGTACGTTCAAGGATCCTATGAGCAAGCCCACTGTCGACCCTACCTCGAATTCCAAGACCGGCCCCGTTACGCCGGTCAATTTCCTGCGCCCGATCATCCAGGCGGACCTGGACTCGGGTAAGCACACGCAGATCGTCACCCGTTTCCCGCCTGAGCCCAACGGTTACCTGCACATCGGTCACGCCAAGTCGATCTGTGTGAACTTCGGCCTGGCCCAGGAGTTCGGCGGCGTCACGCACCTGCGTTTCGACGACACCAACCCGGCCAAGGAAGACCAGGAATACATCGACGCGATCGAAAGCGACGTCAAATGGCTGGGCTTCGAATGGTCCGGCGAAGTGCGCTATGCCTCGCAATACTTTGACCAGCTGCACGACTGGGCCGTCGAGCTGATCAAGGCCGGCAAGGCCTACGTCGACGACCTGACGCCTGAGCAGGCCAAGGAGTACCGCGGCAGCCTGACCGAGCCTGGCAAGAACAGCCCGTTCCGCGACCGTTCGGTGGAAGAGAACCTGGACTGGTTCGCCCGCATGCGTGCCGGCGAGTTCCCGGACGGTGCCCGCGTGCTGCGCGCCAAGATCGACATGGCCTCGCCGAACATGAACCTGCGCGACCCGATCATGTACCGCATCCGCCACGCCCATCACCACCAGACCGGTGACAAGTGGTGCATCTACCCGAACTACGACTTCACCCACGGTCAGTCGGACGCCATCGAAGGCATCACTCACTCGATCTGCACCCTGGAGTTCGAAAGCCATCGTCCGCTGTACGAGTGGTTCCTCGACGCACTGCCAGTGCCGGCGCACCCGCGTCAGTACGAGTTCAGCCGTCTGAACCTCAACTACACCATCACCAGCAAGCGCAAGCTCAAGCAACTGGTTGACGAGAAACACGTCAACGGCTGGGACGATCCGCGCATGTCGACGCTGTCGGGCTTCCGCCGCCGTGGCTACACCCCGGCGTCGATCCGCAACTTCTGCGAGATGATCGGCACCAACCGTTCCGACGGCGTGGTCGACTTCGGCATGCTCGAGTTCAGCATCCGTCAGGACCTGGACGCGAACGCCCCGCGCGCCATGTGCGTGCTGCGTCCGTTGAAAGTCGTGATCACCAACTATCCGCAAGACCAGGTCGAGAACCTCGAACTGCCGCGTCATCCGCAGAAAGAAGAACTCGGCGTGCGCAAGCTGCCGTTCGCCCGTGAAATCTACATCGACCGCGATGACTTCATGGAAGAGCCGCCAAAAGGCTACAAGCGCCTGGAGCCTAACGGCGAAGTGCGTCTGCGCGGCAGCTACGTGATCCGTGCCGACGAAGCGATCAAGGACGCCGACGGCAACATCGTCGAACTGCGTTGCTCGTATGATCCGGACACCCTGGGCAAGAACCCTGAAGGCCGCAAGGTCAAGGGCGTGATCCACTGGGTGCCGGCCGCTGCCAGCATCGAGTGCGAAGTGCGTCTGTACGATCGCCTGTTCCGTTCTCCGAACCCGGAGAAGGCCGAAGACAGCGCGAGTTTCCTGGACAACATCAACCCTGACTCACTGCAAGTGCTGACCGGTTGTCGTGCTGAGCCTTCGCTGGGCAATGCACAGCCGGAAGACCGTTTCCAGTTCGAGCGTGAAGGCTACTTCGTCGCGGATATCAAGGACTCGAAACCCGGTCAGCCGGTATTCAACCGTACCGTGACCCTGCGTGATTCGTGGGGCCAGTGATCAAGTCTTAAGGAAACACCGTGCTTACGATCTACAACACGCTCACCAAGAGCAAAGAAGTCTTCAAGCCGCTGGATGGCAACAAGGTGCGCATGTACGTCTGCGGGATGACCGTGTACGACTACTGCCACCTGGGCCACGGCCGCAGTATGGTCGCGTTCGACCTGGTGACCCGCTGGTTGCGGTTCAGCGGTTATGACCTGACCTACGTGCGCAACATCACCGACATCGACGACAAGATCATCAACCGGGCCAACGAGAACGGCGAGTCGTTCGAAGCGTTGACCGAGCGCATGATCGCGGCGATGCACGAAGACGAAGCGCGCCTGAACATCAAGAAGCCGGACATGGAACCGCGCGCCACGGATCACATCCCTGGCATGCACGCGATGATCCAGACCCTGATCGACAAGGGTTACGCCTACGCCCCGGGCAATGGCGACGTGTACTACCGCGTCGGCAAGTTCATGGGTTACGGCAAGCTGTCGCGCAAGAAGGTCGAAGACCTGCGCATCGGCGCGCGGATCGAAGTCGACGAAGCCAAGGAAGATCCGCTGGACTTCGTGCTGTGGAAAGGCGTCAAGCCGGGCGAGCCGAGCTGGGAGTCGCCGTGGGGCGCCGGGCGTCCGGGCTGGCACATCGAGTGCTCGGTGATGTCCACCTGCTGCCTCGGTGAGACTTTCGACATTCATGGCGGCGGCAGCGACCTCGAATTTCCGCACCACGAAAACGAAATCGCCCAGAGCGAAGCGGCCACCGGCAAGACCTACGCCAACGCGTGGATGCATTGCGGCATGATCCGTATCAATGGCGAGAAGATGTCCAAGTCGTTGAACAACTTCTTCACCATTCGCGACGTGCTCGACAAGTACCACCCGGAAGTCGTGCGTTATCTGCTGGTGTCGAGCCACTACCGCAGCGCGATCAACTACTCGGAAGACAACCTCAAGGACGCCAAGGGCGCACTGGAGCGTTTCTACCACGCGTTGAAAGGCCTGCCGAACGTGGCGCCGGCTGGCGGCGAAGCGTTCGTCGAGCGTTTCACCACGGTGATGAACGACGACTTCGGCACGCCGGAAGCCTGCGCGGTGCTGTTCGAGATGGTCCGTGAGATCAACCGTCTGCGCGAGAGCGATCTCGATGCCGCGGCCGGTCTGGCGGCGCGCCTGAAAGAACTGGCCAGCGTGCTCGGTGTGTTGCAGCTCGAGGCCGATGACTTCCTGCAGGCCGGCGCCGAAGGGCGTGTCGATGCAGCTGAAGTCGAGGCGCTGATCGCTGCGCGTCTGGCGGCACGTGCCGGCAAGGACTGGGCCGAATCCGACCGCATCCGTGACCAGCTCACCGCCATGGGCGTGGTGCTGGAAGACGGCAAGGGCGGCACGACCTGGCGTCTGGCTGACTGATTGCTGCGCCTGTTACAAACAAAACCCGCCTTGTGCGGGTTTTTGTTTTTCTGACGGCGTGATCGTTCCCACGCAGAGCATGGGAACGATCACGTGGGGCGCTCAGTTTTCAAGCTGCCGCAATCGCTTGTACAGCGTGTTGCGGCTCACCCCCAACCGTCGCGCCAGATGGGAAATATTGCCCCCGGCCAACTGCAACTCCCGGTTCAGCGCCTCGGCATCGTTCAGATCAATGCCCAACGGCTCGGCCACCTCTACCGGCTCCATCTCCAGATCGACGAAAAAATCGTCCGGCAGATGCTCGGGTCGAATCGGTTGTTCCTCGGCCATCGCCAGCGCCACCTGCATCACGCTGCTGACCTGACGCAGATTGCCCGGCCACGGGTGCCGTTCGAACAGTTCCAGCACTTCACGACTCAATCCCGCCCACTGCGTCGGCTCGCGATGCTGTTCCCACAGCCGTTTGAACAGCGCCTGCTTGTCGCTGCGCTCGCGCAGCGGTGGCAACTCCAGAGTCAAACCGCCAATGCGGTAGTACAAGTCTTCGCGAAAGCGCCCCAGTTGTACCTGTTCCCTGAGCGAACGGTTGGTGGCGGAGATGATCCGCAGATCCACAGGAAACAGCTCGCTGCTGCCCACCGGTTGCACGCAGCGCTCCTGCAACACCCGCAACAGCCTTGCCTGGGTTGGCAGGGGCATGTCGCCAATTTCATCGAGAAACAGCGTGCCTTTGTCGGCCTTGCGGATCAGCCCGATGCTGCCTTTCTGGTTGGCGCCGGTGAACGCGCCTTTCTCGTAGCCGAACAGCTCTGACTCCACCAGTTCGGCGGGGATCGCCGCGCAGTTGACGGCGATGAACGCCTGTTTGCAGCGTGAGCTGGCCTGATGCAGGGCTTTGACGAAGACTTCTTTGCCAACCCCGGTTTCGCCGTGAATCAGCAGCGGGATGTCCTTTTCCAGCAGGCGTTCAGCCTGGCGCACGGCTTTTTCCACGCGGCTGTCGCCGAAATGCAAAGTGCTCAGGCTGATCGCCGTCGGTACGGCGACTTTCGGTTCGGCGGTTCTGGTTTCAGTGGTTCTGGTTTCATTGAAGACCCGCGCCTGAATCGGCACCTGTTTAGGCCGTTTCAACAAACACTGGAAACGATTGCGCCCCGAGGTCTGCAAGGCAAACGGCAATCCGTCCGGCTGATTGATCAACTCCAGCAACGACACCTTGAACAGGCTTTCAACGCTGACCCGGGATAACCGCACACCCAACAGATTGTCGGCCCGACGGTTGGCCGACAGCACCTGACCGCTCTCATCAAAGATCAGCAGCCCGGCCCACTGGCTGTCGAGGTTGTTCAACCCGGTGTTGAATGTCAGTTGAAAGTGCTGGCCGTGGAACAGGTTGAGGATCAGTCGGTTCTCCACCGTCTGGCTCATCATCTTGACCATGCCGAGGGTGTGCGAGGGCGGCAGGTAGCTGTCGCTGGACACGTCGAGCACGGCGATGACCTTGCGCTCGGCATCGAAAATCGGTGCAGCGGAACCGGTCATGAAACGGTTGGCCTTGAGAAAGTGTTCATCGTGTTCGATGTGCACCGCCTGCTCACAGGCCAGCGCCGTGCCGATGGCGTTGGTGCCGCTGGCGCGCTCGACCCAACTGGCGCCGGCCTGAAAACCCCGCGCCAGATTCGGCTCGATGAAGCGCTGGGTGCCCCAGGACGTCAAAACCTGGCCCTGATTGTCGGCCAGCATGATCAGGCAGTTGGAGTTGCTCAGGATGTTCTCGTAATACGGCAGCACTTCCTGGTGAGTGGTCTGCACCAGCGAACGATGACGGTCGAGCAACTGCGCGATGCCGGCGGCAGGCAGCTGATCGAAGGCCGGGGCGCTTTGATGATTGAGACCGAAGGCACGGCAACGGGACCAGGAGTCCTGGACGATCGCATCGTGGGTAAGCGGCGGTGCAGGTGCGGCCATGGCAGTCAGCCTCTGAATACAGCATTTTTATTATTGTTATTGAGATCTCTGTGGGAGCGAGCTTGCTCGCGATAGCGATGTGTCAGTTACATCAACGGTGAATGACATACCGCCATCGCGAGCAAGCTCGCTCTCACAGGATCCGTGCCAAAAAGCATCCATAGAGTGTTGTTCACGATTGTTCATTGTCAATCGCGCGACTGTTCAATTGTTCAGTCACAACTGTTCATTTGTGTTCAGCTACGAACCACGGTTTGCGTGGCTTTCAGTGAATTTGAAGGTAAATCAACAGCTTGCCGTTTCTGGCACGAATGTCGCTCTACAGGACAGGTCGCTTGACTCCAATAATAAAAAGGCCGAGCAATGTCACTCACCCTGGAGCACGTCAGCCGTACCGTCGAGGGCCAGACCTGGATCGACGATGCGAGCCTGAAATTCGAACCTGGATCCTTTAACGTTTTGCTCGGACGCACGCTGTCCGGCAAAACCAGTCTGATGCGCCTGATGGCCGGTCTGGACAAGCCCGACAGCGGCCGCATCCTGATGAATGGCGTCGACGTCACTCAGCGCCCGGTGCGTTTGCGCAACGTGTCGATGGTCTATCAGCAGTTCATCAATTACCCGACCATGACGGTGTTCGAGAATATCGCGTCGCCGCTGCGCCAGGCCGGGATCTCCAACGAGCAGATCCAGAGCAAGGTGCAGGAAACCGCGAAGATGCTGCGCATCGAGAAGTTTCTGAAGCGCTATCCGCTGGAACTGTCCGGCGGCCAGCAGCAGCGCACCGCCATGGCGCGAGCGCTGGTCAAGGATGCCGAACTGATCCTGTTCGATGAGCCGCTGGTCAACCTCGACTACAAATTGCGCGAAGAGCTGCGCCAGGAGATGCGCGAGCTGTTCAAGGCGCGCCATACCATCGCCATCTACGCCACCACCGAACCCAACGAAGCGCTGGCGCTGGGCGGCACCACTACCATTCTTCACGAAGGTCGGGTGATCCAGAGCGGCCCTTCGACCGAGGTCTATCACCAGCCGAAAACCGTGCTGGCGGCCGAATTGTTCTCCGAGCCACCGATCAACCTGATGCCGGGACGTATCGCCGGCAATGAAGTGAGCTTCGCCAACTTCGTACACTTTCCGTTGAACGTCGATCTGCGGCCGGTGGGCGAGGGCGAGTTCCGTTTTGGCGTGCGCCCGAGCCACATCTCGCTGGTGCCGAGCAACGATGACGACCTGGAACTGGCAGTGACCGTCGAGGTGGCGGAGATCAGCGGTTCGGAAACCTTCCTGCACGTGCGCAACGAGCATTTCCTGCTGGTGCTGCATCTGCCGGGTGTTCACGAATACGACGTCGATGCGCCGATCCGCATCTATATCCCGACCCATAAACTGTTTGTGTTCGATGCGCAGGGCCGGCTGGTGCAGGCACCGGGCCGGCGTGTCGCGAGGGTTGCCTGATGGCCGAAATCCGTTTGCAGCACCTCGCCCACAGCTACAGCAAAACCCCGAGCGGGCCCGAGGATTACGCGATCCGTGAGATGGACCACATCTGGGAGCAGGGCGGCGCGTATGCCTTGCTCGGCCCTTCGGGCTGCGGCAAATCGACCTTGCTCAACATCATTTCCGGTTTGCTCAGCCCGTCCCAGGGGCATGTGTTGTTCGACGGCAAAGCGGTCAACGACCTGACCCCGGAGAAGCGCAACATCGCTCAGGTTTTTCAGTTTCCGGTGGTGTACGACACCATGACCGTGTTCGACAACCTGGCCTTTCCCTTGAGAAATCAGGGCCTGGCCGAGGCGAAAGTACACAGCAAGGTGCAGGAAATCGCCGAAGTCCTCGATCTGCAAAACCTGTTGAGCAAAAAGGCGCGCAACCTCACCGCCGACGAAAAACAGAAAGTCTCCATGGGCCGTGGCCTGGTGCGCGACGACGTGTCGGCGATCCTCTTCGACGAGCCGCTGACGGTGATCGACCCGCACCTGAAATGGAAACTGCGGCGCAAGCTCAAGCAGATCCACGAGCAGTTCAACATCACCATGGTCTACGTCACCCACGATCAGCTGGAGGCGTCGACCTTCGCCGACAAGATTGCGGTGATGTACGGCGGGCAGATCGTCCAGTTCGGTACGCCACGGGAATTGTTCGAGCGGCCGAGCCACACCTTTGTCGGCTACTTCATCGGCAGCCCGGGGATGAATCTGATTGAGGTACAGCCGCAACCGGGCGGGGTCGGTTTCAACTCGACCCATCTGCCGTTGTCCGACGCCTTGCAGCGCCATATCGAACACGGCCAGTGGAAAAATCTGAAGGTCGGCATCCGCCCCGAGTTCATCCATGTGTGGGACGAGCCGTTTGATGACGCGATGCAGGCACGGGTCGTACACGTCGAAGACCTCGGCACCTACAAGATCATGACCCTGGACCTGGACGGCGCCCCGCTGAAGGTGCGTCTGGCCGAAGACAAACCGGTGCCGCAGGGCACGGCTTACATCAGTTTTCCGGCGCAGTGGCTGATGGTCTATGCCGACGAGTTTCTGCTGGATGCCACCGACAGCGAGGTACAGCCATGAACAAGGTGCAAAACAACAAGGCCTGGTGGCTGGTGTTGCCGGTGTTCCTGCTGGTGGCCTTCAGTGCCGTCATTCCGATGATGACCGTGGTCAACTATTCGGTGCAGGACATCTTCGACCAGTCCAGCCGCTACTTCGTGGGCGCCGACTGGTACAAGCAGGTGCTGCTCGATCCGCGTCTGCACGATTCGTTGTTGCGTCAGTTCATCTACTCGGCGTGCGTGCTGCTGATCGAAATCCCGCTCGGCATCGCCATCGCGCTGACCATGCCGACCAAGGGGCGCTGGTCGTCAGTGGTGCTGATCGTGCTGGCGATTCCGCTGCTGATTCCGTGGAACGTGGTCGGCACCATCTGGCAGATTTTCGGCCGCGCCGACATCGGCCTGCTCGGGTCGAGCCTCAACGCCATGGGCATCAGCTATAACTATGCGGCCAACACCATGGACGCCTGGGTCACCGTGCTGGTGATGGACGTGTGGCACTGGACTTCGCTGGTGGCGCTGTTGTGTTTCTCCGGGCTGCGGGCGATTCCCGATGTGTACTACCAGGCTGCGCGTATCGACCGGGCCTCGGCCTGGGCCGTATTCCGGCACATTCAGTTGCCCAAGTTGAAGAGTGTGCTGCTGATCGCGGTGATGCTGCGCTTCATGGACAGCTTCATGATCTACACCGAGCCGTTCGTGCTCACCGGCGGCGGGCCGGGTAACTCGACGACCTTCCTGAGTCAGACCCTGACCCAGATGGCCGTAGGCCAATTCGACCTGGGGCCGGCGGCGGCATTCTCGCTGGTGTACTTCCTGATCATCCTGCTGGTGTCCTGGCTGTTCTACACCGCCATGACCCACAACGATGCCAACCGCTGAGGCCCGGCCATGAGCAAAAGAAAGCTGATTCCCCTGCTGCTCTACATCCTGTTCCTGCTGGTGCCGATCTACTGGCTGCTGAACATGTCGTTCAAGAGCAACACCGAAATCCTCGGCGGACTGACCCTTTTCCCACAGGATTTCACGCTGGCGAACTACAAGGTGATCTTCACCGACCCGAGCTGGTACACCGGGTATATCAACTCGCTGTACTACGTCAGTCTGAACACGATCATTTCTCTGACCGTGGCACTGCCGGCGGCCTATGCGTTTTCGCGTTATCGCTTTCTCGGCGACAAGCACCTGTTCTTCTGGCTGCTGACCAACCGCATGGCGCCACCGGCGGTGTTCCTGCTGCCGTTCTTCCAGCTGTATTCGTCGATCGGCCTGTTCGACACCCACATTGCCGTGGCGCTGGCGCACTGCCTGTTCAACGTGCCGCTGGCGGTGTGGATCCTCGAAGGCTTCATGTCCGGGGTGCCGAAGGAAATAGACGAAACCGCCTACATCGACGGCTACAGCTTTCCCAAGTTCTTCGTGAAGATCTTCATCCCGCTGATCGGCTCCGGCATCGGTGTGACGGCGTTTTTCTGCTTCATGTTTTCCTGGGTCGAGCTGTTGCTGGCGCGCACGCTGACCTCGGTGAACGCCAAACCGATCGCAGCGGTGATGACGCGCACGGTGTCGGCGTCCGGCATTGACTGGGGTGTACTGGCGGCGGCGGGGGTGTTGACTATTCTCCCCGGCATGCTGGTGATCTGGTTCGTTCGCAACCACGTGGCCAAGGGCTTTGCCCTGGGCCGGGTCTGAGGAACTGATGATGGAATGGATGAGCTGGACCGTCCCGACGGCGGCGTTTTTCATCGTGATTGGTTTGATCCTGGTGGGCATGACCACCTGGGAACTGCGCTCGCCGAGCATCTTGCGGCGAGGGTTTCTGCCGATTGCCACCACCCGTGGCGATCGCTTGTTCATCGGTCTTCTCGGCAGCGCCTACCTGCATTTGCTGGTAATTGGCGTGACCGACTGGAGCATCTGGGTAGCGTCCGCGTTGTCCCTGGTGTGGCTGTTGGCTGTGATGCGTTGGGGCTAGTCGAATCGCTCGGCAATCTTGCTCCGAAAACCTAACAGGAGGTCTCTATGTTCGATAAGAAAAATAAGCTGCGACATAGCATTTCATTGGCAGCCATGCTGGCACTCAGCGGTTTGAGCGCGTCCGCCTGGGCCGACGCCTACGAAGATGCCGCAAAAAAATGGATCGGCAGCGAGTTCAAGCCGTCGACCCTGACAGCCGAGCAGCAGCTCGAAGAACTGAAGTGGTTCATCAAGGCGGCCGAGCCGTTTCGCGGGATGGACATCAAGGTCGTCTCGGAAACCCTGACCACCCACGAATATGAATCCAAGGTACTGGCCAAGGCCTTCAGCGAAATCACCGGCATCAAGCTGACCCACGACCTGTTGCAGGAAGGCGACGTCGTGGAAAAAATGCAGACCGTCATGCAGTCGGACAAGAACATCTACGACGGCTGGGTCAACGACTCGGACCTGATCGGTACGCACTTTCGCTACGGCAAGACCGAGTCGATCACCGACCTGATGGCCAACGAAGGCAAGAACTTCACCTCGCCGACCCTCGACATCAAGGACTTCATCGGCATCTCCTTTACCACCGCGCCGGACGGCAAGATCTACCAATTGCCCGACCAGCAGTTCGCCAACCTGTACTGGTTCCGCGCCGACTGGTTCGAACGCCCCGACCTGAAAGCCAAGTTCAAGGAAAAGTACGGCTATGAACTGGGCGTGCCGGTGAACTGGTCGGCCTATGAAGACATCGCCAGGTTCTTCAGCGAAGACGTCAAGGAAATCGACGGTAAGCGCATTTACGGACACATGGACTACGGCAAGAAAGATCCGTCCCTGGGCTGGCGCTTCACCGATGCCTGGTTCTCCATGGCCGGTGGCGGCGACAAGGGCATTCCCAACGGCTTGCCAGTGGACGAGTGGGGGATTCGTGTCGAGGATTGCCACCCGGTCGGTTCCAGCGTGACCCGCGGCGGCGACACCAACGGCCCGGCCGCGGTGTTCGCCACCACCAAATATGTCGATTGGCTGAAGAAGTACGCGCCACCGGAAGCGGCGGGCATGACGTTCTCCGAGTCCGGCCCGGTGCCGTCCCAGGGCAACATCGCCCAGCAGATCTTCTGGTACACCGCGTTCACCGCCGACATGACCAAACCGGGCCTGCCGGTGGTCAACGCCGACGGCACGCCGAAATGGCGCATGGCGCCGTCGCCACGCGGGCCTTACTGGGAAGAGGGGATGAAACTCGGTTATCAGGACGTGGGTTCCTGGACCTTCATGAAATCCACGCCTGAGAAGCAGAAACTCGCAGCCTGGCTGTACGCGCAGTTCGTGACCTCGAAAACCGTGTCGCTGAAGAAAACCATCGTCGGCCTGACGCCGATCCGCGAGTCGGACATCAACTCGCAAGCGATGACCGATCTGGCGCCGAAACTCGGTGGTCTGGTCGAGTTCTACCGCAGCCCGGCCCGGGTGCAATGGACGCCGACCGGCACCAACGTGCCGGACTATCCACGCCTGGCGCAACTGTGGTGGAGCCACATCGCCGAAGCCGCCAGCGGCGAGAAGACCCCGCAACAGGCCCTCGATGGTCTGGCCAAGGATCAGGACGCGATCATGACTCGCCTGGAACGCTCCAAGGCCCAAGCGGTGTGCGCACCGAAAATGAACCCCGAGCGCGACGCGCAATACTGGTTCGACCAGCCGGGCGCACCAAAACCGAAACTGGCCAACGAGAAACCAAAAGGCGAAACCGTGAGCTACAACGAACTGCTCAAGTCGTGGGAGGCGGCACGCAAGTAAGCGCTTTTGCAGGACGGAACGGCACCTTCGGGTGCCGTTTTTTTTAGCCTTCGATTTCACGTTTCACCGCCCGGCGCACCGCTTTGAGTGTGGCGTTTTCAAAAGCGTTGTGCCCGGTGTGCAGCAGTCGGCAGTGGATATTCATGCGTTGCCTGAGCCAGCGCACGCTGGCCATGCCATGGGTGTCGCGAATGCCCTGGATCAGCTGGGTGTTGTCATCGAGAGTCAGATCTTCATCCTTTGGCGTGAAGCCGTAGTTCTGCAGGTGGTAATGCAGTTCGAGGCGGATGGCGAGCACCGCTTCCTGATCGACAAAGCGCTCCAGGGTGTCGGGGCAGATCGTCTGTCCTGTGCGACGTAGAACAGCGTTCAACCATTCGATGGCGGCGCGGTATTGCTGCGATGGGCGGCCTTCGCCGAGTATCCGGTAGATGTCCCTGGCGCGTTGGCCGGACGATGATTCTGGCGATTGCCTCAGCCCGTCATTGAGCGCCTGATCGTAAGCCCGGACATTGGCGGCAAACGGCACGAATACCGAAACCAGCGTGGTTTTCAGCAGGTGCTGCGGGTAACGCTGCTGGTACTGAATCGCCAGCCAACTGCCCCATGACACCCCCAACACACTGATTCTTTCGAAGCCGAAATGCTGGCGCAGGGCATCGATGTCTTCGACACACAACCCGGTGGTGTTGTACTGCAGCTCGCCGTAGGGCGTCGAGCGCCCGCAACCTCGTTGGTCAAACAGAATGATGTCGAACCGGCCCAGGTCGAAAAACTGCAGATGGTGACGACTGATACGTCCGCCGGGGCCGCCATGGAGGAAAAACACCGGTTCGTGTCCCGGAACACCATGGCGTTCCCAATAGAGCCGATGGCCGTCACCAGTCGGGTAATAACCTCGGCTGTGCAGGGAAAAGGTCATGACGCGTGAACCGTCAGACGATAAAACTGGAACAGCTCGACTTGCCCCGGCCGGGCCGCGACGCTGGATTCAAGTTTCAGGTGGTGGATGGAGGCAAGCCAGGTGACCGGGATCAGCACCGGGGTGTGACCGAAAACGAGGATCGTGCCGCCGGGCTTGACGCAGCGGATCAGCGACTCGAATGCGGTTTGCGCCTCTCGGCGGGTCAAGACTTCGGCGTTGAGGAAACGCAGGATCAAGACATCGCAGCGAATCCCGGTATCGAAGGCCTCACTCGCCTCCAGCACGTCGAACTCGACGGATGTTCCGCTGTGCCATCGCCTGGCATGTTCGATCATCGAGGCCGAGCGGTCACTGCCCAGGCAAAGACAATCGGGCAGGGCGCGGGCGAGATGGGCGATGAACGCGCCCGTTGAACAAGCCGGGTCGTAAACCAGTGCGCCTTTTTCAGTGATGGCCTGGAGCAGCCCGGCGCAGTATTCGCGCAGGTGGTGCTCGTCAGTGTTCAGCTGTTCGGCCAGTGATTCGTTGCCTTGCCAGAACTCTGCCGGGCAGACCGCTTCCCGGCCCGCCTCATCCAGCAGTGGAAAGGGAGCCAGGATCTCGCTGTCAGCCTGGTGCAATGCATGTTCGAAGACCTGCGTTTTCTCCGCAGGGGAGGCCGTTCGATAGCCGATCGACAACCCGTCATCCCCCCACAATGAATGCAGATGCGGGCCAAACAACATGCCGGGTTTGAGCACGCTGCTGGCCTGCCAGCGAAAATGCCGGTCACGTTGCAGGAGCTTGCGGCCGACCCAGAGCTCATCGCTCACCCGCAGGAAAAAAACCTGATGCAGTCCGCTGCCTCGCGGTTCGAGGAAGTGGCCAACAGCGCCGTTCTCATTGAGATGAAGGCGCATGGATCGGGCCAATGTCAGTTCCCGGGTGCGATCGAGTCGGTTCATGGGGCTCGCCTCTCCAGCGTACGGCCCCGGGCTTGCGGGATGACGACGTTGCCGCTGGAAACCACGAAGAAGCGCTCAAGGCCGGGGATCACCACGTTGAGCAGGGTGGTGTCGAGCTCGGTTCGTTGCAGGACGGCTGTACCCAGCGTACGGCCATGAATCCGCAGGTCTTGAGTCAGCAAGTACAGCTGGTTTTCCACTGACAGGTTTTTAGCGCAATCCGGCAGTCTCACCTCGTGTTGAACGCAGCGATGCAGCAGCGTCTGCGTATCGAACTGCGCGCAGCGCAGCAGGCGCGGGAAGGGTCGCAGGTTGCGTAACGCATTGGCCAGCGTCTGGCAGTATTCGGGTTCGGCGGCATTCAGTTGCAATTGCACCAGTTCAGTGAGCGCCCGCCATGCCGCGTGGCGCGGGTCGAGAGAGCTGCCGCTGCCAAACACCTGTGGGTGAACGCCCGGCCTGGTCGTGAAGGCCAGAAAGGTCCGTACCTTGAATTCGGTGCTGATATCCACCAGGACGATCTCGCCGTCGATTTCCTGTTCGGCATCGGCCCACAGACGCCCGAGTGGGTCGCTTTCATTGAGACGCGCTACCCGTCGCAGCGGCGGATGGTTCTGGTAATAAAAATGATCAAGCAGAAACAACGACACGGCATCGCGCTCGATGCATTCGTTGGCGGCGTGCAGCATCGCTTCGTTGTAAGTGGCGCCAATCGCGGTGCCGCTGTTGCTGGCGTAGCGCCGCACGGCGCGGTAGTCCGCCATGCCCGGTGACGAGGGCAAACGTGAACCGTTCGGCGAAGTCAGCGCAACCGGATAGGAAAACCGGTCATGCCACGGCGGACAGACATAAGTCCGGCAGGCGATGCGCACGTTTTGCTGGCAGGTGAGCCTGTGCAGAAGCGAGTCATCGGCAAACATCGGCGCATCTTTGAAATAACCTTCTGTCTCGTGGTGAACATCGGAGGTACAGAGCTCATCGGTCCAGTAGTGTTCGAGTGCTTCATAAAGCGCACCCAGGTGTGCCTGATCGGCATAGCCTTTGCCGCAGCCACGGGCATGACGGTTGTCGCTGCCCTGCAGACTTGCGTGAACCGCAACGACTTTGCTGCCGAGGGTGCGGGTGTGCGGCGTGAGGCCCAGGCGTGAAAGTTCGGTATGAATACGCCGTTCTGCCTGATCGGCCGTGAGATTACGCTCGGCCAACGTTGTCTTGTCCATGATTCCCTTCCTGGAAAGCCTGCGAGGGCGCAAGGCCCTCGCAGGTTCTGTCACTCGGCGTTCAGCTCTGCCTGTTCTTCCTCGGTCAGTTGCAGTGCTTCGATCTGCTCTGCCGAGGGCGCTTCCTGCTCTTCAAGTTCGTCGATGTGGTTGGCATTCCAGTTGCCCATATAGCCCATGATGTCGCTCCTAAGTTGTTGGGGGAGTGTGCTGTTGCAAGCACGAGCCGAATCTAAAAGCGCGGTGAGGGCGGGTCAAAAATGTCCAGACGTTTCCAGCAGCGGGTTTCAGCGGTGTCGAAATACGTACTGATAAAACGTGAATTGACGCCGGGCGGACGTGTTTCTGAGAGGGGTAGCCCTGCGTGGGAGCGGGCGAACCAGGCGAAAGGAATCAGCTGTCTCAGGTGTTCTATCTGTTGTCGCTGTCAGACGTTTCAGCGCAGGGGGGGAGGCAAATTCTTACTGAAGGATTTACGAGGCTGTATGCAGCACTTGTGCGGCGATTTTTCCCATGGAGTTTGAGAAAAAACCGCACAAATCGGCTTGAGGGTTCTGTGCCGTTCCCGGTTCGTCGCGGGAAACAGCGTTGCGGCCGTCACCGGCATCACCGTGGACGACCCGACGACCACTACCAGAGCGGCCATCGATATTTTTGTATTGTTAACCATTAATCGCTCCTGAGTTCGGCAGACGGGAACGTGCTTCGGCGTGGGTTTTATTGTTCGACGGGCAAGGGCCCGCCGGCAGGGTCGCCGAAAGGGGAGGGTGTAGAAAATGGAAATCCCGCAAAAACAGAAACGGCACCCGAAGGTGCCGTTTCCGTTTGTAGCCGACTATCGCTGAGCGATCAGCCCGCCAGGCCCGATTGCTGAACCAGCGTCAGCAATGGTTGCGGGTAGACGCCGAGGAAGAACGCGACAACGGCGATCGCCAGCAGCATCACGCCGCCTGCTTTCTGTTCCCAGTGCAGCTGGGCGTCGTGGCGGCGCAGGTTCGGTTCGATCAGGTACAGGGTCACCATCACGCGCAGGTAGTAGAACACACCGATTGCGCTGCCCAGTACCAGCGAACCTACCAGCCACCATTGGTGCGACTCGACACCGGTAGCGATGATGTAGAACTTGCCGATGAAGCCTGCGGTCAGCGGGATACCGGCCAGGGACAGCATCATCACGGTCAGTACGGCGGTCAGGTACGGACGGCGCCAGAACAGGCCGCGGTACTCGTACAGCGCATCTGCGTCACGGCCGTTGTACGGCGAGGACATCAGGGTGATCACGCCGAACGCGCCGAGGCTGGTGATCACGTAGGTGACCAGGTACACGCCGATGGCTTCCACCGCCAGACCCTTGCTCGCCACCAGTGCGATCAGCAGGTAGCCGAAGTGCGCGATGGAGGAGTAACCGAGCAGACGCTTGAGGTTGCTCTGGGTCAGGGCCAGCAGGTTACCGAACAGGATCGAGGCGATGGCGATGATGGTCAGCACGTTGCTCAGTACGCCACTGCTTGCGGCAGGGGAGATCTGGAACAGGCGAACCATGACCGCGAACACAGCCACTTTCGACGCGGTGGCGAGGAACGCGGCCACCGGCGCCGGAGCACCTTCGTACACGTCCGGCGTCCACAGGTGGAACGGTACCAGCGACAGTTTGAACGCCAGACCGATCAGCATCATGCCCAGGCCCAGTTGCGCCAGCGAGCTTGGCAGGCCGGTTGCGGCCAGTGCCTGACCGATGCCGACGAAGCTCAGCGAACCCGAGTCTGCGTACAGCAGCGCCATACCGAACAGCAGGAACGCGGAACCGGCGGCCGACAGCACCATGTACTTGATGCCGGCTTCCAGCGAACGCTTGTTGAAGAAGGCGTAGGCCACCAGACCGTAGACCGGCACCGACAGCAGTTCCAGACCGATGAACAAGCCGGCCAGGTGCTGCGCGCTGACCAGAACCAGACCACCGGCGGCGGCCATCAGGATCAGCAGGTACAGTTCTTCACGGTTGCCCGGGTAACCCGAACCGCCATCGCCGAGATAGGCGTGGGCGAGGGTGACGCAAGCGAGGGTGGCGACCAGGATCAGCGCCATGTACAGGCAGGCAAAAGTGTCGATCTGCAGCAATGGAGTCACGGCCAGAGGCGCGACTTTCAGGGCCGGCAGGATCGACAGCAAGGCCAGGTTCAGACCCGCCACCGAAATCAGGAAGGTCTGCGAGTGGTTGCGGCGCCAGGCGATTGCCAGCATCACCACGATAATGGTGAGGCTGGTGATCAACAGTGGCGCTAGCGCAATAAAGTGTTGAATCGTGAATTCCATAGCGCTCTTACCGGGCCGAAGCGAGTTGAGTGAAGGCGGTGCCGAGCCACTGCTGCACGCCATGCATCGTGGCGGCAGAGGTGTCGAGGAACGGTTGCGGGTAGACGCCGAGGTAGACCAGCAGCACCGCAAGGCCCAGCACCATGATCAGTTCGCGAGCGTCCATGCCGTGCAGGATCGAATCCGATTTGGACGGACCGAAGTAGGCACGGTGGATCATGATCAGCGAGTAGACCGAACCGAACACCAGACCGGAGGTGGCAATTGCGGTGATCCATGGCGCGCTGGCGAAGGTACCGATCAGGATCAGGAACTCGCCGACGAAGTTACCGGTGCCCGGCAGACCCAGCGAAGCGGCTGCGAAGAACAGGCTGATCGCCGGCAGGTATGCGATACGCGACCACAGACCGCCCATCTCACGCATGTCGCGAGTGTGCAGGCGCTCGTACAGCTGACCGCTGAGGATAAACAGCGCGGCTGCCGACAGACCGTGGGCCAGCATCTGGACCACGGCGCCTTGCAGCGCCAGTTGGCTGCCGGAGTAGATGCCGATCAGTACGAAGCCCATGTGGGAAACGGACGAAAAGGCGATCAGACGCTTGATGTCGGTTTGTGCGAAAGCGAGGAACGCACCATAGAAGATCCCGATCAGACCGAGGGTCATGGCGATCGGCGCGAACTCGGCCGAGGCGTTCGGGAACAGCGGCAGGGCGAAACGCAGCAGACCGTAGGCCGCGGTTTTCAGCAGGATACCGGCGAGGTCGACGGAACCTGCAGTCGGTGCCTGGGCGTGAGCGTCAGGCAGCCAGGAGTGGAACGGAACCACTGGCAGCTTGACCGCGAAGGCGATGAAGAAGCCGAGCATCAGGATGTACTCGGTGGTCATCGACATCTTGGTCTTCAACAGATCGGCGTAGTTGAAGGTGATCACGCCGGTGCTGTTGTAGTTGACCAGGACCAGACCCAGGATCGCCACCAGCATGATCAGGCCGGAAGCCTGAGTGAAGATGAAGAACTTGGTCGCGGCGTAGATACGGGTTTTCTTGCCGTCCGAAGAACTGTGACCCCAGAGCGCGATGAGGAAGTACATCGGCACCAGCATCATTTCCCAGAAGAAGAAGAACATGAACAGGTCGAGGGCGAGGAACACGCCGACGACGCCACCCAGGATCCACATCAGGTTCAGGTGGAAGAAGCCAACGTGACGCTGGATCTCTTTCCACGAGCAGAGTACCGACAGGATGCCCAGCAGACCGGTCAGCAGGATCATCAGCAGCGACAGACCGTCGAGGGCCAGGTGCACGTTGATGCCGAAGCGCTGGATCCAGACATGCTTGAACTCAAGCGCCCAGGTCGGATCGGCGCCAGGCGCCGGAGCAAATGAATAGTCACCGTGGGCCCACAGCCAGAGGCCGAGGGCGAGTTCCAGGGTCATGGTCAACAGCGCAATCCAGCGGGGGAGGGTAGCGCCGAAGCGCTCACCCATCCAGCACAGCAGGCCGCCGATGAAGGGGATCAGGATTAGCCAAGGCAGAATCATGACGGGCTCGTTTCCTTTCGCAAATTCGCAAGGTTCATATCAGACCGCTACCAGCACGACAGCACCGATGACCAACACGGCACCAGCAGCCATCGAAGCAGCGTACCAACGCAGTTGACCGGTTTCGGTACGGCTGAGGGCAGTGTGACCACCCTTGGCCATGCGCGGGATCAGACCGATGGTCTGGTCGAGCGGGTCTTTGCGCAGCATGTGGCTGATCGCAAGGTACGGCTTGACGAACAGTTTGTCGTAGATCCAGTCGAAGCCCCAGGCAGCGAACCACCAGGCCGAAAGGAGACGGCCGATGCCGCTGTTGGCGATCGCGGTCACGAAGCGACGCTTGCCAAGGAACAGCAGGGCCGCCAGCAGGATACCGGCCAGGGCGATGGCGCCCGAGGCGATTTCCAGGCTGTGCTTGGCTTCGCCACCGGCATGGCCAACGCTCTCGGGCAGTACGCCGTGCAGCGGTGGAACGATCATGGCGCCGACGAAGGTCGACAGCACGATCAGCACCGACAGCGGCAGCCAGTGAGCGATGCCGTGACCGGCGTGGGCTTCGGTCTTGGCTTCACCGTGGAACGCGATGAAGATCAGGCGGAAGGTGTACAGCGACGTCATGAATGCGCCGACCAGACCTGCATAGAGCAGACCGTGGTTGCCGCTGGCGAACGCTTCCCAGAGGATTTCGTCCTTGGAGTAGAAACCTGCGGTCACCAGCGGCAGGGCGGCCAGGGCGGCACCACCGACGATGAAGCTGGCGTAGGCCAGCGGCAGTTTCTTCCACAGGCCGCCCATCTTGAAGATGTTCTGCTCGTGGTGGCAGGCAACGATCACCGCACCGGAGGCAAGGAACAGCAGGGCCTTGAAGAAGGCGTGGGTCATCAGGTGGAAGATCGCGCCTTCCCAGGCGCCAACGCCCAGCGCCAGGAACATGTAGCCGATCTGGCTCATGGTCGAGTAGGCGAGGATACGTTTGATGTCGGTTTGCACCAGCGCGGCGAAACCGGCCAGTACCAGGGTCACACCACCGACGATGCCGACTAGGTGCAGGATATCCGGCGCCAGGGCGAACAGACCGTGGGTACGGGCGATCAGGTAGACACCCGCAGTCACCATGGTTGCAGCGTGGATCAGTGCCGAAACCGGGGTAGGACCGGCCATCGCGTCCGCAAGCCAGGTCTGCAGCGGCAGTTGAGCCGACTTACCGACTGCACCACCCAGCAGCATCAGGGTCGCCAGCACGATCCAGAAATCGCCGACCTTGAAGTGCTCAGGCGCCTTCACCAGCAGTTCCTGGACGTTCAGCGTGCCCAGTTGCTGGAACAGGATGAACAGGCCGATCGCCATGAACACGTCGCCGATGCGGGTGACGATGAAGGCTTTGAGTGCGGCGTTACCGTTGTTGCGGTTGCTGTAGTAGAAACCGATCAACAGGTACGAGCACAGGCCCACGCCTTCCCAACCGAAGTAGATGAACAGCAGGTTATCGCCCAGGATCAGGAACAGCATGCTGGCGATAAACAGGTTGGTGTACGAGAAGAAGCGCGAGTAACCGTCTTCGCCACGCATGTACCAGGAGGCAAACAGGTGGATCAGGAAGCCGACACCGACGACCACACCGAGCATGGTCACGGACAGACCATCCAGGTACAGCGCAAAGTCAGGCTGGAAACCTTCCACCGATATCCAGCGCCACAGCACCTGGGTGTAGACGCCACCTTCCGGTGGAGCGACGTTGAACTGCCAGATCACGTAAGCCGCGACGATGGCAGACAGGCCGATGGAGCCGACACCGATCAGCGCCGACAGGTTTTCCGAGAAGCGGCCGCGCGAGAACGACAGCAACAGGAACCCGATCAGAGGGAATACGAAAGTCAGAAAGAGTAGGTTCATCCGCGCATCTCACTGGCAGCGTCGATATCGAGCGTGTGGAAGCGGCGATACAGTTGCAGCAGGATCGCCAGGCCAATACTGGCTTCGGCGGCTGCAAGGCTGATCACCAGGATGAACATGATCTGTCCATCCGGTTGCGCCCAGCGGGCGCCCGCGACGATGAAGGCCAGTGCAGAGGCGTTCATCATCACTTCCAGACTCATCAACACGAACAAAATGTTGCGGCGGACCATCAGGCCGACCAGACCAAGGCAGAACAGGATGCCGGCAACGGCCAGGCCATGCTCCATAGGTATAGAACCGAGAGGGATAACAGGCATGTTCTACTCCTTAGCCTCATTACGGCCCAAATGGAACGCCGTGACGGCTGCAGCGAGCAGCAGCATCGAGGCGAGTTCGACCACCAGCAGGTACGGACCGAACAGGCTGATGCCCACGGCTTTCGCGTCAACGGTGGTTTGACCGATGGCCTGACCGCTCTGGTGAGCGAACAGCACATACAGCAGTTCGGCCAGCAGCAGGGCGGCGAGAATCACCGGTCCTGCCCAGATGCCGGGCTTGAGCCAGGTGCGTTCCTGCTGAACCGAGGCCGGGCCAAGGTTCAGCATCATCACCACGAACACGAACAGCACCATGATGGCGCCGGCGTAGGCGATCACTTCCAGCACGCCGGCGAACGGTGCGCCGAGGGCGAAGAAGGTCATGGCCACGGAGATCAGCGAAATGATCAGGTAGAGCAGGGCGTGCACAGGATTGGTGTTGGTGACCACACGCAGTGTGGACACAACAGCGATACCCGATGCGAAATAGAAAGCGAATTCCATCGTTCTTCCTTAAGGCAGCAAGCTCTTCACGTTGATCGGCTCGGCTTCGTTTTGTGCGGCGCCTTTCGGCTTGCCCGCAACGGCCATACCTGCAACACGATAGAAGTTGTAATCAGGGTTTTTGCCGGGGCCGGAGATCAGCAGATCTTCTTTCTCGTACACCAGGTCCTGACGTTTGAACTCGGCCATTTCGAAATCCGGGGTCAACTGGATCGCGGTGGTCGGGCAGGCTTCCTCGCAGAGACCGCAGAAAATGCAGCGCGAGAAGTTGATACGGAAGAAGTCCGGGTACCAGCGACCGTCTTCGGTTTCAGCTTTCTGCAGCGAGATGCAACCCACCGGGCATGCCACGGCGCACAGGTTGCAGGCTACGCAGCGTTCTTCGCCATCGGGGTCGCGGGTCAGGACGATGCGGCCACGGTAGCGTGGCGGCAGGTAGACCGGCTCTTCCGGGTATTGCAGGGTGTCGCGCTTGCGAAAGCCATGGCCGAAGATCATGACCAGGCTGCGCAACTGGGTACCGGTACCCTTAACGATGTCGCCAATATATTTGAACATGGGTCAAATCCTCACTGAACCGCAACCGCAGGCGTGTTCCACAACACGATTGCAGCGGTCACCAGCAAATTGATCAGGGTCAGTGGCAGGCAGAATTTCCAGCTGAAATCCATCACCTGGTCATAACGCGGACGCGGGATGGAGGCGCGCAGCAGGATGAACAGCATGATGAAGAACGCAGTCTTCAGTGCGAACCAGACGAAGGACAGTTGCGGCAGGATGCCGAACGGACCGTGCCAGCCACCGAAGAACAGGGTGACCAGCAGCGCCGAGATCAGGATGATGCCGATGTATTCACCGACGAAGAACATGCCCCATTTCATACCGGCGTATTCAATGTGGTAACCGTCGGCCAGTTCCTGTTCCGCTTCCGGCTGGTCGAACGGGTGACGGTGAGTCACGGCCACGCCAGCGATGAAGAAGGTACAGAAGCCGAAGAACTGCGGAATGATGAACCACAGGTTCTGCGCCTGGTACTCGACGATGTCGCGCATGTTGAACGAGCCGACCTGCACCACGATGCCCATCAGGGCCAGGCCCATGAACACTTCGTAGGACACGGTCTGCGCCGAGGCACGCAAGCTGCCGAGCAGGGCGAACTTGTTGTTACTCGACCAGCCGGCGAACAGCACCGCGTAGACCGAAAGACCGGCCATGGCGAAGAAGAACAGCAGGCCGATGTTCAGATCCGCCACGCCCCAGGTCGGGGTGATCGGGATGATCGCGAAAGCGATCAGCAGGGCGGACATGGCCACCACCGGTGCCAGGGTGAAGATCACCTTGTCGGCAAACGGCGGGGTCCAGTCTTCCTTGAAGAACATCTTCAGCATGTCGGCTGCGATCTGGAACATGCCGAACGGGCCGACACGGTTCGGACCGTAACGGTCCTGCCACCAGCCCAGCAGGCGACGCTCGACAAAGCTGAGCAACGCGCCTGCGACCACCACGGCCAGCAGGATCACGATGGCTTTGATGACCGTCAGGATCACATCGATCACTTCAGGGGTGAACCAGGTCATTGCGCTGCCTCCTGCAGACCATCAACGGATACGCCGGCGAATGCCGGTGGAATGCCGGCGATGCCCGCAGGCAATGCCACCAGACCTGCGCCCAGTTCTTCATTGATGCGCAGCGGCAGACGCAGGGTCTGGCCGGCAACATTGAGGCTCAGCAGTGCGCCGTCGTTGACGCCCAGGCGATCCGCTTCGGACTTGGCCAGAGCAACGTAAGCCGCCGGAATGCGTTCCTGAACCGGAGCAGCCTTCGAAGAGGTTTCTTCGCTGCCGAACAGGTGGAAAAACGGCACGGCTTGCCAGGTGCCCGGCGCCGGGTTGAACGCACGTGGCGCAGCGGCGAACCAGTTCAGCGAATCACCGGTGCTTTCGATCAGGCGGGTGCCCGGATCGCCAGCACGCAGGTGACCACCGACTTCGTCCTGGAACTTGTTCCAGGCTTGCGGCGAGTTCCAGCCCGGCGACCATGCAAAAGGAACCTGCTGACGCGGTTCGGCGGAGCCCGAGTAACCTTCCATCGAGAAGGCGAACGCGGTGTCCTTGTCTTGCGGGGTGCGTGGTTCGTGAACGCTGATGTCGGCGCGCATTGCGGTGCGACCGGAATAACGCAGCGGCTCACGCGCCAGTTTCAGACCCTTGATGCGGAACGCAGCGGACGGAGCGGCATCGACGATGCGCGCCAGTTGCTCGGTGCTCGAAGCGACGGCAGCGGTCACGTGGTCGAGTTGCGTCCAGTCGATCGGCTGGTTCAGCAGCGTCGAGCGCAGGGCGTGCAGCCAGCGCCAGCCTTCGTGAACCAGAATGCTCGCGTCCATGTATTGCGGGTCGAAAACCTGGAAGAAGCGCTGGGCGCGACCTTCCTGGCTGACCAGCGTACCGTCGCCTTCAGCGAAGCTGGCGGCTGGCAGAACCAGGTGCGCGCGATCACTGGTGGCGGTCTTCTGATGGTCGGCAACGATCACTACTTTCGCAGCGTTGAGTGCCGCATCGACCTTGGCTTTGGCAGTGCGGGTGTACAGATCGTTTTCCAGCACGACAATGGCGTCGGCCTTGCCATCGATCACAGCTTGCAGCGCGGCATCAACCGATTCGCCACCGAGCATGGCCAGGCCGAGGCTGTTGGCTTCCGGCACGATCAGGCTGATTGAACCGTTCTTCTCACGCAGCTTCAGGGCCTTGGCGATGTTCGCCGCAGCTTCGATCAGGGCTTTGGAGCCCAGCGAAGTACCGGAGATGATCAGCGGACGCTTGGCAGCGAGCAGGGCGTCGGCGATGCGCTTGGCCAGTTCCAGGGCTTCGGCGTCCAGACCTTCAACGGCAGGCGCGCTGGCGTCCAGGGCGTGAGCCACGGCGAAACCGAGGCGTGCCAGATCGTCCGGAGCGGCGTGTACACACTCTTCGGCGATGTCGTCGAGCTTGGTTTCAGCCAGGCTGGCGATGAACAGCGGGTTCAGCTCGTGCTGACCGATGTTCTTCACCGCGGCGTCGAGCCAAGGCTGGACGCGCATGGCTTCGGCCATGTCTTCGGCCTTGCCTTTGACCGACTGACGCAGGGCCAGGGCCATGCGGGCGGCGGTTTGGGTCAGGTCTTCACCGAGGACGAACACGGCGTCGTGGTCTTCGATGTCGCGCATGTTTGGCACGGGCAGCGGGCTGTCTTTCAGCACTTGCAGGACCAGACGGATGCGCTCCAGCTCGGAGGCTTCGATACCGGAATAGAAGTGCTCGGCGCCGACCAGTTCACGCAACGCGTAGTTGCTTTCGAGGCTGGCACGCGGCGAACCGATACCGACGATGTTGCGACCGCGCAGCAGGTCGGCGGCTTTGTCCAGCGCAGCATCCAGCCCAAGCTTGGTGCCGTCGGCCAGCATTGGCTGACGTGGACGGTCGGTGCGGTTGACGTAGCCATAACCGAAACGGCCACGGTCGCACAGGAAGTACTGGTTCACCGAACCGTTGTAACGGTTTTCGATGCGACGCAGTTCGCCGTAACGCTCGCCCGGGGAGATGTTGCAACCGCTCGAGCAGCCATGGCAGATGCTCGGCGAGAACTGCATGTCCCACTTGCGGTTGTAGCGCTCGGAGTGAGTCTTGTCGGTGAACACACCGGTCGGGCAGACCTCGGTGAGGTTGCCGGAGAACTCGCTTTCCAGCGTGCCGTCTTCAACGCGACCGAAATACACGTTGTCGTGGGCGCCGTACACACCGAGGTCGGTGCCGCCGGCGTAGTCCTTGTAGAAACGCACGCAGCGGTAGCAGGCGATGCAACGGTTCATTTCGTGGGAAATGAACGGGCCCAGATCCTGGTTCTGGTGGGTGCGCTTGGTGAAGCGATAACGGCGCTCGTTGTGGCCGGTCATCACCGTCATGTCTTGCAGGTGGCAGTGACCGCCTTCCTCGCACACAGGGCAGTCGTGCGGGTGGTTGGTCATCAGCCATTCAACGACACTGGCGCGGAACGCCTTGGATTCTTCATCGTCGATGGAGATCCATGTGTTGTCGGTGGCAGGGGTCATGCAGGACATGACGATGCGACCACGGGTGTCGTTCTCGTCGGTGTACTGCTTGACCGCGCACTGGCGGCAGGCCCCGACGCTTCCAAGCGCGGGGTGCCAGCAGAAATAAGGGATGTCGAGGCCCAGCGACAGACATGCCTGTAACAGGTTGTCTGCCCCGTCGACTTCGAGCGCTTTGCCGTCTACGTGGATAGTGGCCATGGTTCAAAGGTCTTCGTTGGCCCGGTGTCAGCGGGCGTGGCTAATGGAATCTTGTTATCCGTCCGAATCCAGTCAGCCCCGAAAGGCGTCATCGGACGAAAGGCGAAGGGCACGGACCCTTCGCCTTTTAAGCGTTTACGCGCCGACTGTGATCGGCTTCGCCAGAGGCGGGACGGCGGCGCTTGCAGGCGCGATACCGGCTTCGAACTCTGGACGGAAGTATTTGATGGCACTGCCCAACGGCTCCACGGCACCCGGTGCGTGAGCACAGAAGGTCTTGCCCGGGCCGAGGAAGTTGACCAGACCCAGCAGGGTCTCGATGTCGCCTGGCTGGCCGCGGCCTTGCTCGATGGCCATCAGCAGCTTGACGCTCCATGGCAGGCCATCACGGCAAGGGGTGCAGAAACCGCAGGATTCGCGAGCGAAGAACTGCTCCATGTTGCGCAGCAGGGACACCATGTTGACGCTGTCGTCCACCGCCATGGCCAGGCCGGTACCCATACGGGTGCCCACTTTGGCGATGCCGCCGGCGTACATTTGTGCGTCGAGGTGTTCCGGCAACAGGAAACCGGTACCGGCGCCGCCTGGCTGCCAGGCCTTGAGCTTGTAACCGTCGCTCATGCCGCCGGCGTAGTCTTCGAACAGCTCGCGACCGGTCACGCCGAATGGCAGTTCCCACAGGCCCGGGTTCTTGACCTTGCCGGAGAAGCCCATGAGCTTGGTGCCCATGTCTTCACTGCCGTCGCGGGCCAACGATTTGTACCAGTCCACGCCGTCGGCAATGATCGCCGGCACGTTGCACAGGGTTTCAACGTTGTTCACGCAGGTCGGCTTGCCCCACACGCCAACGGCGGCAGGGAAGGGCGGCTTGGAGCGCGGGTTGGCGCGGCGGCCTTCGAGGGAGTTGATCAGTGCGGTTTCTTCACCGCAGATGTAACGCCCGGCGCCGGTGTGGACGAACAGCTCGAAATCGAAGCCGCTGCCCAGGATGTTCTTGCCCAGCAGGCCCGCTGCCTTGGCTTCTTCCACGGCACGGTTCAGGTGCTTGGCGGCGGTGGTGTACTCGCCACGCAGGAAGATGTAGCCACGGTAGGTTTTAAGCGCGCGGGCGCTGATCAGCATGCCCTCGATCAGCAGATGAGGCAGTTGCTCCATCAGCATGCGGTCTTTCCAGGTGTTCGGCTCCATTTCATCCGCGTTGCACAGCAGGTAGCGGATGTTGATGGATTCGTCCTTGGGCATCAGGCCCCACTTCACGCCAGTGGGGAAGCCTGCACCACCACGACCCTTGAGACCGGCGTCCTTCACGGTCTGGACGATGTCGTCCGGTCCCATGTCGGCGAAGGCCTTGCGCGCAGCGGCGTAACCGTTCTTGGCCTGGTACTCGTCGAGCCATACGGCTTCGCCGTCGTCACGCAGGCGCCAGGTCAGCGGGTGAGTCTCGGCCGAACGCTGAATGCGGTTGGCCGGGCCGAAAGAAGTCAGGGTCATACGTAGCCCTCGAGCAGTTTGGCGACGCCGGCAGGCTGGACATCGCCAAAGGTGTCGTCATCGATCATCAGCGCCGGTGCCTTGTCGCAGTTGCCGAGGCAGCAGACCGGCAGCAGGGTGAAGCGACCGTCGGCGGTGGTCTGACCCAGGCCGATACCCAGGTTGTTCTGGATTTCGCTGACCACCGACTCGTGGCCGCCGATGTAGCAGACCATGCTGTCGCAGACGCGAATGATGTGACGGCCGACCGGTTGACGGAAGATCTGGCTGTAAAACGTGGCGACGCCTTCAACGTCGCTGGCCGGGATGCCGAGGATCTCGCCGATGGCGTACAGAGCGCCGTCCGGCACCCAGCCGCGTTCCTTCTGGACGATCTTCAGGGCTTCGATCGACGCCGCGCGCGGGTCTTCGTAGTGATGCAGCTCGTGCTCGATGGCCGAGCGCTCGGTTTCACTCAGGGTGAAACGGTCTGTCTGGATAAGCGTGCTGTTCATGCTTAGCGGTCCACGTCGGCCATAACGAAGTCGATACTACCCAGGTACGCAATCAGGTCCGCGACCATGCTGCCTTTGATCACCGAAGGGATCTGCTGCAGGTGGGCGAAGCTCGGAGTACGGATCCGGGTACGGTAGCTCATGGTGCCGCCGTCGCTCGTCAGGTAATAACTGTTGATGCCCTTGGTCGCTTCGATCATCTGGAAGGATTCGTTGGCCGGCATGACCGGGCCCCACGAAACTTGCAGGAAGTGCGTGATCAAGGTTTCGATGTGCTGCAGCGTGCGCTCTTTCGGCGGCGGCGTGGTCAGCGGGTGATCCGCCTTGTACGGGCCTTCCGGCATGTTGCGCAGGCACTGGTCGATGATCCTGACGCTCTGGCGCATCTCTTCGACGCGAACCATGCAGCGGTCGTAGGCATCACCGTTGGCGGCCAGCGGCACTTCGAACTCGAAGTTCTCGTAGCCGGAGTACGGACGCGCTTTACGCAGGTCGAAGTCGCAACCGGTGGAACGCAGGCCGGCACCGGTGACGCCCCATTCCAGGGCCTCTTTGGTGTTGTACTGGGCAACGCCGATGGTACGACCCTTGAGGATGCTGTTCTGCAGGGCGGCCTTGGTGTATTCGTCGAGGCGCTTCGGCAGCCATTCAACGAAGTCTTTCACCAGTTTGTCCCAGCCGCGCGGCAGGTCGTGGGCGACGCCACCGATGCGGTACCAGGCCGGGTGCAGACGGAAACCGGTGATGGCTTCAATCACCGTGTACGCCTTCTGACGGTCGGTGAAGGTGAAGAACACCGGAGTCATGGCGCCGACGTCCTGGATGTAGGTACCCAGGAACAGCAGGTGGCTGGTGATCCGGAAGAACTCGGCCATCATGATGCGGATGACGTCGACCTTCTCCGGCACCTTGATGCCGGCCAGTTTCTCGACCGAGAGCACGTACGGCAGGTTGTTCATCACGCCGCCGAGGTAGTCGATACGGTCGGTGTACGGAATGAAACTGTGCCAGGACTGACGCTCGGCCATCTTTTCGGCGCCACGGTGGTGGTAACCGATGTCCGGAACGCAATCGACGATTTCTTCACCGTCCAGTTGCAGGATGATGCGGAACGCACCGTGAGCCGAAGGGTGGTTCGGACCCAGGTTGAGGAACATATAGTCCTCGTTCGGGCCGGAACGCTTCATGCCCCAGTCTTCAGGACGGAAGCGCGCGGCTTCTTCCTCAAGCTGTTGCTTGGCCAGGTTCAGGCTGAACGGGTCGAATTCGGTGGCGCGCGCCGGGAAGTCCTTGCGCAGCGGGTGACCTTCCCAGGTCGGCGGCATCATGATGCGCGACAGGTGCGGGTGACCTTTGAAGTCGATGCCGTACATGTCCCAGACTTCACGCTCGTACCAGTTGGCGTTCGGCCAGATGCTGGTGACGGTCGGCAAGCTGAGGTCGCTTTCGGACAAGGCGACCTTGATCATCACGTCACTATTACGTTCCAGCGACATGAGGTGATAGAACACGGTGAAATCGGCACCGCCCGGCAGCCCTTGACGCTTGGTGCGCAGACGCTCGTCCACGCCGTGCAGGTCATAAAGCATGACGTACGGCTTGGGCAGGTTGCGCAGGAAGGTCAGGACTTCGACGAGTTTGGCGCGCGCCACCCACAGCACCGGCATGCCGGTGCGGGTCGGCTGAGCGGTGAACGCTTCGGCGCCAAAACGGTTGTTCAGTTCGACGACCACATCCTGGTCGTCTGCCTTATAAGGCGGGATGTACAGAGCACTGCCTGTAGTCATGGTTATTTTTTCGCTTTCGGTCAACGTAAAGAATGAAGCCAGCTTCTCGTTTCTTTGAAACAGACTGGATCAGACTTCGTCAGGGCTGCGCAGGTTGGTGACTGCGATTCGCTGTTCGCGGCGCTGTTCCTTCTGCGAAGGCATGTCGGCGCGATAAACGCCTTGATCGCCAACGACCCAGGAAAGTGGGCGACGCTCCTGGCCAATGGATTCCTGCAACAGCATCAAGCCTTGCAGAAACGCTTCTGGACGGGGCGGGCAGCCAGGTACGTAGACGTCGACGGGCAGGAACTTGTCCACCCCCTGAACCACGGAGTAGATGTCGTACATGCCGCCGGAGTTGGCGCACGAACCCATCGAGATCACCCACTTGGGCTCGAGCATCTGCTCATACAGGCGCTGAATGATCGGCGCCATCTTGATGAAGCAGGTCCCGGCGATAACCATGAAGTCGGCCTGACGCGGTGATGCCCGGATAACTTCGGCGCCGAAGCGCGCGATGTCGTGGGGCGCCGTGAAGGCGGTGGTCATTTCCACGTAGCAGCAGGAAAGGCCGAAGTTGTACGGCCACAGGGAGTTTTTACGTCCCCAGTTGACCGCGCCACTCAGCACGTCTTCCAGCTTGCCCATGAAAATGTTTTTGTGGACTTGATCTTCTAACGGATCGGAAACGGTTTCCCGCTGGCCGATCGGATACTGCTCGTTAGGAGCATCGGGGTCGATTCTGGTGAGATTGTATTGCATTGCCAAAGCCTCATTGTTTCAGCTTCGCCTGCCGCTTGCGACGAGCTTCCGGAGCCCAGTCAAGGGCGCCCACTCGGAACAGGTAGACAAGACCTGCCAACAGAATTGCTATGAAAACGAGAGCTTCGACGAATCCGGTCCAGCCGCTTTCGCGGACGGACACAGACCATGCAAAGAGAAAGAGGGCTTCGATATCGAAGATCACGAACAGCATCGCGACCAGATAGAATTTGGCTGAGAGCCGCAAGCGGGCGCCACCGGTAGGTAGCATGCCGGACTCGAACGGTTCGTTTTTGCTGCGGCCCCAGGCTTTTGACCCGAGGAGGCTGGAGACGCCGAGCATGAAGGCACACAGGCCGACTACACCCAGAAGGAAAATGGCAAAGCCCCAGTTGTGGGCCATGAGTCCTGTCGCTTCGGGCATGCTGGAAATCCTTAACAGAGAGCAAAGGTCTCTGAGCTTGATAAAGAAATAAGGCAGTGACGATATGTCGCAGCAATCAATCGCGCTGATTTTATGGCTAAACACCCTGCAAGTAAAATTCCTATAGCGAAATTATTTATTGGAATAAGGACATAGCGCTCCTCGAAGGGCCCGCAGCCCATGCGTTGCGGGCATTAGCCGGGTTTACGGGAAATATGTTTTGTTTGGAATGTAACGAACATAGTTGCGGCCAAATGATAATCAATATTGTTTGCGGGGTTTTTTAGATTGTTAGGCGGGTGTGTGGGTGGGAAGTTGTCTTGAATAGCGGTTACTGCAAGTAGCAGCCGAGGTCGTTTTACCGCATTTTTCGAGGGGCGGATCTGCTCTGGATCAATGTTTCTGCCGAAGGCATGGCAAGGCGCGGGGCGAATCGCAGGCAAAAACCTCCCAACCCGTCGGTTAGCCTTGGGTCGGTCCGCAACAGGCGGCCGACCTCCGTAATTCAAATCGCGCTGTGGCCTCCATCAATGACCAGATCGGCACCGGTCATCCAGGAGGAGTCATCAGAGGCCAGAAGGATCGCCGCGCCTGCCATGTCTGAAGGTATTCCCGCTCGCTGCAGCGGAATGTGCTTTTTTCTTTCCTGCCATATCGCCGGGGCGTCCCGCCACTGGCTGGCGTTACCACCTGTCGCGGTCAGTCCGGGTGAAATCGTATTGACTCTGACGCCATGAGGAGCCAGTTCCACCGCGCAGCTTCGTGTGAGCATCGACAGCGCCGCCTTGCTGGCTTGATAAGCCGACAGGCGACTGACCGCCCTGAAAGCACTGACAGATGAGATGTTGATGACGCTACCGCCCTGACCGCGAGCGATGCAGTTTTTTGCGAAGCGCTGAGTGGCAAAAAAAGGAAAACGCAGATTGACCGCCAGCGTCTGCTCATACTCATCGTTGCTCAGTTCAAGAAAAGGCGTGCGGGTGATAAACGCGGGATTGTTGACGAGTACATCAATGGGCCCGATGGCGGCGTGCGCTTCATCAAAGAGCGCCTCGATGCAGACGCTCGTGGCTTCCATGAGGGTGAAGCTGGCGCGCTGACCCCGGCGCGCTGCGAACTCAAGAACTTCACGAGCCGCAGCTTCATCGGTGCGAGCGGTAATGAATACATCAGCGCCCTCGGTAATGAAGGCTTCGGCTATCGCTCTTCCAATGCCTGAGGACGCGCCGGTTATAAGCGCTCGCTTTCCTCTTAATCTTCCATTCATGAATAGTTCTCCATAATACAAAGCTGCAGTGCGCGCGCCTATAAGTTGTACGCAGCGCACGGTTAGAACGTAGATCCGTTAATGTGATTCGGCATGTGTAAATGATTATTTAAGAGTGTTCCTACGGATCATTCATTAATGGGTGAAGGAAGTTTCTTGAGTGTCTATAAGGGCTCTGATTTTAACCGCCGGTGGCGGGCTGTTGTCAGCTAAGCTTTGGTTGAGTAGAGGTCGGATGTTTATGGGTGTTCAGCATTGTCATTGAGTCGGCTACGTGCGAACGCATGTAAGTAATTGTTCCTGTTATATGGACTTATACTGAGGTCGTGTATGTCAGAACAACGAAATAAATTCATTAATACCGCCAGGTCCGTCGATATCGGTAACCCTTCCTGGGCCCTCGCGCAACAATCGGGATTGACCGATTTGAGCGTCAAACATACCCAGCAGGGGCGTATGCAGGATCAGAACGGTCATCCATTCATGAACATGTGCTCTTGTTCATACCTGGGTCTTGAGGTCAATCAGCGTCTGGCGCGCCGCGCCGCAGATTATGTGCTCAATAGCGGTACGGTGAATCTGCCCACCTCGCGTATCAGAATAAGGTTGCGAGAGCTCGATGAGCTTGAGGATGCCTTGTCCGCGCATTTCAACTGTCGAGCCTTCACCGCGACGTCCTGCAGTGCGGGTATTGTTGCCTCGTTGCCGCTTCTGGCTGCTGGCATGTTTACTGAAGGGCAGCGCCCCTTTTTGATCTTTGACAAGCACGCCCATTTTGCACTGAATCAGGTCAAGGCCATTTGTGGTGATGAAACGCAGGTGATGACCTGCAATCATAACGATGTAGATTTTATTGAGGATATGTGCAAGCGACATCCGTTGGTCGCATATGTTGCTGATGGTGCCTACAGCATGGGCGGAAGTGCGCCTATTGAACGGTTGTTGGCGTTGCAGGATAAATATGGGCTGTTTCTTTATTTTGACGACTCTCATTCCTTGAGTGCCTATGGCGATCGGGGTGAAGGTTATATCCGTACTTATATGCCTGAGCTCAATCCCAGAACGCTTCTGGTTTATTCATTGGCCAAGGCATTTGGTGCCAATGGTGGAGGCATATTCATGTCGGAGAAGGCCGATTATCAAAGTGTCTTCCGACGCTTTGGTGGTCCGATGTCTTATTCTCAATATATAAATCCGGCGGCTGTCGGGGCGGCCATGGCTTCGCTGGATATCCATAAGAGTCCTGAGCTTGGCGTCTTGCAGGACAAGCTACGTTGCAACATTCGCCTCTTCGACAGTTTGTTTGATACGGAACACGCGGGGTCCGAATTGCCGATTCGGGTTATTCCATTGGACAGCCCGGACCTGGCGATCAGCGTTTCCGAGGGCGTCTTCAAACGAGGGTATTACACCTCGGCGGTGTTCTTTCCCATTGTGGCCAGAAACAAGTCCGGTTTACGCGTGATGATGCGTGCCGATATGTCGCAAGAAGATATCCGCAGTTTTTGCTCCGCAGTCTGGGCAGAGATCGAAGAAGCCCGTCTGAACCCGAACCTGCCGAACGCGAGGTGGTGATGACTCATCCGATACCACGAAGCTTGTTGTATTGCTCTGCCTTGCACCCTGAGCAATATGCCAAGAGTGCCCTGACGGATGTCATGGTGATTGATCTGGAGGACGGCGTCCCGCTCCTCAAAAAAGCCGAAGCCCGCCTATGTGTCGAGCAGTTCTATCGATCCGCTGTAGTGCAGCGTACGGCACTGCGTATCAATCCCTTGCGTGACAATCAGGGATTGCTCGATTTGCTGCTGGTGCAGTCACTTGAACAGCGACCCGAGTATGTCGTCCTGGCAATGACTGAAGCCGCGGCCGAGATAGACGTGGTACGCGCCAACTTAGGGGGGCAGGGAAGCAGTCCGAAAATCCTGGTCACCGTCGAAACCCCGGCCTGTCTTCGGGATATTTACGCCATTGCATCCAGCGCCGACGGACTGATCTTCGGTTCCGCCGACTACGCGGCCAGCCTGGGTGTGCCGATTGGCGGCTGGAGCAACATCCTCCACGCCCGTGCAAGCATCATTGCCGCCGCCAGCGCAGCGGGTATTCCCGCGTTCGACACCGCTTACTTCAACCTTGATGACGAAGCCGGGTTACTGAAGGAATGCCAGGACACCCGGGAGTTGGGCTTCAGTGGCAAGACCTCCATTCACCCAAGGCAGATATCGATCATCAATGAGGCATTCACGCCTTCGATCGCGGAGTACGAACATGCCTTGGCCGTTGTGCAGGCTGCGCAAAACAGCGGTGAAAAAATCACCCGATTGAAGAATCTGATGGTCGGGCCGCCCTTTGTGAAGCTAGCCCGCAAAGTCATCCAGCGCGCCCAGGAACTGGGTCTTTAAGGAGGACGCCATGGAACCGATGATTCCGGCGCATGAACGGATTGGGGCGAATCGCTACCGTGAATCTTATGGGCTGCATTACGAAGAGTTTGTGGTGGGCGATGTGTTCGAGCACCGCCCCGGGCGCACGGTGACGGAGCTGGATAACATCTGGCAGTCACTGATGAACATGAATAACCATCCGGTGCATATCGATGTGGCTTACGCACAGCGCACCGAGTTCGAAAAGTTGCTGGTGAACAGCTCCGTGACCTTGTCGATTATCAGCGGCATGACGGTCGCGACGATGAGCGCACGAGCCATCGCCAACCTGGGCTGGGATGAAATACGCCTGCCCAGCCCGGTGTATGTCGGCGACACACTTTACGCGGAGAGCGAGGTGGTTTCCAAGCGTGAGTCCCGGTCGCGTCCGGGCCAGGGCATCGTCACCATCAGGGTGATTGGGCGTAAGCAGGATGGCACTCCGGTCATCACCTACCTGCGCACTTTTCTGGTTCCAAAGCAGGGGTTTTCCCAGGGCTACCCCCTCGGCTGAAGGTCAGCTTCAGTCAGCGTGGAAGCGCTGCCGGTGAGGGAATGGCCGGGACCTTCAAAGAGCCTTGATGGAAAAGGACAAACCATGCTGCTGCTTAATCGTGAAGATATAGGGCGTTGTGTCGAGTTGCCGTCGCTTGTGCGCGTACTCGAAAAAGCTCACCAGGGTTTTTCTCTCGCGGCACCCGTGGTTCCGCCACGTTCGATAATCACGCACTCGCGACAAAAAGCATTCTCTTTGTTCATGCCGGCCTTTTTGCCTGTGAGCCAGACGCTGGGCATCAAAGTGTCGTCGTTTCATCCCGGCAACGCCGTGCTGGGGCGCTCGGCGGTCAATGGCGCGGTTTTGCTGATCGACGTCGATAGCGGCAGGTTATTGGCGATGCTCGACAGTGCCGCTCTTACAACAATTCGCACCAGTGCCCTGAGTGCGTTGGTGACGGACAAACTCTGCCTGCAGGCCCGGCTCAATCTGGCGGTGATCGGGGCTGGGGCTCAAGCGGCGGCGCATATCCAGGCAATGGCCGCTATCAGGGAATTGGGGCAGGTCAGGATCTTTTCCCGCTCGATGGCCCGCAGTGTCGCCTTGGCCGAACGTCTGTCCATTGAACTTGCGCAGCCGGTCGAGGCTGTTGAGCGCATGGAGGATGCTTTGGCAGACGCGGATATTGTCTGTACGACAACCTCCTACGACAGTCCGCTGCCGTTGATCGGGGTACATCAGCTCAAACCCGATGCCCATATCAATGCCGTTGGCGGCAGTACGCAGCAGGCGTGCGAGGTCGATCCAAAATTGCTGGGCAGTGCTCAAGTACATGTCGATCATTTGGACGCCGCATGCCGCGAATCGGGCGAAATTGCCCAGGCCTTGGCGTGGTCGGTGATCAACCGCAAGGACATCCGTGAGATCAGTACTTTGGTTGTCGAGCAGCCTTCGCCGGTTACCCGCAAACAAGGCCTCAGTTACTTCCGCAGTGTTGGCCATGCCAGTCAGGACATGGTGGTTGCCGCCTGCATCTATGGCGCGGCCGTGGAGGGGCATATCGGCCAACAGTGCGACTACCTCAATGCCTGAGAGTCGCCGGGCGCAACGTTTTGAATCAGCAGTGCCAACGACGCAGGAAGGAAAAGGATGCCCATGAATATTTTGATGATCGATTCGCAGCGAGTGAACTACGTCGACCCCGGGGAATATGGCCCGGGGTCGGAGTATCGACACTACGGCGTGGAGGTGACGTTCCGGCCCTCGGATGAGCAACTGGCCAAAGCCGACGGCATCATCGCCTTTCATTCGGTGGTCATCGACGCGCCGCTGATCGCCAGAATGCATCGTTGCCGCGCATTGGTTAAGGCCACGATCGGCCTTGATGATGTGGACGTCGAGGCGTTGAGCGCGCGAGGCATTGTGTGCGCCAACATCGGTTCTGTAGGGGCGGAGGAAGTTGCCGAGCACGCCTTGGCATTGATCCTTTTTGCCCAGCGCAAGCTGTTCGACTACGCGGGACACACCCGCCAGGGAGGCTGGAACTGGCGAGCCCATACCGGTGAAGTGAGAGCCTGTGCAGACACCGTTCTGGGAGTCGTGGGTTATGGTGCAACAGGGCGAGCGTTGGCCCGCAGGGCGGCGGCCCTGGGTTACCGCATCTGTTTTTACGACCCCGGGGTCGAGCGCTGTGCCGAAGGCATTGCCACGGGCGTGACGCTGGATTCACTGCTCGAAACGGCCGATATTCTGTCGCTGCATCTGCCGCTTACCCCGGACACTGCGCATCTTATGAACGACGCGGCATTTTCACGGATGAAGCACGGTGCGACCTTAGTCAATACCGCGCGAGGTGGCATCGTCGACACCGATGCGCTGCTTCGGGCCTTGCAGGCAGGGGGCGTGTCCATGGCTCTGCTGGATGTCGTGCAGGAAGAGCCTGCTCCTCTCCAGGCCTTGATCGAGCATGAGCGGGTGTTATTAACGCCGCATGCCGCTTTTTACAGCGAGCGCTCTCTGGCCCAACTCAAAGCCAATGCCCTGGAAACCCTGCTGGCTCTGTTACAGGGGAAAACAGCCGAAACTGTGGTCAATTCCGATTGTGTATCGCGGGAGGCAGACGGATATGCCTGAATTGAAACGTGCGGGATTTGAATCGTCCCGAGCCGGGTTGCCACCTTGGTTCGACATGGCGATCGGCAACAGCATTGTTCAATACGGTCAGCGGCTGGCGGCGCGACAACTACTGGTCAATACGCTGGGCAATATCGCTGTACGCAGCCGCTCTCAGTACTGGCAACGCGACGTGATCTACACCAAACACCGCGGCATCTCTCTGGAAGAGTGCGGGCTTGAGCATTTGTCGGTGCTGGACATGCAATCCGATGAGCTTTTGCACGGTTGTTTCCGGCCCAGCCAGGGGCACCGGATGCATCGGGAAATCATGCGCTGTCGCGCCGATGTCAATGCGACGGTGCATCTGCATCCCAATGAAGTCATTTCCTTCTTCGCTGTCTCGCAGTGGCGTGAGATGAAATACGTGTCGAACGACACGGCATTGGTCATGGGCAAACCACCGTGCATTCTCGGCGAAGGTGTGAATATCGAGCTGGATGTCAGTGCCATTGGCCGCTGCGCGGGTGACACCAACTGCATTGTCATGCCCGGTCATGGCATTACCTGTTTTGGCCGCGACCTGTCGGAGGCGTTTCATCGCGCCGTGGCATTCACTGCCGAAATCAGCCGCTTGATTACCAGCCAGTTTCTATCGGCCGCCACGGGGAAATCGGTGGTGTATGCCAGTCACGAAGAGGTCAGGCAGATGTATGCGCTTGGCGAGCAGGTGATCTATGGAGGGATGCGCAAATGAAGTTTCACCCTCACATCTCATGTTCCGGATTATGGAAGGCGCCGGAGCGCGATCTTTCATCGGTGTTGCTGGATTTGAACGAAAACCAGTTTTTACAAAGGTTTCTGGCAGGGTTCATCGCCAACGAATTGAAGCCCCAGGATCTGTTCGTCTATCCCAATTACCGGCCGCTCCTTAACCAGCTCGCACAGTACTGCAAGGTCTCCACCGACCGTTTGCTGCTGACCAATGGCGCGGATCAGGCCATCGATCTGGTGATTCGGTTACTGTTTTCGCCAGGGGATCGGGTGGTGGTGCCTTCTCCGGTTTTTTCCTTTTATTACCAGATGCTCGACGTAAACGGTGTGGCTCCCGTGATCGTGGGGTTTGAAAAACAGGCCGAAAAATTCGTGCTGTCCACCGAGGCGGTACTCCAGTCCCTGCAAACCAGCCAAGGGCTGATCCTGTGCAACCCCAACAATCCACTGGGTGTTCGCATCGATCCAGAGCAATTGCAGGTGTTCGTCGAGGCTTGTGTCAGGCAAGACAAACCGATGATCGTGGACGAATGTTATTTCGAGTATTTGCAACAATCTTGTCTGGATGCATTCAGTGCGGTCAGGCAGTTGTTTGTGATTCGTTCGTTTTCCAAGTACTTCGGTCTTGCCGGGTTGCGCCTGGGGTATGTGGTCACGCGACCGGAATCCATACGTGAACTGATGAAAGTGCGTGGCCCATGGGATGTGAACCATGTAGCGGTGAAAGCCGGGCTGTTCTGTTTGCAGAATCAGAAAGTCTTGCAGCAGGCGCACGATCATCTTGCGCAGATCAAGACTGAAATAATCGAAGTCTGTCGGGCCAACGCGATCGTCGTCTATGAGAGCGACACGAACTTTCTGCTGCTGCAGGATGAGCACGACGGTCGTCTGGCCAGCGCTTTCGCTCAGGCCAATATCCGCGTAAGCAACTGCTCGCAATACCCGCACAGTTTTGGCCTGCTCGACAATTTACTGCGAGTGGCTGTCCCTTCATCGTCGGATCTCAAACTATTGCTGATGGCGATATTGCGCGGGAGCGGCAGCGCGGCTTGTTTGAGCGATGTGAAAATAGAACGCTGGATTGCCGGAAGACCAAAGCTGCGCACTGGCGGAGCATCGCGGTGATGCTCATATGAGGAGATGGCTGAAAAGGATCGGTCTGGCGGCAGGGATGCGCAATATCATTGCGCTGCGCTTGCTGTTCGTCATGGCCAACGCATTGGGGCCTTTTGCGGCATTGTTTTTCCAGCGGCATTACGAGCTCGACAGCGCGGCGGTGGCCTGGGTGATCACGCTGATGTCGGCATTTTATCTGCTGGGTAATCTGTTGGGTGGAGCGCTGATCGGTCGTTTTACCTTCCGGGCACTTTTGATCTGTACGTCGTCCTGTTCATCACTGTTTTTGTTGTTCGCTGCCGTATTCAGTTCAACGATCGCATCAATTGCGATGGTGCTGTTGTTCATGCTGTGCGCAGGCCTGATCACGCCGGTATTCAGTGTGCTTACGTCCCTGGCCGCGGACGACAGCAATCGCATCGCCTCCTTTGGTTATCTGCACCTGGCCAGCAATCTGGGGGGAGCGCTGCTATTTGTGATGGGTGGGTACTTGCTCGGTCTCGACAGTCACTATCTGGTGCTGTTTGCGATGGTTGCCAGTGTGTTGTGCCTGTTGGCGAGTGTGTTTCTGGTGTTGCCGGAGCGTCAGAATGTTTTAACTGAAACCAGAAGTGCTTCCATTCGCGCACTGGCCGATGTGCCAAGGATCGTGATCGTGGCGGGCGCCATGTTTTTTGCGTTGTCGGTGCTGGATGCCCAGCGCGAGTATCAGCTGCCTCTATGGCTTGATCAGGTGACGGTGGGGAAGGCCGCCGGGCTGTTTGGTGCGGTAGGTATCGTCAATGCATTGCTGGTGGTCGTGGTGACGCAGCCTCTGATTGCATTGACGTCGCGTTTCGGGGCGCTGACCAATTTGTCCCTGGCGGCGGTTTTTTACGGTATCGGATTTGGAGCCTATGCCTTTTTCGAGCAAACCGCACTGATCCTCTCGTTTGTTTTCCTCTGGACGCTGGGTGAGATTCTCGGTGTTACCTACATCACTGCGTTGATTGCGCAGAAAACCACGTTGCAAACCCAGGCCAGTCTGTTTTCGATAATTCCTGTAGTGCTGGCGTTGGCGAGGATGGTTTCTGTGGGCATCGGCGCCTCTTTGATCGCCGGGATCGGTTTCCAGTTGAGCTGGAGTGTCTACGGGCTGGTGGGCATTTTGTTCGGAAGCGCTTGTCTTTTACTTGCTACCAGAAAGAGCCGCTATGCGACTGCAGTCTGAAATGGCCTGTGTAAATGGCAGTAATGGTGAAAGCGCGAGTAAAAAAACGCCCCGAACCAGTCGGGGCGTCAGTCTTTCGGCAATGCGGTTAGCTTTCTAAACGGTCCGCAAAGGCCGTTTACTCGGTGAAGTCGATCAGTGGAACTGTTCTTCTTCGGTCGAACCGGTCAGCGCAGTCACCGAGGACGTGCCGCCCTGGATCACGGTGGTCATGTCGTCGAAGTAGCCGGTGCCCACTTCCTGCTGGTGAGCCACGAAGGTGTAACCCTTGGCGGCGTCAGCGAATTCCTGCTCTTGCAGCTTCACGTAGGCAGTCATGTCGTTGCGGGCGTAGTCGTGTGCCAGGTTGAACATGCTGTGCCACATGTTGTGAATGCCGGCCAGGGTGATGAACTGGTGCTTGTAACCCATGGCGGACAGTTCGCGCTGGAACTTGGCGATGGTCGCGTCGTCCAGGTTTTTCTTCCAGTTGAAGGAAGGCGAGCAGTTGTACGACAGGATCTGGTCCGGGTATTCCTTTTTGATCGCTTCGGCGAAGCGACGGGCTTCTTCCAGGTCTGGCTTGGCGGTTTCGCACCAGATCAGGTCGGCGTACGGTGCGTAGGCCAGGCCACGGGCGATTGCCTGGTCCAGACCTGCACGAACCTTGTAGAAACCTTCCTGGGTACGGGTGCCAGTCACGAACGGCTGGTCGTACGGGTCGCAGTCGGAAGTCAGCAGGTCGGCGGCGTTGGCGTCGGTGCGGGCCAGGATGATGGTCGGTACACCGGCCACATCGGCAGCCAGACGAGCGGCGGTCAGCTTCTGCACGGCTTCCTGGGTTGGAACCAGAACCTTGCCGCCCATGTGGCCGCATTTCTTCACGGAAGCCAGTTGGTCTTCGAAGTGAACGCCGGCGGCGCCTGCTTCGATCATGCTCTTCATCAGCTCGTAGGCATTCAGTACGCCGCCGAAACCGGCTTCGGCGTCAGCCACGATTGGCGCGAAGTAGTCGATGTAGCCTTCGTCGCCCGGGTTCTTGCCGGCTTTCCACTGAATCTGGTCGGCACGACGGAACGAGTTGTTGATGCGCTTGACCACGGTTGGAACCGAGTCCACCGGGTACAGCGACTGGTCCGGGTACATCGATTCGGCGGAGTTGTTGTCCGCAGCGACTTGCCAGCCCGACAGGTAGATCGCCTGGATACCGGCTTTCACCTGTTGAACAGCCTGGCCGCCGGTCAGGGCGCCCATGCAGTTGACGAAATCTTTCTCTGGGCGGAAGGACGGCTTGGCACCCTGGGTGACCAGGTTCCACAGTTTTTCGGCGCCCATTTTTGCAAAGGTGTGCTCTGGTTGAACCGAGCCACGCAGACGGACGACGTCAGCAGCGGAGTAATTGCGAGTCACGCCTTTCCAGCGCGGGTTTTCAGCCCAGTCTTTTTCAAGGGCTGCAATTTGCTGTTCGCGTGTCAGTGCCATGGAGATAAACCTCGTCGCGTCTTTATGAAAAGTTGTTCTGCGGTGGAAAATTCCTTGCGCTCGCTGACCAGAAGCTTAGGTGGTCAGGTCGGGTTCGGCGGGGCAGGCGACGGGATGAACGATGGGCTCGAGGGGAAGTGAGCAGGTAAAGGCAACTGGTGGGCGCATTCGGGTGTCGTGGGCCTTTATGCGAACTACAGTGTAAAGCCGGGTTACCTAATTACGCTTCCGTCCCTCGGGACAACTTCGTTCCAGTCGGCAACCTCGTCAAACACACCTTGTGGGCGGTACAGACACGAAACGGCTCGCGGGGATGGTTGCGAGCAGCGCTTCGAAGGCCCTTGCCAGGGCCTCTGATTAGCGGGAGCGAGGCCATCATGCCTTCGCTTTTTTGGCTCGTCAAATATTTTGTAGTGCTTTTTTTAAAGCACTACATCTTTCGTCTAATACGACTAATCAGTCAGTTTTTGGTGCTTTAGTCCAGTGTGTCGACTTTCACCCGCAAGGTCATGTCATCCCGGCCTTGAGTCGAGTAGCTGCGTGCCAGACCTTGTTTGTCGGCTTGAGTCTGGCGATTCACGCCGGCAAGGGTAATCCATTCACCCAGTCGTCCGGTGACAGTTGTGTCGGTGCTTTGCACGTTCACTACATCGGGACGTTCCTGGCTCATGCGGTCACGGTTGGTACTGATTGCCAGATGAACGGTTTCGCCAGTGACGCTGGCGGTGACGTAAAACCCCTGTGTGACGTTGCGATATTGGGTCTGGCTGCTGTAATCGCCGTACGAGTTGGTCTGGCTGCTGGTGATCGGTACGCTCTGGCCGACCTGAATCAGCGCCGGCGCTCCTTCGCTGGCTTGAATCTGCTGAATACCGCCGTCTCGGCTGGCAGTGCTGCGGCTGATGATGCGGGTCTGCGCGCCGTTGACCGAATAGCCTTCGTCGCCACGCCCGTTGTTTTCGTTGGTATCGACCGTGATCAGCAGGCGCTTGGGTGCGGTGTCGAGCTGCGAGAGCAAATCCTTGAGCTCTTCGATTTTGCCGGGCTCGGCCTTGACGATCAGTTGGTTGCCGTAGGCGCTGACCTGACCGTCCTTACCGATGAAGTCCTGAGCGACTGGCAGCATGTCGGCGCTGGTGTGGTACTTGAGGGGAACGATTTCTGTGGCTGCCATCACCGAAAAACTGCAGCCGAGCAGCAGGGTGGTGAGCAGGGTGCGTAGGGACATGTCCGTTATCTCCGCTTTCGAAAGGCTTGATATTGCCAGTTTGTCGGCCCGGGGTGGGGCAAGTTGAATCGTAGACAGCAAAACGCCCCGGCATCGGTCGATGGCGGGGCGTTTTGTGGTGCTCATCAAGTGTTATGCCGAATGGCGAACCATGTCGACATGCGGAATCCCGGCTTCGAGGAATTCCTCGCTGACCAGGTTGAAACCCAGGCGCTCATAGAACGCCGTAGCCTGCACCTGTGCGCTGAGCATCTGCTGCTTCAAGCCGCGCGCTTCCGCTTCGGCAATCACCGCTTGCATCAGCGCATCGCCGACCTTCAGCCCGCGCCAGTCCTTCAGTACCGAAACCCGGCCAACATGCCCGTCGGGCAAAAGGCGGGCGGTGCCGATCGGAAAGTCGCCTTCGAAAGCCAGGAAATGCACCGCCGTGGCGTCATCGGCGTCCCACTCAAGCTCGGGTGGAACCGATTGTTCGGCAATGAACACCGTTTCGCGAATGCGGCGGATCTCGGCGTTGTCCTTTTGCCAGTCTGCAACACGTACGCGAATCTTATTCATCGTCGGCGAACCCCAGACTGCCCTGTTTGACCAGTTCGCACAGCAGGCCGCGACCGTCTTCGTCGCTCAGCCACTCACCAAGGTTGTCGGTGTGCAGGGCGTCGGCGGAGCAGATCAGCTTCAGCAATTCACGCAGCTTGCCCGGCAGGTATCGGCTCTGGCCGCTGGCGAACAGCAGCAGATCGTCATCGACGTCCGACCACGCCAGGCGCGCGCTCGGGTTGCGGATCAGGATGGCGCCGTCTTCGAGCGCACCGAGAAGGTCTTCTTCCTCGACTTCTTCCGGGCCTACCACCAGCTCTGGATAGCGCGGCTCGGTCATGTACTGGCCGAACCAGGTCAGCAACAGGCGTTCGTCGCTCATGTGCTCGGCGAGCAGCGCTTTCAGGCGATCGAGGGCGTCGTGCTGGATCTGATGTGGATCGTCGCTGACCGGTTTGGCGTCGGCGTCGGTGTAGCGCTCTTCGTCAGTCAGGAACTGGCTGAGGAAGTCGGTGAAGTGGGTCAGTACTTCAGCGGCGCTTGGAGCGCGGAAGCCGACCGAGTAGGTCATGCAGTCATCGACGGCAACGCCGCAGTGAGCCAGGCGCGGCGGCAGGTAGAGCATGTCGCCCGGTTCCAGGACCCACTCTTCGGTCTCGTGGAATTCGGCGAGGATGCGCAAGTCTGCGTGTTGCAGCAGCGGGCTTTCCGAATCGCACATCTGGCCGATTTTCCAGTTGCGCTTGCCGTGGCCTTGCAGCAGGAACACGTCGTAGTTGTCGAAATGCGGGCCGACGCTGCCACCCGGGGCGGCGAAGCTGATCATCACGTCGTCGACGCGCCAGCTCGGCAGGAAGCGGAAGTTTTCCAGCAGCTCGCTGACTTCCGGCACGAACTGATCGACCGCTTGCACCAGCAGGGTCCAGTCGCGCTCCGGCAGCTTGCTGAATTCGTCTTCGGCGAACGGGCCGCGACGCAGTTCCCAAGGTCGCTCGCCGTGCTCGATCACCAGGCGCGATTCGACTTCTTCTTCCAGGGCCAGGCCGGCGAGTTCGTCGGCGTCGATCGGGCTTTCGAAATCAGGGATCGCCTGGCGGATCAGCAGTGGTTTTTTCTGCCAGTAATCGCGCATGAATTCGCGCGCCGTAAGACCACCCAGAAGTTGAAGAGGAATATCGGGATTCATATGTAACCTATTGAAAAAAAGCATTTTTCAGACGGGAATAAAAACGCCCGGCGCGGCCGGGCGTCTCAAACGGGTCAAGCAGTCGATCAGATGCGTTTGGCTTGCGCTACAGCGTTGCCGATGTAGTTGGCCGGGGTCAGTTGCTTGAGCTCGGCTTTCGCTTCGGTCGGCATGTCCAGGCCATCGATGAAAGTCTGCAGGGCTTCAGGGCTGATGCCCTTGCCGCGAGTCAGTTCTTTCAGCTTCTCGTACGGGTTTTCGATGTTGTAGCGGCGCATCACGGTCTGGATCGGCTCGGCCAGGACTTCCCAGCAAGCGTCCAGGTCGGTAGCGATCTTGTCAGCGTTCAGTTCAAGCTTGCTGATGCCTTTGAGGCTTGCTTCGTACGCGATCACGCTGTGGGCGAAGCCGACACCGAGGTTGCGCAGCACGGTGGAGTCGGTCAGGTCGCGCTGCCAGCGGGAGATTGGCAGTTTGCTCGCCAGATGCTGGAACAGCGCGTTGGCGATGCCCAGGTTGCCTTCGGAGTTTTCGAAGTCGATCGGGTTGACCTTGTGCGGCATGGTCGACGAACCGATTTCACCGGCGATGGTGCGCTGCTTGAAGTAACCCAGGGAGATGTAGCCCCAGATGTCACGGTCAAAGTCGATCAGGATGGTGTTGAAGCGCGCAATGGCGTCGAACAGCTCGGCGATGTAGTCGTGCGGCTCGATCTGTGTGGTGTACGGGTTGAAGGCCAGACCCAGCTCGTCTTCGATGAAGGCGCGGGCGTTGGCTTCCCAGTCGATCTGCGGATAGGCCGACAGGTGAGCGTTGTAGTTGCCGACAGCGCCGTTGATCTTGCCCAGCAGCGGAACGGCAGCGACCTGCGCGATCTGCCGCTCGAGACGATAAACCACGTTCGCCAGCTCTTTGCCCAGAGTGGTCGGCGAAGCCGGCTGGCCGTGGGTGCGCGACAACATTGGCACGTCGGCGAAACGCAGGGCCAGTTCGCGGATGGCGTTGGCAGTCTGGCGCATCAGCGGCAGCATCACGTCGTCACGACCTTCGCGCAACATCAGGGCGTGGGACAGGTTGTTGATGTCCTCGCTGGTGCAGGCAAAGTGGATGAACTCGCTGACCTTGGCCAGCTCCGGCAGCTTGGCCGCCTGCTCTTTTAGCAGGTATTCGATCGCTTTTACGTCGTGGTTGGTGGTGCGCTCGATCTCTTTGACGCGCTCGGCGTGCTCGAGAGAGAAGTTCTCGGCCAGTTCATTCAGAACGGCGTTGGCTTCGGCGGAGAAGGCTGGCACTTCCGGGATGCCGGCGTGAGCGGCCAGGCGCTGGAGCCAGCGCACTTCAACCAGAACGCGGGCACGGATCAGACCGTACTCGCTGAAAATCGGGCGCAGGGCCTGGGTTTTGCCGGCGTAGCGGCCGTCAACAGGGGAAACCGCAGTGAGCGAAGAGAGCTGCATGGGGTGTTCTCGGACAGTCGGGCAACGAAATGGGGCGCGTATCATACATGAAAAAATCCGCCGGTCCGTCGCCAACTGACCGGCGTATTACGCGTTACAGCCTACAAGGCTTTTATTGCGCGGCGATTTACTCGCTGCGCATCAACGGATACAGCTCTTTGAGCAACTTGCGCCGACTCACGACCAACTGCCAACGATGACCGCCGAGCTGACGCCACAGGCGTGCCGAGCGAATGCCGGCGAGCAACAGGGCGCGGATCTTCGAGGCATTGCTCGGCTGCTGCAGATTGCGCATGTCGCCGTGCACCTGAATGCGTTGGCGCAACGTGCTCAGGGTGTCCTGATACAGCGCGCCGCAGGCCGCGATCACGTTTTCGTGGGCCGGGCCGAAATGCTCGACCTGCGACTGGATCTGCGGCAAACGCTTGCCGATCACATCGAGCATGTCGTCGCGTTTGGCCAGCTGTCGCTCGAGGCCAAGCATCGACAACGCGTAGCGCAGCGGTTCGCGCTGCAAGGTGCTCGGATCGCGCTCGAGGGCGCCGATCAGCGCGCGGTAACCTTCGCGCAGGTTGATATCGTCGCCGCCGTACACATCCAGGGTGTCTTTCGGGTCGCGAACCAGCAGACTGCCGAGCATGCAGCTCAGGCCGGCCTCGTTGGTCTGGCCGGTCTTGGCGATCCGGTCCACCAGCACGGCGGCGAGAAACACGCCGCCCAGCGCCGTCAGTTGCTCCTGAGTCGGGCTCATGCCAGGCCGCTCCACGGCTCGGCAACTTCGATCACGCCGCCACCGAGGCAGATTTCTCCGTCATAGAACACCACCGACTGGCCCGGCGTGACCGCGCGCTGCGGCTCATCGAACACGGCGCGATAACCGGTTGCGGTTTTTTCCAGGGTGCAGGCCTGATCGCTCTGGCGATAACGGACCTTGGCAGTCAGTCGCAACGGCTGGCTCAGATCGATCGGGTTGACCCAATAGATTTCCGAAGCGAGCAGGGCACTGGAGAACAGCCATGGATGGTTGTTGCCCTGGCCGACGATCAGCTCGTTGGTGTCCAGATCCTTGCGCAGCACGTACCACGGCTCGTCGCCAGCGTCTTTCAGTCCGCCGATGCCTAGGCCTTGGCGCTGGCCGATGGTGTGATACATCAAGCCGTGGTGACGGCCGATGACTTCGCCTTCGGTGGTCTTGATCTCGCCCGGCTGTGCCGGCAGGTATTGCTTGAGGAAATCGCTGAAACGGCGCTCGCCGATGAAGCAGATCCCGGTGGAATCCTTCTTCTTGGCGGTCGCCAGCTCGTATTTCTCGGCAATGGCACGGACTTCCGGTTTTTCCAGCTCGCCGACCGGGAACAGGGTCTTGGCGATCTGTTCACCGCCGACGGCGTGCAGGAAGTAGCTCTGATCCTTGTTCGGATCCAGGCCCTTGAGCAGTTCGGTGCGGCCATCGATGTCGCGGCGGCGCACGTAGTGACCGGTGGCGATCAGGTCCGCGCCGAGCATCATGGCGTAGTCGAGAAACGCCTTGAACTTGATCTCACGGTTGCACAGGATGTCCGGGTTCGGCGTGCGGCCGGCCTTGTATTCGGCCAGGAAGTGCTCGAACACGTTGTCCCAGTACTCGGCGGCGAAGTTGGCGGTGTGCAGCTTGATACCGATCTTGTCGCACACGGCCTGTGCATCCGCCAGGTCGTCCATGGCTGTGCAGTATTCCGTTCCGTCGTCTTCTTCCCAGTTCTTCATGAACAGGCCTTCCACTTCATAGCCCTGCTCGATCAGCAGGAGAGCGGAAACGGAAGAGTCCACGCCGCCGGACATGCCGACAATGACGCGCTTCTTGGATGTGTCAGAAGGGGCTGGATCACGCATAGGGATTCAATGAGTGTCTTGAAAAAGGACGCGATTCTATCAGGCTCACGCCCTCAAGGCTAAAGGGAAGGGCGGATCAGTTCGAGGCCGAAGCGATTGCCGGCCAGATAATCATCGATGCAACGGATGATCAGCTCGCTGCGCCAGTTATCGCGCTGGGCCAATAATTCGTCGCGGGTCAGCCACTTGGCGCCGACTATGCCGTCGTCCAGTTGATAATCCGGGTGGTGCTTGACGGCTTTGGCGCTGAAGCACACGCGTTGGTAAGTCACGCCGTTGCTCGGTGCGGTGTACAGATAAATGCCGATCACGGCGGTGGGTTCGACGTCCCAGCCGGTTTCTTCGAGGGTTTCGCGCACGGCGGCTTCGATCAGGGTTTCGTCCGGATCCAGATGGCCGGCCGGCTGATTGAGCACGTTACGCCCGGCCTTGTGTTCCTCGACCATCAGGAAACGACCGTTGTCCTCGACGATGGTAGCGACGGTGATGTGGGGTTGCCAGTTCATGGACTGCTCTTGCTCGGGGGAGGGGCGCAAGTAAACAACAAGGCGTCGTAGTGCTCAACCGATTCATGCAGGTCTGCTTAATAAGGCATGCTCATAAAGTTTTTTGATTGAAAGCCATAACTTTCCAGGAAAGTCGAGATTTTTGAAATCTGTTCGTTCGTAAGTGCGGGTATTAATGAAATTACATTAAAGACTTGAACGTTGCCCGCAAAGCAGTGCCACTCGACAAGTGCGTAGGGGTCCGCCCAAATATACCGAGATGGAATGTTCGTGCCTCCAAATCCATAAGGCGCAGATCCTGGACTTGGATTGACAATGTTGACACTCAAGTCTGTGGCGATGAGATTCTTGGGGATGGCTTGTACGTAATACCATTTATCGACGGGGTTGTGATCGTAGACATCAACTTTTCCCACTGCCCAAAATATGGGTGCCAGCAAGTCCGGGAAAGTCACCCGGGGTTTGGTTGCCAGAATCTGGGATTCGTCTGTCGCAGCCATGCCACCATTTATTTTTTGATGGATCCAGCGGTAATACGCCTGATTTCCAAAAGGTAAATAAACTCTGAAACCTTGTGGCAGGCCTTTCAGAGTGTTGAAGAGTTGCATAGGGACCTGGAGGGCGGGAGGGTCAGTGCATGGTCCATCACTGATTGCCGGGTCATTCCATGAGAGAGTGTCGGCAGATGCTGAAGATATAAGTGCGGCCAATGCAAAGCTGGTGAGTAGGCTCGACGGTTTCATTTTTATCTCCTTGCGAGGTTTAAAGGTATCTGAAAAAGTTGTCTCTCAAAGTTTTTGTTGGGCTCGGATGTCTGCATCGGGGATGCAAGGTGTTGATTCGACTCGCTCGTTTTTTATTATTGATTCCGGAGTAATGGCCGGCCGGCTATTTCGGTGTTTTGTGTTGTCGGGAGCGTGAGTGAGGTGGCAGATATTTTATTTCGAGTGTTCTGAGATTAGTGGCTTGCTCGAGTCTTGTGACCTGTCAACTTTGACAGTTGATTATGCTTTTTTGCGATCGTCCATTGCGACGATGTGGAATAAGGCGCTCGATTCTCGGGGGGGTAAGTAAGACCGAAAACAAAATTTCAACCTTTTGAAAAAAACAAACCCCGGCGCATGGCCGGGGCTTGTGATGTTCCCTTTACAACCTTATACCAGCGCAGCAATCGCCGCGTTGAGGGTTGCGCTCGGGCGCATGGCCTTGCTGATCAGCTCGGCATTGGCGTGGTAGTAACCGCCGATGTCCACTGGCTTGCCTTGAACGGCATTGAGCTCGGCGACGATGGTCGCTTCGTTCTCGGTCAGGGTCTTGGCCAGAGTCGCGAACTGCGCTTGCAGTGCAGCGTCTTCAGTCTGGGCGGCCAGGGCTTGAGCCCAGTACATCGCCAGGTAGAAGTGGCTGCCGCGGTTGTCGATGTTGCCGACTTTGCGCGATGGCGACTTGTTGTTGTCCAGGAACTGGCCAGTGGCCTGGTCCAGGGTCTTGGACAGAATCAGCGCTTTCGGGTTGTTGTAGTTAACACCCAGGTGCTCGAGAGAAGCGGCCAGGGCCAGGAATTCACCCAGCGAATCCCAGCGCAGGAAGTTCTCTTCGACCAGCTGCTGCACGTGCTTGGGCGCCGAACCGCCGGCGCCGGTTTCGAACAGACCACCACCGTTCATCAGCGGCACGATCGACAGCATCTTGGCGCTGGTGCCCAGTTCCATGATCGGGAACAGGTCGGTCAGGTAGTCACGCAGTACGTTGCCGGTCACCGAGATGGTGTCCTTGCCTTCGCGGGTGCGCTGCAGGGTGTACTTCATGGCGTCGACCGGCGACATGATCTGGATGTCCAGACCGGCGGTGTCGTGATCCTTCAGGTAAGCCTGAACCTTCTCGATCACCACGCCGTCGTGGGCGCGCATCGGGTCCAGCCAGAAAATGGCCGGGGTGCTGCTTGCGCGAGCACGATTGACGGCCAGTTTGACCCAGTCCTGGATCGGCGCGTCTTTGGTCTGGCACATGCGGAAGATGTCGCCGGCTTCAACAGCCTGCTCCATCAGCAGGGAGCCTTTGCTGTCGGTCACGCGAACCACGCCGTCGGCCTTGATCTGGAAGGTCTTGTCGTGGGAGCCGTATTCTTCAGCCTTTTTAGCCATCAGGCCAACGTTTGGCACGCTGCCCATGGTGGTTGGATCGAAAGCGCCATTGGCTTTGCAATCTTCGATCACGGCCTGGTAGATGGTGGCGTAGCAACGATCCGGGATCACAGCCTTGGTGTCGTGCAACTGGCCGTCGGTGCCCCACATCTTGCCGGAGTCACGGATCATGGCCGGCATCGAGGCGTCGACGATGACGTCGCTCGGCACGTGCAGGTTGGTAATGCCTTTGTCGGAGTTGACCATCGCCAGCGACGGACGAACGGCGTAGACCGCTTGAATGTCAGCTTCGATCTGGGCTTGCTGTTCGGCCGGCAGGGATTTGATGCGGGCGTACAGGTCGCCGATGCCGTTGTTCAGGTTGAAGCCGATTTCGGCCAGCACATCGGCGTGCTTGGTCAGGGCGTCCTTGTAGAACTCGGCAACGATCTGGCCGAACATGATCGGGTCGGAGACCTTCATCATGGTGGCTTTGAGGTGAACCGACAGCAGCACGCCTTGTTGCTTGGCGCTGTCGATTTCAGCGGCGATGAACGCGCGCAGGGCCTTTTTGCTCATGACGGAGCAGTCAAGGATCTCGCCCGCCTGAACGGTGGTTTTTTCTTTCAGGACAGTCGCGGTGCCGTCTTTGGCGATCAGCTCGATCTTCACGGCGTCAGCGGCGTCGATCAGGGCAGCTTTTTCGCTGCCGTAGAAATCACCGGCGCTCATGTGAGCGACGTGGGACTTGGAGTCCTTCGCCCAGGCGCCCATTTTGTGCGGGTGCTTGCGAGCGTAGTTCTTGACCGACAGCGGAGCGCGACGGTCGGAGTTGCCTTCACGCAGAACCGGGTTCACGGCGCTGCCCTTGACCTTGTCGTAGCGCGCCTTGGCTTCTTTTTCGGCGTCGTTGGTCACGGTTTCCGGGTAGTCCGGCAGGTTGTAGCCCTGGGCTTGCAGTTCTTTGATCGCGGCTTGCAGCTGCGGAACCGAGGCGCTGATGTTCGGCAGCTTGATGATGTTGGCTTCAGGCGTAACGGCCAGGTCGCCCAGTTCGGCGAGGTGGTCGGCTACGGCTTTGTCGCCCAGTTGCTCGGGGAAGCTGGCCAGAATGCGTGCTGCAAGAGAGATATCGCGGGTTTCCACGGCGATATCGGCCGAGGCGGTGTAAGCCTCGATGATCGGCAGCAGGGAATAGGTGGCGAGGGCTGGAGCTTCGTCGGTGAAGGTATAGATGATCTTCGAGCGGGTGGGCATATTCGGATTAACTCTCTCTTCTTTGCTAAAGCGTGCGCAGAAACTCGAGGGGCGCCGGGTAAGCGCGTTCGTTCAAAGTCATCCATGAACCGAATGTCGAGAATCTTCGCGGTGATGTTGGGTGCATCAGTAGAGCGTCAAGCAGTCGGACTGCGGTAACAACCCGACCAATCAGGCGGAAAGTCTCGTGCTAGAGAGGCCAGCCGTCGTGACCCTTTGGTCAGCGGGCGGCATTATACATAGGTAGCTGGCAATCTGCCGATGGTTCATATGCAACGATTCTCGTCCATTGGTCTAAAGGTCGCAGGGCGGGGTGGGGCGTAGAGTCGCCGTGAATGCTTGGGATTGGCGCTTTTCCCTTTGCTTTCAGGCTTGTACGAAACGAGATGTGGTCGTGCCCGGAACAGAGGGTTTGCGTGTTGATTCAACTGGGTTACGCTCGAACCAAGCCAGATGTTCAATCCAAACAATGGAGTTCAGCATGGGTTACAAGAAGATTCAGGTTCCAGCCGTCGGCGACAAAATCACCGTCAATGCAGACCATTCTCTCAATGTCCCTGATAACCCGATCATTCCCTTCATCGAAGGTGACGGCATTGGCGTCGACGTCAGCCCTGTGATGATCAAAGTGGTTGATGCTGCCGTAGAAAAAGCCTACGGGGGCAAGCGCAAGATTTCCTGGATGGAGGTTTATGCTGGCGAAAAAGCAACTCAGGTTTATGACCAGGACACCTGGCTGCCCCAGGAAACCCTGGACGCCGTCAAGGATTACGTGGTTTCCATCAAAGGCCCGCTGACCACTCCGGTCGGTGGTGGTATCCGCTCCCTTAACGTTGCCCTGCGTCAACAGCTCGATCTCTATGTCTGCCTGCGCCCGGTGGTGTGGTTCGACGGCGTGCCAAGCCCGGTGAAAAAGCCTGGCGACGTCGACATGGTGATTTTCCGCGAGAACTCCGAAGACATTTATGCCGGTATCGAATGGAAGGCCGGCTCTCCTGAGGCCACCAAGGTCATCAAGTTCCTGAAAGAAGAAATGGGCGTCACCAAGATCCGTTTCGACCAGGATTGCGGTATCGGCATCAAGCCTGTTTCCAAGGAAGGCACCAAGCGTCTGGTGCGCAAGGCCCTGCAGTACGTGGTGGACAACGACCGCAAGTCGCTGACCATCGTGCACAAGGGCAACATCATGAAATTTACCGAAGGTGCCTTCAAGGACTGGGGTTACGAGGTGGCGAAGGAAGAATTCGGCGCCGAGCTGCTGGATGGCGGCCCATGGATGAAGTTCAAGAACCCGAAAACCGGCCGCGAAGTCGTCGTCAAGGATGCCATTGCCGACGCCATGCTTCAGCAGATCCTGCTGCGTCCGGCCGAATACGACGTGATCGCCACCCTCAATCTCAACGGTGACTACCTGTCCGACGCCCTGGCGGCGGAAGTGGGCGGTATCGGTATCGCGCCGGGTGCCAACCTGTCCGACACCGTGGCCATGTTCGAGGCGACCCACGGTACTGCGCCGAAATATGCCGGCAAGGACCAGGTCAACCCGGGCTCGGTGATTCTGTCGGCGGAGATGATGCTGCGCCACCTGGGCTGGACCGAGGCGGCCGACCTGATCATCAAGGGCACCAACGGCGCCATCAAGGCCAAAACCGTGACCTACGACTTCGAACGTCTGATGGAAGGCGCCACGCTGGTATCTTCTTCGGGCTTCGGTGAGGCGATCGTCAAGCACATGTAAAAAGGCAGCTGCAACGAAACCGCCCGGCTCGAGTGATCGAGCCGGGCGGTTTGCTTTCTGGCAGGTGTCCGTGTTGCTTCAACTGGTCACTGACTGATGCTGAACAGCGGTCGAGGCGGCATCTTTTGCAGCGTCGGCATTCTGAATTTTTGTGGCATGCAGGCCTTTGGGCCCTTGCACGATCTCGAATTTGACGATTTGCCCGGCTTTGAGGGTTTTGTATCCGTCCATTTCAATGGCGGAGTAGTGGGCAAAGAAATCGATCTCTTTGCCGTCCTCGTCCTTCCCCTCGCGGGAGTCGGTGTTGATGAAACCGAACCCCTTGGCATTGTTGAACCATTTCACCTTGCCGACAGCCATGCTCAAATCCCTCTGCAACAGTCTCCATCGCTGGAGTATCATCCAATTCATCCGCAGTCGAATCCGTTAAAAAGATTGACTCCGCGGATCTTTTTTCCCCACTGTGGGTTCTATTGGTTGTAACACCGTTTTCCCGATAGTCAAGGTGACCGGGCAGTCGGAGTTGAAAACGTGTCAAGCCGCCCCCACCACTGTATTTGCACAACTGACGAACCTTTCTTTCCATGCATGCAATCAGCCAGATTCGACTAACATTCAATCAGGATCGCCCGCTTCTCCAAAAGGATCTTCCACAGGAGCACGACGACGATTCGGCAGGCGTTGCTGTTCAGGAAGCAAAGCCCGCGTTACAGGCGCCGCCGATGTACAAGGTGGTTTTGTTCAATGATGACTACACACCGATGGATTTCGTCGTCGAAGTGCTCGAGGTGTTTTTTAACCTGAATCGCGAGCTGGCGACCAAGGTCATGCTGGCCGTCCACACAGAAGGGCGGGCAGTATGTGGAGTGTTTACCCGCGACATCGCCGAGACAAAGGCCATGCAGGTCAACCAGTACGCCAGGGAAAGCCAGCATCCGCTACTCTGTGAAATCGAGAAGGACGGTTAATCGCCGACCACTTGGGTATGAGGTGAAGCTATGTTAAACCGCGAGCTCGAAGTCACCCTCAATCTTGCCTTCAAGGAGGCTCGTTCGAAGCGTCATGAATTCATGACCGTCGAACACCTGCTGCTGGCCCTATTGGACAATGAGGCTGCCGCCACTGTATTGCGTGCCTGCGGCGCAAACCTCGACAAACTCAAGCACGACCTGCAGGAGTTCATCGACTCCACCACGCCACTGATCCCCGTCCACGACGAGGATCGCGAAACCCAGCCAACCCTGGGCTTCCAGCGTGTGCTGCAACGTGCTGTCTTTCATGTGCAGAGCTCGGGCAAGCGCGAAGTGACCGGCGCCAACGTGCTGGTTGCAATCTTCAGTGAGCAAGAGAGTCAGGCGGTGTTCCTGCTGAAACAGCAGAGCGTTGCACGCATTGATGTCGTCAATTACATCGCTCACGGCATTTCCAAAGTGCCGGGGCATGGCGATCACTCTGAAGGTGAACAAGATATGCAGGACGACGAGGGCGGTGAGTCTTCTTCTTCAGGCAATCCGCTGGATGCGTATGCCAGCAATCTCAACGAACTCGCGCGCCAGGGCCGGATCGATCCGCTGGTTGGGCGTGAAACGGAAGTCGAGCGTGTGGCGCAGATTCTCGCGCGTCGTCGCAAGAACAATCCGCTGCTGGTAGGCGAGGCGGGCGTGGGTAAAACCGCGATTGCCGAAGGCCTGGCCAAGCGCATCGTCGACAATCAGGTGCCGGACCTGCTGGCCAACAGCGTCGTTTATTCCCTTGATCTGGGTGCTTTGCTCGCGGGCACCAAGTATCGCGGTGATTTCGAGAAGCGCTTCAAGGCGCTGCTCAGCGAACTGAAAAAACGTCCGCAGGCGATCCTGTTCATCGACGAAATCCACACCATTATCGGTGCGGGTGCTGCGTCCGGTGGCGTGATGGATGCCTCGAACCTGCTCAAACCGCTGCTGTCGTCTGGCGACATTCGCTGCATCGGCTCGACCACGTTCCAGGAATTCCGTGGCATTTTCGAAAAAGACCGTGCTCTGGCACGGCGCTTCCAGAAGGTCGACGTCGTCGAGCCGTCGGTGGAAGACACCATCGGTATCCTGCGCGGCCTGAAAGGTCGTTTCGAACAGCACCACAACATCGAATACAGCGATGAGTCGCTGCGCGCCGCTGCGGAACTGGCTTCGCGCTACATCAATGACCGGCACATGCCGGACAAGGCCATCGATGTGATCGACGAGGCTGGCGCTTTCCAGCGTCTGCAACCGGTCGAGAAGCGTGTGAAGCGCATCGAAGTGTCTGAGGTCGAGGACATCGTGGCGAAAATCGCGCGGATTCCGCCGAAGCATGTCACCAGCTCCGACAAGGAACTGCTGCGCAACCTCGAGCGTGACCTGAAACTGACGGTGTTCGGTCAGGACGCGGCGATCGATTCGCTGTCGACCGCGATCAAACTGTCCCGTGCCGGTCTCAAGTCGCCTGACAAGCCTGTCGGTTCGTTCCTGTTTGCAGGTCCGACCGGTGTCGGTAAAACCGAAGCCGCGCGTCAACTGGCCAAGGCCTTGGGCATTGAGCTGGTTCGCTTCGACATGTCCGAGTACATGGAGCGCCACACCGTATCGCGTCTGATCGGTGCACCTCCGGGTTATGTCGGTTTCGACCAGGGCGGTCTGTTGACCGAGGCGATCACCAAGCAACCGCATTGCGTATTGCTGCTCGATGAAATCGAGAAGGCGCATCCGGAAGTCTTCAACCTGCTGCTGCAGGTGATGGACCACGGTACGCTGACCGACAACAACGGGCGCAAGGCGGATTTCCGCAACGTGATCGTGATCATGACCACCAACGCCGGTGCTGAAACGGCGGCGCGTGCTTCGATCGGTTTCACCCATCAGGACCACTCGTCCGATGCGATGGAAGTGATCAAGAAGAGCTTCACGCCGGAATTCCGCAACCGCCTGGATACCATCATTCAGTTTGGTCGCCTCAGTCATGAGGTCATCAAAAGCGTGGTGGACAAGTTCCTCACCGAGCTTCAGGCGCAGCTGGAAGACAAGCGTGTGCTTCTGGAAGTTACCGATGCGGCGCGCAGCTGGCTGGCGGCCGGTGGTTACGATTCGGCCATGGGCGCTCGTCCGATGGCGCGTCTGATCCAGGACAAGATCAAGCGTCCGCTGGCGGAGGAGATTCTGTTTGGCGAACTGGCCGAGCATGGCGGTGTGGTTCACATCGACATCAAGGATGGTGAGCTGACGTTTGACTTCGAGACTACTGCGGAAATGGCCTGATGGTTGTTGGTCTGTTGTAAAGCGAAAGGCGCCTTTTGGTGCCTTTTTGCTGTCTGCGGTTTTGGGTGTATAGCCGTTACCGCAGCAACGGATATACACCCAAACTCAAAAAACGCACAGACAAAAACGCCCGGCATTAAGCCGGGCGTTCTGTATTGACTTGATTAGCGAGCGCGGTAAGTAATACGCCCTTTGCTCAAGTCATAGGGCGTCAGCTCGACGCGCACTTTGTCACCGGTAAGAATACGAATGTAGTTCTTGCGCATCTTGCCGGAGATATGCGCGGTTACGACGTGCCCATTTTCCAATTCCACGCGAAACATGGTGTTTGGCAGGGTGTCGACGACAGTGCCTTCCATTTCGAAGCTGTCTTCTTTCGACATGCAGTAAAGCCCTCGGTGTCCAGTGAATGGCCCGGTGCAACTGCGCCAGGCAAAAGCGGCGTGCATTGTGCCCGAAAAATGGGGTTTACGCCAAGGGGTTTAGGGTTTGCGTTTAGTTCAGGATGACCCAGCGCTGGTTGATCAGCAGTTCGATAGGCCGATATTGGGTCTTGTAGTTCATCTTTTTGCAGTTTTTGATCCAGTAGCCAAGGTACACCGCCTCAAGCCCCAGGCGCCGGGCTTCGGCGATTTGCCAGAGGATCGCGTAGCGCCCCAGGCTGCGGCGTTCTTCCTGCGGTTCGTAGAAGGTATAGACCGCCGACAGTCCGTTGGGCAGCAGATCGGTCACGGCGACCGCCAGTAACCGTCCGTCGAGCCGGAACTCGTAAAAGCGTGAGAAGGGCAGGTCGCGTACCAGAAAAGTCGAGAATTGATCCCGGCTCGGCGGGTACATGTCGCCGTCGGCGTGGCGCTGTTCGATGTAGCGCTGATAGAGGTCGAAGTATTCTTCGCTGAATGCCGGCTTGACCGGGCGCACCTGCAAATCGATGTTGCGTTTGAAAATGCGTTTTTGCTGACGGTTGGGGGTGAACTGCGCCACCGGGATGCGCGCCGGCACGCAAGCATTGCAATTCTGGCAATGCGGGCGGTACAGATGGTCGCCGCTGCGACGAAAGCCCATTTCTGACAGGTCTGCGTAGACATGCACATCCATGGGCTGGCTCGGGTCGAGAAACAGGGTCGTCGCCTGTTCCTCGGGCAGATAACTGCAAGAGTGAGGCTGAGTGGCATAAAACTTCAACCGCGCCAACTCGGTCATGATCAACCCTCAAGGGTAAGCTGGTGAAATTAAGTGTAAGCCACGCGCGCAAAAGTCGCTCAGCAAACCCAGGTTGCATGATTGGGTTGGTCGAGGTGCCGGGCCAGGTATTCGGCGAATGTCTGCCGTGAAATGGCCCGGGCGCCGAGGCTGTGCAGGTGATCGGTAGGCATCTGGCAGTCAATCAATACGAAACCCGCTTCTTTCAGATGTTGCACCAGCGTCGCAAAACCGTACTTGGAGGCATTGTCCGCGCGGCTGAACATCGACTCACCGAAGAACAGTTGCCCCATCGCCAGACCGTACAGGCCGCCGACCAGTTCGCCCTCATCCCAGACTTCCACTGAATGAGCAAAGCCGCGTCGATGCAATTCGACATAAGCGTCCTGCATCGCTTCGGTGATCCAGGTGCCGTCGGCGTAATCCCGGGGAGCGGCACAGGCACGGATTACCGCTTCGAAATCCTGATCGAAGGTCACTTGATAACGCTGTTTGCGCATCAATTTTCCGAGGCTGCGCGAGACGTGCAGTTCGTCGGGAAAAAGTACGGTGCGCGGATCCGGCGACCACCAGAGAATCGGCTGACCTTCGGAAAACCATGGAAAGCAGCCGTGGCGATACGCCTGGATCAGGCGATCGGCGGACAGGTCGCCACCGGCCGCCAGCAATCCGTTGGGATCGCGCATGGCCTTATCCAGTGGCGGGAAAGTCAGTGAATTGCGTTGTAACCAAGTCAGCATGGCGTCCGGGCTTGCAGAAGGGGAGGGCGGTGGGCGCTGGGCCCGCGGTAAAGTGTGCCGGGAAATGACGCGAATGTCCTCCGTTGCAGTGGGATGATTGGGCTGCTGCAACTTGAGCATCCGGATGCGGTCGTAATCGGGCGCAACACCGCTGCGGGCAAGGTGACCGATGCCAATGTGCGGCGCTCAGGGGGGATGAGGCGCGAATGCTTCGCTACGTTCATCAAATACACCTCATAAGCCTTTGTCACAAAAGACAATGCATGCTCAAATTGAACGCCGGGCCTTGTGCCTTTGGCTATGCTTGAACCAGGGGCAGCGAAGCATGGCGTCGAACGCGCAAACCCGTACAATGCCGGCTGTTACAGAATATTCGCCGCGTACCGTGTTTATAAAAGGCGGGGCGCAGTGTTAAAAGTAGTCTCCGTTGCGCCCGTCATTTTTTTACCTGCCTGGATCGGGCAGTTTTTTATCGTCATTCAATAGATGGACGCGCCTCTGGCGCAGGAAAAGAAGCGTTTTGAAGAAATCCACGGAAGCACCAAAAACAGTCGTTCCGCTCTGGCGTCAACAGTTGCACTACCGGCTCAAGGAAGGTGCATTGATCGCCATCGGCGCCTTGTGCCTGTTCCTGATGATGGCGTTGCTGACTTACGGCAAGGACGATCCAGGCTGGAGCCACAACAGCAAGATCGACGATGTGCAGAACTTCGGCGGTCCGGCCGGCTCCTACAGCGCCGACATCCTGTTCATGGTGCTGGGTTACTTCGCGTATATCTTCCCGTTGCTGCTGGCGATCAAGGCGTATCAGATCTTCCGTCAGCGTCACGAGCCATGGCAGTGGAGCGGCTGGCTGTTTTCCTGGCGCCTGATTGGCCTGGTGTTCCTGGTGTTGTCCGGCGCCGCGCTGGCGCACATCCACTTCCACGCGGCCACTGGTTTGCCCGCTGGCGCCGGCGGTGCGCTGGGTGAAAGCCTCGGTGACCTGGCCCGCAATGCTCTGAACATACAGGGCAGCACTTTGCTGTTCATCGCGCTGTTCCTGTTCGGGCTGACGGTGTTCACTGACCTGTCGTGGTTCAAGGTGATGGACATCACCGGCAAGATCACCCTCGACCTGTTCGAACTGTTCCAGGGCGCGGTCAACCGCTGGTGGTCGGCGCGTACCGAGCGCAAGCAACTGGTCGCGCAATTGCGTGAAGTCGATGATCGAGTGCATGACGTGGTTGCACCGACCGTCACCGACAAGCGCGAGCAGGCCAAGGTCAAGGAGCGTCTGATCGAGCGCGAGCAGGCCCTGAGCAAGCACATGTCCGAGCGCGAGAAACAGGTGCCGCCGGTCATCGCCCCGGCCCCGGTCAAGGCGCCGGAGCCGAGCAAGCGCGTGCAGAAAGAGAAACAGGTGCCGTTGTTTGTCGACAGCGCCGTCGAAGGCACCTTGCCACCGATCTCGATTCTCGACCCTGCGGAAAAGAAACAACTCAATTATTCGCCCGAATCCCTGGCGGCGGTCGGCCACTTGCTGGAGATCAAGCTCAAGGAATTCGGCGTCGAAGTCACCGTGGATTCCATCCATCCCGGCCCGGTCATTACCCGTTACGAAATCCAGCCTGCTGCAGGCGTGAAGGTCAGCCGTATCGCCAACCTGGCGAAAGACCTTGCACGTTCGCTGGCCGTGACCAGCGTCCGGGTGGTGGAAGTGATTCCTGGCAAGACCACGGTCGGTATCGAAATTCCCAACGAAGACCGACAGATCGTGCGCTTCTCAGAAGTGCTGTCGACGTCCGAATACGACAACTTCAAGTCGCCGGTCACTCTGGCCCTGGGCCACGACATCGGCGGCAAGCCGGTCATCACCGACTTGGCGAAGATGCCGCACTTGCTGGTAGCCGGTACCACCGGTTCCGGTAAGTCGGTGGGCGTGAACGCGATGATTCTGTCGATCCTGTTCAAGTCCGGTCCGGACGACGCCAAGCTGATCATGATCGACCCGAAAATGCTTGAACTGTCGATCTACGAAGGCATTCCGCACCTGCTGTGCCCGGTCGTGACCGACATGAAGGACGCCGCCAACGCCCTGCGCTGGAGCGTTGCCGAGATGGAGCGCCGCTACAAGCTGATGGCGAAGATGGGCGTGCGAAACCTGTCCGGCTTCAACGCCAAGGTCAAGGAAGCCCAGGACGCCGGCGAACCGCTGAGCGATCCGCTGTACAAACGCGAAAGCATCCACGACGAAGCGCCGCTGTTGCAGAAGCTGCCGACCATCGTTGTGGTCGTGGACGAGTTTGCCGACATGATGATGATCGTCGGCAAGAAGGTAGAAGAACTGATCGCCCGTATCGCCCAGAAGGCGCGTGCGGCCGGTATCCACCTGATCCTCGCGACCCAGCGGCCGTCGGTGGACGTGATCACGGGTCTGATCAAGGCCAACATCCCGACGCGGATGGCGTTCCAGGTATCGAGCAAGATCGACTCCCGAACCATCATCGATCAGGGCGGCGCCGAACAATTGCTTGGTCACGGTGACATGCTCTACATGCCGCCGGGCACCAGTCTGCCGATCCGGGTTCACGGCGCATTCGTGTCCGACGATGAAGTTCACCGGGTGGTGGAAGCCTGGAAACTGCGCGGCGCACCGGAATACAACGACGACATCCTCAACGGTGTCGAGGAGGCGGGCAGTGGTTTCGAAGGCAGCAGCGGCGGCGGAGACGGCGACGATCCGGAAGCCGACGCGCTGTACGACGAAGCCGTGCAGTTCGTACTGGAAAGTCGCCGCGCCTCCATCTCCGCTGTGCAGCGCAAGCTGAAGATCGGTTACAACCGTGCCGCGCGCATGATCGAAGCCATGGAAATGGCCGGGGTCGTGACGTCCATGAACACCAACGGTTCCCGCGAAGTTCTGGCCCCTGGCCCGGTACGCGACTGATTCGATACCCTGATCCAAATGCAATGGACGGTGCATGAAGCGCCGTCCACTTTCCCACGAGTATTCAAGAGGACTCCCATGCGTCTTATCCGCATGTTGCTGCCGGTACTGGCTCTGACCACCCTCACGGCTCACGCCGATGACAAGGATGTGGCTCGCCTGACCCAATTGCTCGAAACATCCAAGACTCTGACTGCCAACTTTTCCCAACTGACCCTCGACGGCAGTGGCACCCAGTTGCAGGAAACCACCGGCGACATGACCCTGCAGCGCCCGGGCCTGTTCTACTGGCACACCAATGCGCCAGCCGAGCAGACCATGGTGTCCGACGGCAAGAAAGTCACCCTGTGGGACCCGGATCTGGAACAGGCCACCATCAAGAAGCTCGATGAGCGCCTGACTCAGACTCCAGCCCTGTTGCTGTCCGGCGACGTATCGAAGATCAGCCAGAGCTTCGACATCACCGCCAAAGAGGCCGGTGGCGTGATCGACTTCACCCTGAAGCCAAAAACCAAGGACACCCTGTTCGACAGCCTGCGCCTGTCGTTCCGCAACGGTCTGGTCAATGACATGCAACTGATCGACAGCGTCGGCCAGCGCACCAACATCCTGTTTACCGGTGTGAAGGCCAACGAAGCGGTCCCGGCATCGAAGTTCAAGTTCGACATCCCGAAGGGTGCCGATGTGATCCAGGAATAAACACAGAGGTTTCAACGGTTCGTGATGGATCTGTTTCGCAGTGCACCGATTGCCCAGCCATTGGCCGCCCGTTTGCGGGCGACCAATCTGGATGAGTACGTCGGTCAGGAACACGTGCTCGCTCGCGGCAAGCCTTTGCGCGAAGCACTGGAGCAGGGTGCCCTGCATTCGATGATCTTCTGGGGCCCGCCGGGCGTGGGCAAAACCACGCTGGCGCGGTTGCTGGCGGAAGTCTCGGATGCGCACTTCGAAACGGTCTCGGCAGTCCTGGCCGGGGTCAAGGAGATCCGTCAGGCGGTGGAAATCGCCAAGCAGCAGGCCGGCCAGTACGGCAAGCGCACGATTCTGTTTGTCGATGAAGTGCACCGCTTCAACAAGTCTCAACAGGACGCCTTCCTGCCGTACGTTGAAGACGGCACGCTGATCTTCATTGGCGCCACCACCGAAAACCCTTCTTTCGAACTGAACAATGCATTGCTGTCGCGGGCGCGGGTCTACGTGCTCAAGAGCCTCGACGAAGCGGCGTTGCGCAAACTGGTGCATCGCGCGCTGACCGAAGAGCGTGGTCTGGGCAAGCGTCATCTGACCCTCAGCGATGAAGGCTTCCAGATGTTGCTGTCCGCCGCCGATGGCGATGGCCGGCGCCTGCTGAACCTGCTGGAAAATGCCTCGGACCTGGCCGAAGACCACAGCGAAATGGGTACCGAGTTGCTGCAGAGCCTGCTCGGCGACACTCGCCGGCGTTTCGACAAGGGCGGCGAAGCGTTCTACGATCAGATTTCCGCGCTGCACAAGTCAGTGCGCGGTTCCAATCCTGACGGCGCGTTGTACTGGTTTGCGCGAATGATCGATGGCGGCTGCGATCCGCTTTACCTGGCTCGGCGCGTAGTGCGCATGGCCAGTGAAGATATCGGCAACGCCGATCCTCGCGCCCTGAGCCTGTGCCTGGCCGCGTGGGAAGTGCAGGAACGTCTTGGCAGCCCGGAAGGTGAGTTGGCAGTGGCTCAGGCCATCACTTATCTGGCGTGTGCGCCGAAAAGCAATGCGGTGTACATGGGCTTCAAGACCGCGCTGCGCGCCGCCGCCGAGCATGGTTCACTGGAAGTGCCGCTGCACCTGCGCAATGCACCGACCAAATTGATGAAGCAATTGGGCTACGGCGACGAATATCGTTACGCCCACGACGAACCGGATGCTTACGCGGCCGGCGAAGACTATTTCCCGGAAGAACTCGACCCGATTCCGTTCTACCAACCGGTGCCCCGTGGCCTGGAGTTGAAGATCGGCGAAAAGCTCAATCATCTCGCCCAACTTGATCGTTTAAGCCCCCGGCAGCGGAGAAAATAGTGGTTCCATTGATCGTTGCAGTCTCCGTCGGCGGGATGGCCGGCACCTTGTTGCGCTTCGCCACCGGCAATTGGGTCAACGCCAATTGGCCGCGGCACTTCTATACCGCGACGCTGGCCGTTAATATCGTGGGCTGCCTGCTGATTGGCGTGTTGTACGGCCTGTTTTTGATACGCCCGGAAGTGCCGATCGAGGTACGTGCCGGGTTGCTGGTCGGCTTCCTCGGGGGGCTGACGACTTTTTCATCCTTTTCACTGGATACGGTGCGCCTGCTGGAAAGCGGGCAGGTGCCGCTGGCCCTGGGCTATGCGGCCATCAGCGTATTCGGCGGGCTGCTCGCGACCTGGGCCGGCCTGTCCCTGACCAAACTTTGATAACGAGAAACCGACATGCTCGATCCCAAACTGTTACGTAGCAACCTTCAGGACGTAGCGGACCGCCTGGCTTCCCGTGGCTTTGCCCTGGATGTCGCGCGCATCGAAGCGCTGGAAGAACAGCGCAAGACTGTCCAGACCCGCACCGAAGCACTGCAGGCTGAGCGTAACGCGCGTTCCAAATCCATCGGTCAGGCCAAGCAGCGCGGCGAAGACATTGCGCCGCTGATGGCGGACGTCGAGCGCATGGCGGGCGAACTGAGCGCCGGCAAAGTCGAACTGGACGCGATCCAGACCGAACTGGATTCGATCCTGCTGGGCATCCCGAACCTGCCGCACGAATCGGTACCGGTCGGCGAGGACGAAGACGGCAACGTCGAAGTCCGTCGCTGGGGCACTCCGACCGCTTTCGATTTCCCGGTTCAGGACCACGTGGCCCTGGGCGAGAAGTTCGGCTGGCTCGACTTCGAAACCGCCGCCAAGCTGTCTGGCGCCCGTTTCGCCCTGCTGCGCGGCCCGATTGCCCGTCTGCATCGCGCGCTGGCGCAGTTCATGATCAACCTGCACGTCACCGAGCACGGCTATGAAGAGGCCTACACGCCTTATCTGGTTCAGGCCCCGGCGCTGCAAGGTACCGGTCAACTGCCGAAGTTCGAAGAGGACCTGTTCAAGATCGGTCGTGAAGGCGAAGCCGATCTGTATCTGATCCCGACCGCCGAAGTGTCTCTGACCAACATCGTCGCCGGTGAAATCGTCGATTCGAAACAGCTGCCGATCAAATTCGTCGCCCACACTCCGTGCTTCCGCAGCGAAGCCGGCGCGTCGGGTCGTGACACCCGCGGCATGATCCGTCAGCACCAGTTCGACAAGGTCGAGATGGTCCAGATCGTCGAGCCGTCGAAGTCGATGGAAGCGCTGGAAGGCCTGACCGCCAACGCCGAGAAGGTCTTGCAACTGCTGGGTCTGCCATACCGTACCCTGGCGCTGTGCACCGGCGACATGGGCTTCAGCGCGGTCAAGACTTACGACCTGGAAGTGTGGATTCCGAGCCAGGACAAATACCGCGAAATCTCGTCGTGCTCCAACTGCGGCGACTTCCAGGCCCGCCGCATGCAGGCGCGTTTCCGCAACCCGGAAACCGGCAAGCCTGAGCTGGTGCACACCCTGAACGGTTCCGGCCTGGCGGTCGGTCGTACTCTGGTGGCCGTGCTGGAAAACTACCAGCAGGCCGACGGTTCGATCCGTGTGCCGGACGTGCTGAAGCCGTACATGGGTGGCCTTGAGGTCATCGGCTAAATGAAATATCTGCCGCTGTTTCACAACCTGCGCGGCAGTCGTGTGTTGGTTGTCGGTGGGGGGGAGATTGCCTTGCGCAAGTCCCGCCTGCTGGCCGATGCCGGTGCGCTGCTGCGGGTGGTTGCACCTGAAATCGAAGCGCAACTGCGCGAACTGGTTGCCGCCAGCGGTGGCGAATGCCTGCTGCGTGGCTACGCCGAAACGGATCTGGACGGTTGCGGGCTGATCATTGCCGCCACCGATGACGAAGCGTTGAACGCGCAGGTCTCCGCCGATGCTCATCGGCGTTGCGTACCGGTCAATGTGGTGGATGCGCCAGCGTTGTGCAGCGTGATCTTCCCGGCAATTGTCGATCGTTCGCCGCTGATCATCGCGGTCTCCAGTGGCGGCGATGCGCCGGTGCTGGCCCGGTTGATCCGCGCCAAGATCGAAACCTGGATTCCTTCGACCTACGGCCATCTGGCCGGTCTGGCCGCACGGTTTCGCGATCAGGTCAAAGGCCTGTTTCCCGATGTGCAGCAACGTCGCGGTTTTTGGGAGGACGTGTTCCAGGGGCCGATTGCCGATCGCCAGCTGGCTGGGCAGGGCGCCGAGGCCGAGCGTCTGTTGCAGGCGAAAATCGACGGCGAAGCGAGCGTAACCACCGGCGAGGTTTATCTGGTGGGCGCAGGGCCGGGCGATCCGGATCTGCTGACCTTCCGCGCCTTGCGTCTGATGCAGCAAGCCGATGTGGTGCTGTACGACCGCTTGGTGGCTCCGGCGATTCTTGAGCTTTGCCGCCGCGATGCCGAGCGGGTCTACGTCGGCAAGCGACGCGCCGATCACGCCGTGCCGCAGGATCAGATCAACCAGCAACTGGTGAATCTGGCCAAGGCCGGCAAGCGCGTGGTGCGGTTGAAGGGTGGGGATCCGTTCATCTTCGGCCGTGGCGGCGAAGAGATCGAGGAACTGGCGGCCCATGGCATCCCGTTCCAGGTGGTGCCGGGCATCACGGCGGCCAGCGGTTGCGCGGCGTATGCCGGGATTCCGCTGACTCATCGCGATTACGCGCAGTCGGTGCGTTTCGTCACCGGCCACCTGAAGGACGGTTCCAGCGATCTGCCATGGGCCGACCTCGTCGCGCCGGCGCAGACGCTGGTGTTCTACATGGGCCTGGTGGGGTTGCCGATCATTTGCGAGCAGTTGATCAAGCATGGTCGTGCAGCCGAAACGCCGGCCGCGCTGATCCAGCAGGGCACCACGGTCAATCAGCGAGTCTTCACCGGCACGTTGGCCGACCTGCCGCGTCTGGTGGCGGAGCATGAAGTGCATGCGCCGACGCTGGTGATCGTCGGCGAAGTGGTGCAACTGCGCGAGAAACTGGCCTGGTTCGAGGGCGCTCAGGGTCAAATCTGACGACTCTGAAGGGATTGTTCCCACGCTGTGGGAACAATCCTGCTTTCAACCTCTGCGCCAGATCCCTTTCCCGCTCAACCGGTTCCGGTCATGGGCAACAGTGAAATCCTGCTTCGGCCCCTTCGGCACAACTCCGGTCGGGTTGATGGTCTTGTGGCTGCCGTAGTAATGATTCTTGATGTGCTGGAAATCCACGGTCTCGGCAATGCCCGGCCACTGGTACATCTCCCGCAGCCAGTTCGACAGGTTCGGATAATCGCTGATCCGCCGCAGATTGCATTTGAAGTGCCCGTGGTACACCGCGTCGAAACGAATCACCGTGGTGAACAGACGCACGTCCGCCTCAGTCAGGTATTCGCCCGTCAGATAACGGTTGGCGCCCAGAACCTGCTCCAGATGATCCAGTTCGGCAAACACATCGTCGAACGCTTCTTCATAGGCTTTTTGCGAGGTGGCGAACCCGGCGCGATACACGCCGTTGTTCACGGCAGGGTAGATCCGCTCGTTCAGCGCATCGATCTCGCCGCGCAATGGCGCCGGATAGAAGTCCAGATCGTTGCCGGTCAAGTCATCGAAGGCACTGTTGAACATGCGGATGATCTCCGCCGATTCGTTGCTGACGATACGTTTCAGTTTCTTGTCCCATAGCACCGGTACGGTGACGCGGCCGGTGTAGTCGGCGGTGTCGGCGGTGTAGCGCTGATGCATGAAATCGAAGTGGTCGAGTTTGTCGCCGGTCGAACCGAGGTTCTGGTCGAAGGTCCAGCCGTTTTCCAGCATCAGCCAGCTGACGACTGACACGTCGATCAGGCTTTCCAGGCCCTTGAGCTTGCGCAGGATCAGCGTGCGATGAGCCCATGGACACGCCAGGGAGACGTAAAGGTGATAACGCCCGGCTTCGGCGGCAAAACCGCCTTCACCGCTCGGGCCCGGCTCGCCGTTGCGAGTGACCCAATTGCGGCGTTGCGCCTGTTCGCGCTGGAACGCGCCGTCCTTGCTGCTTTCGTACCACTTGTCCTGCCAGCGGCCGTCGACGAGTAAACCCATGATCAAGACTCCATAAACCAATATTCGTTGGAGCCGAGTCTATTCCGATGAGTTCGAACAAAAAGCGCAAAGATCGGGCGTTAATGATCGGTTAAATCGATTTGTCCCGCGCGGCCCAGTATTTCTCGGCGGTTTCGAAAGCCTGTTCACGGGAGTGGCCAAGGCCACGCAGTGCCAGCGCCATGGTCGAAATCAGCGCCATTTGCGGGTAGCTGTCGATCACATCGCCGCGCCAGACCGCCTTCAGATGCTCGACATCCAGCGACGCCGGTTTGACATGACGCTGCGTCGACAGTTGCGGCCATTCCTCGTCCCAGCTCTCGCCGCCGGTGGTGCCGTATAAGTGACTGTCGGCATCCGGGTTGATCTCGATTTCGCCGCCGTCACCCTTGATCACGATCGCCGTGTCACCGAGCAGGCCGCTGGCATCGCGATGCACCGCTTGGTAGCCGGGGTGGAAAATACTCTGCAGGCCGCAACGCGCACCCATTGGATTGAGGATTCGCGCCAGCGAATGGATCGGCGAGCGCAGGCCCAGGGTATTGCGCAGGTCGATCATCCTTTGCAGCTGCGGCGCCCAGTCCACCAGTGGCATGAACGCCAGGCCACCGTTATCCAGCGCCGCACCGACTTGCTGCCAGTTGCGGCACAGCGGAATGTTCAGCTCACCGAGCAACTGTTCGGAATACAAACGCCCGGCGGTGTGGGCGCCACCCCCGTGCATGAAGATGCGCACGCCGTTCTGCGCCAGGCACTTGGCAGCCAGCAGATACCACGGCAGGTGACGCTTCTTGCCTGCGTAGGTCGGCCAGTCCAGATCGACGTTCAGTGCCGGTGCCTGCAAGCGTTCACGCAGAGCTTCGGTGAAGCCGGCCATTTCCTCGGCGCTTTCTTCCTTGTGCCGCAGCAACATCAGGAACGCGCCGAGCTGGGTTTCCTCGACCGCTTCATCGAGCACCATGCCCATGGCTTGCCGGGCTTCCTCGCGGGTCAGGTCTCGGGCGCCGCGCTTGCCCTTGCCGAGGATACGCACGAACTGGGCGAACGGATGCTCGGCGGGCGTTTCGAGGGTCAGCGCTGGATAGTCGGTCATAGGCAATTCGTCGGTTTGGGCAGGCCCGCCAGTTTCGCGGCGAGTTTGGCAGGGGTGCCTTTGAACAGTCGGTTCAGGTGCAGGCTGTTGCCTTTCTCCGCGCCGAGTTTGAGCGCGGTGTACTTGATCAGCGGCCGGGTGGCCGGGGAGAGCTGGAATTCGGCATAGAAGCTGCGCAGCAGCTCGAGGACTTCCCAGTGTTCCGGGCTCAGTTCGATGTCTTCGGCAGCGGCGAGGGCGCTGGCGACTTCGGCCGACCAGTCGTTGAGGTCGACCAGAAAGCCGTCCTTGTCCAGTTCAATGGCGCGAGCGCCGACGGTCAGCGCACTCATAGCCAGCTGTTGACCTTGGCGTGGTGGATCGACAGCTCGACGAAGGCCGGGTAATCGATGGCTTCGGCCCAGTCCGGAACCTGCACGGCGCGGGCTTGCGCATCTTCGGCCAGCACGAACAATTTCACCTTGCGGAATTCCAGCGCACTGAACGGCGCAGTGCCGGGTTGTAGCGCATAAGCGGCATCGCCACACAGCAACAACGCATCGCTGGCACCCAGCAGACGCAGGCAACTGGTCAGGCGTTCGTCGCCGAACGGGGAATGGGACAACACATGCAGAGTCGACATCAGAGGGTGATCACCTGGTCGTAACGGTCAATGAGGGCGGTGATTTGCTCGGCGGCCAAAGGCTGCGCCTCGTCCAGCGAACGATTGACGAGGCCGCGAGCACTGGCGCTGTCGGCGCAGTAGAACAGCTCTTCGACACCGAACATCGGCAATGCTTGCAGGTTGGCGCTCAGGTCTTTCTGTTGCAGGGCCTTGGCATTCTGCCCGGCGGCGAGTTGCAACACACCGTCGTCGAGAAACAGCAGGCCGATCGGCAGATCGAACGCGCCACCGGCCAGCACGATGTCCAGCGCTTCGCGGGCGCCGGGGCCGGACCACGGCGATTGACGGCTGATAATCAGAAGGGACTTGGCCATGTCATGCGCCTCCGAAACAGATCAGGCGGTCGGCATCCTGCACCGCGTCATGCAACTGACCGAGGCCGGACAATTCCCACGGTGCGCTGACTGCCACGGCATCACGCTGATAACGTCCGGCTTCCTCGGCATTCAACACGCCACGGCGCAGGGCCGCGGCGATGCACACCACGCCGTCGAGGTTTTGTTCGGTGATGAAGGTTCGCCACTGCTTGGGCAGGTCCAGTTCGTCCTGCGGCGTGACCACGGCGTCGGACGCGTTGTGGACCCCGTCCTGATAGAAAAACAGCCGGACAATCTCATGCCCGCCAGCCAGCGCAGCCTGGGCGAACAGCAGGGCGCGGCGCGAGGACGGCGCATGGGCGGCGGAAAACAGCGCAATGGCGAACTTCATGACGGACTCGATCAGCAAAACTGCGGCCATGATAAAGCTTTCTCGGCGGGGCGGCGAAGTCGATGTTTCCCGCGCCCGTCTCGATGCGAACAGGAGGTTGTCAGCGCGGCATGTAGCCCAACTGCCAGCGCCGCGGAATTTTCAGGGTCAGTAGCCCCAGAACGCCTGCAAACAGTCCGCTGACCAACATCGCCTTGAGCCCCAGATGATGTTCCAGCACCGCCCCCAGAATGGCCCCGACCAGCATCCCGCTCCACGGCACCAGTTGCACCCGCCAGCCACTTCGCCGTTCGCCTAGCACCCACCGCCCCAATCCCCGGCCGAATCGTGACAGTGCGCCGGTGACATACGTCAGCCCGACCGGCAGACCGTTCACTTCTTCCACCGCCGCGTTGAGCATGCCCATCGCAATGATCGCCGCCAGCAGGGCCGGCAGTTGCGTGTCAAAGGGCCAGGCTGCCAAACAGAGCAGAGCGGCGATGGACAGCAGCAATGGCAGCGCCCGTCGTCCACCCAGTCGGCTGACCACGACACCCAGGGCATTGCCGACAATGAACGTCGCCACCAGCAGGATCAGCCTCAATGTCAGTCCGCTGTCACCCTCGCTGATCGCCACTGCCAGTCGCGTTGTGTTGCCGCTCATGAAGGAAACGAAATCGCCGCTGGCCATGAAGCCGATGGCGTCGGTCATGCCGGCCAATACCGACAGACAGGCAACCAGCGCCAGGCCAACACGGCCGCGCCATTTCTGTATGTGAAGGTGTCCGGGGCTGGCGCGGTGGGTCGAGGTGGAAGGCAGCATCGAGGCAGCATCCTTGTGCAGGGGTTACGGTTCTATGCCATACAGATCGCAATATTCCAGCCAGTCCATCCCGGCCATTTCCGCTACTTCGCGATGCACTTCCAGGCGTTGCGCCTGGTACTCCTCGGGCGTCGCGGCGGTGAGCTGCAACGTCAGTTCCCAGGCAAACAACCCTTGGCTTTCGGCCTCGGCTTCGAAAGCTTCGTGCAGCCGTTCTTCGCGGTACTGCGCCTGGGTTTCGCCCTTGGCCTGGGCCAGTAGCGGGTTGAGGTGGTCGAGGGTTTCGCGCAGTTCCGCATGCGCATCGAGAAACAGTTTCAGGGCCTGTTCGTGTCGCTGTTCAGTAGGCGCCATGGGCTTTCCTTGTAAGGCGGATGACCGTTAATGTGCCGCAGCGGCCCGCCTGTGTCGCGCTCTAAATGCAGTAAAGCAGAACGTTTTTTGGCGTTGCGGTGATACAGTCCGCTTTTTTCCGAATGAGCGAATGCAATGCGAATGCTGATGGTGGCACTGGCGGCAACCCTGCTGGCCGGTTGCGCGGGTTCGGCGATGGAAGATGCCCGCACGCAAACCCCTTACAAGACCCTGAATTCGGACAAGCCCGAAAAAGACGTGGCCCGGTGTGTGCAATTCGCCTGGCAGGACGAAGCGGTGTTCGGCGTGGACGCGGCGGCGTATCTGCAACCGGGCAAGAAGGGCGGTTCGACGGTCTATACGCGCTCGGCGGAGTCGTTTGTCGACTTGACCACGGAGGCGTCCGGCACCGTGCTGAATTACTACGCGCAGAAGGATGATTTTGTGGCCAAGCGCCGCTTGGCGGCACTGGCAACCTGTCTGTAAAGAGGCAGCTGGATGCGTTGACGCTACGCGCCCCGCGCCAGCCTGCGGGCGAGGGGCGCTGAATTCAATCAATCAAGCGCTTCTGGAAGAAATGCCGCTTGTGCCCCAGCGGGTAATCCGCAATCTCGCCACACTCGATATACCCCAGTTTTTTGTAGAACCCGGGCGCCTGAAAATCAAAGGTATCGAGCCAGATCCCTACGCAGTCTTTTTCCCGGGCGAATTCCTCGACCATTTGCATCAGCTTCGAGCCGATTCCCTGTCCCCGACCTTCCTCCGGCACCGCCAGCAACTCGATAAACAGCCACCGATAGAACGTGTGCCCATAAAGGCCACCGAGGATCGCGTCATTATCGTCGCGCACCAGCAGAGCAACCGGTTCGTACAGCGAAGGCCCGGCCTTGGCGATGTTATGGGCACGCAGGGGCGCCAGGATGGCTGCGCGCTGTTCTTCGGTGGGGTCTTGTGACAGCTCGATCCGCAACGTCATGTTGTCTTCCTTGTAGTAATGAATCGGCAGCCTATCGCGCCGCAGCCGATTCAGGCAAACGCTTGGAACCGTCGCTGTTGTGCCGGGGTCTAGCCCTTTAGGGCGTCCATCCGGAACGCGTTTGCCTGGGAGATTCCATGAACATTTTCGAAGCCCTTCGTGAAAGCCACGACCGTCAGCGGACCTACGCGAAATCGTTGATCGAGACCAGCGGTGACACCCCGGAAAGGGTCGAGGCCTACAAGCAGTTGAAGGCTGAGTTGCAGGCCCACGAAACGGCCGAAGAGCGCCACTTCTATATCCCGCTGATGGAGTTCGACAACGGTATCGACCTCAGCCGCCATGCCATTGCCGAACACCATGAAATGGACGAGATGATGGAAGAACTCGACGAGATCGAGATGTCCAGTCCGGCCTGGCTGGCCACGGCGAAAAAGCTTTCGGAGAAAGTCCATCACCACCTGCAGGAAGAAGAGCAGAAGTTCTTCCAGATGGCCGGCAAGCTGCTCGACGACAAGCAAAAGGAACAGCTCGCCGGGCAATATGAAAAGGAGTTCAAGGCACAGCTTTCCTGAACCGCTGAATGCAGGTTTTTGCAATAACGCGGTGTAGTCCTTTTGCCATGCGTTGAGTGAGCCTCATCGCAGTGCACTGTGTTTATATACAGTATTTTCGGCGTTTTTTGAATTTCGTCGAGGCAGACTGCGACAAAACCGCCGATGGACAAAAAATCCTCCTCCGTTAGCTTGAAGGCCTCTCCTTGGACAGGAGAGTTCTTAAATCAACGGAGTGAAAAACATGAATCAACCACAAGCTCAAACTCAACTGCGACACGGTCGCGTCATTTCCCCTGCAAGCCGCGGTGCGGTGGCCATCGAGCAAGGATTGCTCGGCGGCTGGCAGGTCAATGAAATGGAAGGCGGCAAGAACTTCCCGGCACTCGCGGCCGGCCCGTTTCCCGCGCCATTCGAAAGCGACAATCCGAGCGTCGTGCCGCCCGCTGACGGCTATATTCTCAGTGGCGGCAAAAACGACGCACGTGATTGCGTGAACTTCACCGCAGAAGAAATGAGCAAGAAACTCGGACGTCCGTTCTCCTGGCCGCTGCTCAATGTCACCCCCGGCCAGACCCTTGAGGTCAAGTGGGAGTACACCGCGCCGCACACCACCCGCGGTTACCGCTGGCTGATCACCAAGGATGGCTGGGACCCGAAACAACGCATCACGCGAGCGCAACTGGAGGCGCAGCCGTTCGCCGAGGATTTCTATCCGCAAGTGCCTTATTACAGTCACTCGGCGGAATTGAAAGCCAAGGTCAACCACGCCGTGAAACTTCCCGGCAACAAGCAGGGGCATCACGTCATCGTCCTGATGTGGATCGTCGCCAACACCGGCAACGCCTTCTATCAGGCCTTCGATGTGGACTTCAAATAAGCTCGCAATGCCAAACCCACAGGTTCTGAAGGATTAGAACATGTCAAACATCGACTTCACCCTATTGAAAAACCAGGCCAGCGACGCGGCGTCGCTGATGCCGACACTTGCCAGCAAGAAGATCCTCATGGGCTTCTGGCACAACTGGCCAGCCGGACCGAGCGATGGTTACCAGCGCGGCCAGTTCGCCAACATCGCTCTGGAAAACGTGCCGAAGGAATACAACGTGGTCGCGGTGGCCTTCATGAAGGGCAGCGGGATTCCGACCTTCAAGCCGTTCAACGTCTCCGATGCCGAGTTCCGCCGTCAGGTTGGCGTGCTCAACAGTCAGGGGCGGGCCGTGCTGATTTCCCTGGGCGGTGCCGATGCGCACATCGACTTGCGCCCCGGCCAGGAGCAACCGCTGGCCAATGAAATCATCCGTCTGGTGGAAACCTACGGCTTCGACGGCCTGGACATCGATCTTGAACAGAGCGCGATTGATTTCGCTGCCAACAAGACCGTCCTGCCCGCCGCACTGAAACTGGTCAAGGATCATTACGCCGGCCAAGGCAAGCATTTCATCATCAGCATGGCGCCGGAGTTTCCGTACCTGACCACCTCCGGCAAATACGTCGGTTACTTGCAGGCGCTGGAAGGTTATTACGACTTCATCGCTCCGCAGTTCTATAACCAGGGTGGCGACGGGGTCTGGGTGCCGGAAGCCAATAACGGCAAAGGAGCGTGGATCGCCCAGAACAACGATGCGATGAAAGAGGACTTCCTCTATTACCTGACCGAGAGCCTGGTGACCGGCACTCGCGGTTTCACGAAGATCCCGGCGGACAAATTCGTCATCGGCCTGCCGGCCAACGTCGATGCCGCTGCCACCGGTTACGTGATCGACAAGACCGTGGTCGGTAACGCGATGAAACGCCTGGCGGTCAAAGGGCATCCGATCAAGGGGCTGATGACCTGGTCGGTGAACTGGGATAACGGCACCAGCAAGGATCGCGTGTCGTACAACTGGGAGTTCAGTCGGCGTTATGGACCGCTGATTCACGGGGCGCCGTCTGCGGCGCAGGGCACTGATGCAGCAACCATGAACGTGGCTCATCAGTAGTCAATGAAGTAAAAGCCCGGTAGCGCTGCCGGGCTTTTTTTCGTCGGCGGTTCGCATCATTTCACCTACCATGGCCATCTTCCGAATGACAAAAAGGATCAGGCGTCATGTCCAACACAACCGAGCGGGTCAACATCGTCGATACCCAGGTGTTGTCCCACGACTGGTATCTGCTGAAGAAAATCACCTTCGACTATCGCCGCAACAACGGTGACTGGCAGCGTCAGACGCGCGAGGTCTACGACCGTGGCAATGGCGCGGCGATTCTGCTGTTCAACCGCGAGCAACGCACCGTGGTGCTGACCCGACAATTCCGCCTGCCGGTGTTCGTCAACGGTCACGACGGTTTGCTGATTGAAGTGGCGGCCGGGTTGCTTGAAGGTGCGGCGCCTGAGCAGCGCATCCGTGACGAAGCCGAGGAAGAAACCGGCTACCGCGTGCATGACGTGAAGAAGGTGTTCGAGGCCTACATGAGTCCCGGCTCGGTGACCGAGAAGTTGCACTTTTTCATCGCCGAGTACGATGCCTCGTCAAAGGTCAGTGAAGGGGGCGGTCTGGAAGAGGAGACCGAAGAACTTGAAGTGCTGGAGTGGCGTTTCGACGACGCGCTGGCGGCGTTCCAGCGTGGTGAGATCTGCGATGCCAAGACCATCATGCTGCTGCAATATGCGGCGATGAATAACCTGTTTGGCGGTTAAAACAGATCACCGGTTTTGCCAATGTCCGACCACTGGCCACCCTCAAGGGTCAGCAAGCGCTCCTTGGCTTCCAGGCCTCCGGCAAACCCGGTCAGTTTTCCTGATGCGCCGATGACTCGATGGCACGGCGCGATGATCGAAATCGGATTGCGCCCGTTTGCCGCGCCGACCGCACGCACCGCGCTCGGATGGCCGATCTGTTCGGCGATCTTGCGGTAGGTGCGGGTTTCGCCAAACGGAATGGTGAGTAGTGCGTCCCAGACTTTTTTCTGGAACTCGGTGCCGGCAAAGTCCAGCTCCAGATCGAACGCGTTTCGCGTGCCTGCAAAATATTCTTCCAGCTGTCGCGCGGTTTTCATCAACACCGGGTTGTCCGGTGCCTCGCTCATCGGTCCGAGGCGCACCCGGTTCGGTTTGTCGTTTTCCCAGAGGATGGCAGCCAGACGTGAACCGTTCGCGACCAGCTTCAACTCGCCGACGGGCGAGGGCAGGGTGATGAACGTGTAGGCCATGGAAAAAACTCCGGTACGGGGGCGAAAACTGCGCCCAGCATACTGCCGGATCGGGGAGGCGCAAACCGTAAACGCGACCATACTGGCTGATGCTCTTGAAGCGCTTTCCTACCTTATAAAAAGAAGAGACCGACTCATGAAGTACGAACCTTTTGCCAAATCGCTGATTGCGACCTCATTGGCGCTGAGCTGCCTGATGGCCCACGCCGCTTCGGTTGCCCCGGTTGCCGCCGAAAACGGCATGGTGGTCACCGCCCAGCACCTGGCCACTCACGTGGGCGTCGACGTCTTGAAAAGTGGTGGCAACGCGGTGGATGCGGCGGTTGCCGTGGGTTATGCACTGGCGGTGGTTTACCCGGCGGCGGGTAACCTCGGTGGCGGTGGTTTCATGACCATTCAACTGGCGGACGGACGCAAGACCTTCCTCGACTTCCGGGAAAAAGCCCCGCTGGCCGCAACGGCCAACATGTACCTGGACAAGGACGGCAACGTCATTCCGGACCTGAGTACCCGTGGCCACCTCGCGGTGGGCGTTCCGGGCACCGTGTCCGGCATGGAGCTGGCGCTGAGCAAGTACGGCACCAAACCGCGCAAGGACATGATTGCCCCGGCGATCAAACTGGCGGAAGAAGGTTTCGAGCTGCAACAGGGCGACGTCGAACTGCTGGAGTACGCTACCGACGTGTTCAAGAAGGACATCAAGGATTCCGGCGCGATCTTCCTGAGCAACGGCGAGCCGATGCAGGTCGGGCAGAAACTGGTGCAGAAGGATCTGGGCAAAACCCTGCGCACCATTTCCGAAAAAGGCGCCGATGGCTTCTACAAAGGCTGGGTGGCCGACGCCATCGTGACGTCCAGCCAGGCCAACAAGGGCATCATCACCCAGGCCGACCTCGACAAATACAAGACCCGCGAACTGGCCCCGGTGGAGTGCGACTATCGTGGCTACCACGTTGTGTCGGCACCACCACCGAGCTCCGGCGGGGTGGTGATCTGCCAGATCATGAACATTCTCGAAGGCTACCCGATGAAGGATCTGGGCTTCCATTCGGCCCAGGGCATGCACTACCAGATCGAGGCGATGCGCCACGCGTACGTGGATCGCAACAGCTACCTGGGCGACCCGGACTTTGTGAAAAACCCGATCGAGCACCTGCTGGACAAGAACTACGCAACCAAACTGCGTAACGCGATCCAGCCGCAGAAGGCCGGCGTGTCGGCGGAGCTCAAACCCGGTGTCGCACCTCATGAAGGCAGCAACACCACGCACTACTCAATCGTCGACAAATGGGGCAACGCGGTCTCGGTCACCTACACCCTCAACGACTGGTTCGGCGCGGGCGTGATGGCGAGCAAGACCGGGGTGATCCTCAACGATGAAATGGACGACTTCACTTCCAAGGTCGGCGTGCCGAACATGTACGGCCTGGTGCAGGGTGAAGCCAACGCTATCGCCCCGGGCAAGGCGCCGCTGTCATCGATGAGCCCGACCATCGTCACCAAGGACGGCAAGGTGGTGATGGTGGTCGGTACGCCGGGCGGCAGTCGCATCATCACCGCGACGTTGCTGACCATGCTCAACGTCATCGACTACGGCATGGGCCTGCAGGAGGCGGTCGACGCGCCGCGCTTCCACCAGCAGTGGATGCCGGAGGAAACCAACCTCGAAGACTTCGCCGCCAGCCCCGACACGAAGAAGATCCTCGAGAGCTGGGGCCACAAGTTCGCCGGGCCGCAGGACGCCAACCATATCGCCGCGATTCTGGTCGGTGCACCGTCGCTGGGTGGCAAACCGGTCGGCAAGAACCGCTTCTACGGCGCCAACGATCCACGGCGCAACACCGGGTTGTCATTGGGTTACTGAGCGGAGTAAAAAGGGGCGGGCACACGTCCGCCCCTGTCTCAAGGACCGATCAAGGAAGGCTCACCATGACCACCGCATTGCTGATCATCGATGTCCAGCGCGCCCTGTGCGCAGGCGAGTACGAGTGCCACGACGCCAAGCGGGTAATCGACACCATCAACGGCCTCAGCGCCCGCGCCCGCAAGTCGGGCATTCCAGTGGTGCTGATCCAGCACAGCGAAAAGGACAGCCCGTTCGCTCACGGTGCCGAAGGCTGGCAACTGGCTGAAGGACTGGAAACCGCGCCCGGCGATTTGCGCGTCGACAAGACTGCCAACGACTCGTTCTACCAGACCAACCTGCAGAAACTGATCCCCCGGGAGGACTTCGACCGCCTGGTGATCTGCGGTATGCAAACCGATTACTGCGTCAACGCCACCGTGCGTCAGGCCCACCAGCTGGGGTACGACGTGGAACTGGCGGCCGACGCCCATACGACGGTCGACAACGGCAACATGAGCGCCGAAGACATCATCGCCGAGTACAACAAGGATTGGGCGCATCTGAGCGGTTCCGTGGCGCGGATCGATGTGAAGCCGGCGGCCCAGATTACGTTCTGATGGGTTATCACAGTCATTGTGGGAGCGAGCTTGCTCGCGATGGCATTCGTTCAGTCACCGATGATGTTGAATGTGCTGCCCTTATCGCGAGCAAGCTCGCTCCCACACTGACGCGTGTGAATCACGCCATTTGCAACCGCCGTACCACGGCCTGAAACCGCTCCGATTCTACCCACTGCGGATCCGCGTCCTCCACCAGCAACATGATCCCCAGGTGATGCTCCAGGTGAAGGGTGATCACCTGACCGTCGACTGCCAGGTCCCAGTAACACTGATCCAGACCGCTGGCCTGGGTTGTCCAGGTTCCGCTCAGCGTCTGCTGGAGCTCATCGGCGATGCGCTTGAAGGATTCTGTGTCCGAACTGCCCGACAAGTGAATATCTGACTCGGCCATGTGTTGCTCCTTGAATGACGTCGGGAATAAGCGAAGGCATATTGCGACCGCCTGAAATCAAGTCGCAAACATCAACCTGCGAACATCGCTCACCGGCTCGGACACCGCACCGCTCAGCACCAACCGCGTAATCGTCTCCGTCGCCAACGCATAGTCCTCATCCTGCGGCACTTCCCGCCCGGTGATGCGCCCCATCTGCCAGCCAATATTGGTGTAGGTGCGCGTCGCCGACCAGATGAAGAGCATTAAATGCTCGGGATCGACCGGCGCCAGCAGCCCACGGTCGATCCAGCTGCGCAGGCACTCGACATTGCGCCGGGCTTCGCCGTGCAGCAGGTCGCGGCATTCGTCGGGCAGTTGGCGACCGCCGAGCAGCAACTCGCCGCTGAACACTTTGGCAATTGCCGGATATTCGCGGGCGATGCGGATGCGGGCGGCGACGTAGGCGCGCAGGCCGATCAGCGGATCGTCACTTTCGCGCAGTACCGCCGAGGCTTCCAGCAACGGTTCGACAAAGCCGAGCAGCACTTTGCCGTAGAGGTTTTCCTTGCTCTGGAAGTAGTAATACAGGTTGGCTTTGGGTACACCGGCGCGAGCGGCGATGTCGCGGGTCTGGGTCGCGTCGAAGCCGTTGGCGGCGAATTCTTCGCTGGCGGCGGCCAGAATTAGTTGCTGGTTGCGTTCGCGGATGCTGCTCATGGACGGCATGAAGGGTCTGGCCATTGCGGGTTCGCAATATACAAAACTATATAGCGATTGGGCCAGCGAACTTGTTCCTCAGCGCTATGCTGGTGTCAGTTTCGGTAACCTCAGGAAAATGACAATGACCCTTCAGGCTCTGCGCGCAACGACAATTCACCTCGACGCGGTGGCGAAGCTGTTCGACGCCTATCGTGGTTTTTATGGCCAGCCGTCAAATCTCGAGCAATCGCGGGCCTTCATCTCCGAGCGCATGACCGGCAATGAATCGGCGATTTTTCTGGTTGAGGATGAAAGTGGTGAGGCGCTGGGATTCGTCCAGCTATACCCGACGTTCTCTTCGATAGACGCCCACCGAACCTGGCTGCTCAGTGACCTGTTCACCACGCCGGCCTCTCGGGGCCGTGGAGTCGGGCGGCTATTGATGAACACCGCCCGCGACTTTGCCGTCAATACCGGCGCCAAAGGGCTGGTGCTGGAAACCGCCACCGACAATTTCACCGCTCAGGGTTTGTACGAATCACTTGGCTGGGTGCGTGATACGGCCTATTACACGTACACCCTCGATTTGCGTCAAAGCTGAATCGGCTTTTTCAGGTTTTTCCCGAATCAGGTCTTTCCCCGAACGTAGACCATCACTAGAATCCGCCCCGGCGCTCCGCAATGGAGGCTCTTTGATATCATTTTAGGGACGACATCATGCAATTCGGGAAAATCCTTGCGCTGGGTCTGGTGCTCGCGCTGGGTGGCTGTGCCAGTTTCACCAAGGACGAAGTGGCCCCGGTCACGCTGCCATCGATGGCCAGCTATGCCAACAAGCCAAATGTCTATGTGGATTTCGACTTCTACCAGGGCGAGCCGAAAAGCGCTTCCGCCGTGGAAATGCCGCAAGCTCGGGAGATGCTCAAACCGCAATTGCAAACCGTCCTGAAGGATTCCGGTTTGTTCGGTCGTGTCACCTTCGACCAGTTCGAGAAGCAGCCAGGTGACTACAGTCTGCGTCTGAAAATGTACAACCATCCACCGAATGGCGGTCAGATGGTGCTGGCGTTCATCAGTGGCCTGAGCATGACGATCATTCCGGCCTACGCCACCGACCAATACACCATGAGCCTGGAAACTCTCGATCAGCAAGGCCAGCCGTTGTCCACCGCCAGCAACCATGACGCGGTCGGCACCTGGATGGGCATCTGGTTCCTTCCGCTGGCGTTCAATACGCCGAAAGCGGCGGTGACCGATACATTCACTCGGCAGGTCAATGCGTTGCTCAAGGAGTGGGCCGACAGCAACCGTCCGAAATATTCGGGCATCTGACGCACGCCAGCAGCAAAAAAAAGAGCCGCAATCGCGGCTCTTTTTTTGCCCTTACTTCAGGGCCTGGATGAACTGTGGATCGCTGTACAGATTCTTCAGCAAGTCCTGCAGCATCGGGTTGTAGGCGTTGGTCGCGTTGGGGATCGCGATAAAGCCGAAAAAGCTGCTGTTCCACTGATGGCTGACATCTTTGGTGGCGTCGTACACCACATCGTTGCCATTGCGCAGGGTGAAGCGCGCAGCGATGGTGCCGTCACCTGTGCCCATGCCGGCGTTCAACTGGTTTTTCACCACCAGCACTTGCAGATGACGCGTCGCCTGCGGATCAAGCAGACCGGCCTTGCGCAGTTCTTCGGTGATTGCGTCCTGGATATGCGCCGGGATGCTGCCTGTCGGCGACTTGATCGGGTTGGCGCGGACCATCAACGAGCCTTCGCCCGATTCGGCGGTGACCTGCGGATTGCTGATCGCGTGCAGCGGCGGGGTTTGCTTGAGCTTTTGAACGTTGTCGAAGCTTGGCTCGTAGCGGGTCATGGTCATGCCACAGCCTTGCAGGAGCAGAGCAAACAGCGGGACCAACAGCAGCGATTTTTTCACGGCAGTTCCTTGCGCGTAGAAGAGGGGGGGCGAATTATGGGCAGAGTGCCATCATTGGGCAACTGTCTTCGCCGCCTCATTCACGTTGCCGCAACAAGCCCTCGATCTGCGCCAGTTCCCAGGTACTTAAGAGACTCACCGGATCGGTGCCGAAACGCTGCCGGGTGTCGAGGGTCCATTGGCGGCCGTCCGGGCAAAAACAATCAGCGCAGTGATGCAGGCGCTGGCCGTCGAAGTCCAGCTGCAAACGCCAGCCTTCGATTTCGACCGACACCCGATCCGCTCGTGCGCTCGTCACCCGCAAGGTACACACGCCCAACGCGGCATCGCGCAATCGCTGGCACACTTCGCGGCTGGTCAATTCGGTCGGCATCCTGGGCTCCATAGCCTGAAACAGCGCGTCAGCATAGAGCGCACGCCAGCGGATGTCAGCGATCACTGGCCCACGCCGGTGCATTTGCGTAACATCCGCAACCCTCTTTTTCCGCAGCGCTCTTTTGCGCAAATGCATGCGGCCGCGCCCGTCGGCCGCTCTGTCAGGTAAGCCATGAAACCGATTCGTCTGCGCGCCGATGTCCTGGCCGGACTCACCACCTCGTTTGCCCTGTTGCCCGAATGCATTGCGTTTGCGCTGGTGGCTCATCTCAATCCGCTGATGGGCCTGTACGGCGCCTTCATCATTTGCACGTTGACCGCGTTATTCGGTGGCCGGCCGGGCATGGTTTCCGGGGCCGCCGGTTCGATGGCGGTGGTGATCGTCGCGCTGGTGGTTCAGCACGGTGTGCAATATCTGCTGGCGACGGTATTGCTCGGCGGTTTGATCATGATGGCGTTCGGTCTGTTGCGACTGGGCAAACTGGTGCGCATGGTGCCGCACCCGGTGATGCTCGGGTTCGTCAACGGTCTGGCGATCATCATTGCGTTGGCGCAACTGGAGCATTTCAAGAGCGGTGAGCAGTGGCTCAGCGGCACGCCGTTGTACCTGATGACCGGGCTGGTGCTGCTGACCATGGCCATCGTCTATGTATTGCCGCGCCTGACCCGGGCTGTGCCGCCAGCGCTGGTGGCGATCCTCGGTGTCGGTTTGCTGGTTTATGTGCTCGGTCTGCCGACCCGTACCCTCGGCGACATGGCGCACATCGCCGGCGGCTTGCCGACGTTCGCCTTGCCGGACATCCCGTGGACGCTGGACACCCTGCGCATCATCGCGCCTTACGCGATTCTGATGGCGCTGGTCGGCCTGCTGGAAACCCTGCTGACCCTCAACCTCACCGACGAAATCACCGAAACCCGTGGCTACCCGGATCGCGAGTGCGTGGCGCTGGGCGCGGCAAACGTAGTCTCCGGCGCGTTCGGCGGCATGGGTGGTTGCGCAATGATTGGCCAGACTGTGATCAACCTCAGCTCCGGCGGACGCGGGCGCTTGTCCGGCGTAGTGGCGGGTGTGTTGATTCTGCTGTTCATCCTGTTTCTGTCGCCGCTGATCGAGCGGATTCCGCTGGCGGCGCTGGTGGGGGTGATGTTCGTGGTGTCGCAACAGACTTTCGCCTGGGCGTCATTGAGGGTGCTGAACAAAGTGCCGCTCAACGATGTGCTGGTGATCATCGCGGTAACGACCATCACCGTGTTCACCGACCTGGCCACGGCGGTCTTGTGCGGGATCATTATCGCGGCGCTGAATTTTGCCTGGCAGCAAGCGCGCGAGCTGTACGCCGACGAACATCTGGAAGCGGACGGCAGCAAACTCTATCGCCTGCACGGCACGCTGTTCTTTGCCTCGACCACGCCGTTCCTCAATCAGTTCGACCCGGCCAGCGACCCGCAGCGGGTGACGCTGGATTGCCGGCACCTGAGCTTCGTCGATTACTCGGCCATCGCGGCGCTGAAAACCCTGCGTGAACGCTACGCCAAGGCCGGCAAGCAGTTGCAGGTGTTTCACCTGTCCGAGCGCTGCAAGAAGTTGCTGAAACGCGCCGGGGTCGATCACGACTGACGCGTCCTACGCAGTACAAAATTCAATGTGGGAGCGAGCTTGCTCGCGATAGCGGAGTATCAATCGACAAAGATGCCGACTGATCCACCGCCATCGCGAGCAAGCTCGCTCCCACAGTTTTTTGCATTACGCTGGATTTTCAATGGCGGGGAAATCGATGTCGGTCAGCGCCGCGTTGTTCAGGTAGTTGGTGAGGGTCTGCGCGGCGACGATGGCGATCACTTCGATGATCTTCTTGTCGTCGATGCCGGCAGCGCGGGCGGCGGCGATCTGTTCATCGCTCAGATGACCACGGGTTTCGGTCAGTTGATGGGCGAGGGTGGCAAAAGCATTCAATCGACCGTGACGTGCTTCGATGATTTCCTCTGCTGCCAGCCCGGCCTTGCTGGCGAACAGGGTGTGCGCCGCCAGGCAATAATCGCAACCGTTGACTTGCGAGGTGGCCAGATACACCGCCTCTTTTTCCTTGGCGCTCAGGGACGTTTTGCCCAAGGTTGCCGAGATTTGTACGTAGGCATCCAGCGCAACGGGCGCGGTGGCCAGGGTCTTGAACATATTGGGCAGGAAGCCGATTTTTTTCTGCACGCCTTCAAGTGTCGGGCGAGTGGCGTCGGTGGCGGTTTCGAGGCTGAGAGGGGCGATGCGGCTCATGGTGATTCTCCGAAAGTCCGGTGCGAAGTGCGCCGGGGATGGAGTGAATGCTACGGAACGCGGCTGGTGCTTTGGGTGCAAATCGTCGAGGATATGCGACAGATCGTCCAAACCTGTCGTTGCGAGAATCAGTCATGGATCGCCTTTCTACGTTACTCAGCCATTTCGGCGTCAATGCCGGCACCTTTCACAGCGGCACGTTTTGCGGGGTGAGCGCCTACGGCGGCGATCAGGTGTGCGGGCATGTGCATCTGTTGCAGGCGGGGGAGCTGCTGCTCAAACCGGGCAATGATCCTGAAATCTCGCTCAATGAACCGACCCTGATCTTTTTCCCCCGCCCCATGGCCCATCGCTTGTTCGCCAACGAAGCCATGGGCACGCAATTGGTGTGCGCATCGCTGACGTTCGACGGCGGCGCGGGTAATGCCCTCGCGGCAGCGCTGCCGGATTATCTGGTGCTGAAACTCGCCGACCTTCCCGAAATGGCCAACACTCTGGAGTGGCTGTTCAAGGAAGCGTTCGATGGCCATTGCGGGCGCGAAGCGGTGATGGATCGGCTGTTCGAATTACTGGTGATTCTGTTGTTGCGCCACCTCATCAGCAGTCGCCACCAGCAGCCGGGCATGATGGCGGGACTGGCGGATCCGAAGATTTCCCGAGCCTTGAACCTGATGCACGACCAACCGGCCAAGGCCTGGAGCGTCGCTGAACTGGCGAGTGCCGCCAACCTGTCTCGCGCCGGTTTCGCCGAACACTTCCGGCGGGTAGTGGGGCAGACGCCGGTGGATTATCTGGTGAACTGGCGGATCAGCCTCGCTCAGAAACGCCTGCGCGAGGGACGACCGATTGCCCTGATCGCCGAAGAGGTCGGTTATGAAAGTCCCTCGGCGCTGGCCCGGGCGTTTCGGCGCAAGACCGGGCTCAGCCCGCGGGAATGGAAATCCGGCGCAAGCTGAAAACTATCTGGCGAATTTCTTTGCCCCGGCCACGCACAGGATCACCCCCAGCGTGACCACCAGCATGCCCGCGCTGACGTGCTCATGGAGCAAGGTCGCGGCCAGTGCCAGGCCAAAAAACGGCTGCAGCAATTGCAGCTGTCCGACCGCCGCAATCCCGCCCTGCGCCAGCCCGCGATACCAGAACACAAAACCGATCAGCATACTGAACAGCGAAACGTAGGCCAGGCTCACCCACGCCGACAGGCTGATACCGCTGAGCGAGGCGGGCGCCAGCCACACACTCAGCATGGCCATCACCGGCAACGACAGCACCAGCGCCCAACAGATCACCTGCCAGCCGCCGAGGGTGCGCGACAGTTTGGCGCCTTCGGCGTAACCGAGGCCGCAGGCGAGAATCGCCGCCAGCATCAGCAGATCGCCGGTGGGCGAGGCGGTCAGTCCTTGCGAGATCGCAAAACCCGTCACCAGCGAACTGCCCAATACCGAAAAAATCCAGAACACCGGACGCGGTCGTTCACCTCCGCGCAGTACGCCGAAAATCGCCGTCGCCAGCGGCAGCAATCCTACAAACACAATGGAATGCGCCGACGTTACGTATTGCAGCGCCAGGGCCGTCAACAACGGGAAACCCACGACCACGCCCAGCGCGACAATCAGCAATGACAACCACTGGTCCCGCGCCGGGTACCGTTCGCGAAACAGCCACAGCAGACATAACGCCAGGACGCCGGCGATGGTTGCGCGGATGACCGTGAGAAACACCGGGTCGAATTCCAGCACTGCCAGCCGCGTGGCCGGCAACGACCCGCTGAAGATCACAACGCCGATGAAGCCGTTGATCCAGCCGCTGGTTTTTTCCAGCGCCGGGGTGCCGAATTGGGTGGTTCGTTCCATACGCGTTGCGCTCAGAGGTGGGTTGCGTTGCAACAATCCTAGGGTCGAGAATCAGCACAATCAAAGAATTGTCATGGATACAGCCCGACATGCCGCGCTCCCGTTACAAAACCCTCGTCGACACCTATGCGGCTGACATTCGCGCCGGTCGCCTGCTGCCCGGCACGCGTTTGCCGACTCACCGACAACTGGCGGCCAGCGAAGGACTGGCGCTGGTTACCGCGTCGCGGGTATATGCCGAGCTTGAGGCCATGGGTCTGGTCAGCGGCGAAGCCGGACGCGGCACCTTCGTGCGGGAAACCTCGTTGTTGCCGGGGCAGGGCATCGATCAGAAAGACGTCGCGGTCGGCATGATCGACCTCAACTTCAATTACCCGTCACTGCCGGGGCAGGCCGAGTTGCTGCGCACCGCGTTGCGGCAACTGGCGTTGTCCGGCGACCTCGAAGCGTTGCTGCGTTACCAGCCCCACGCCGGTCGCCAGCATGAGAGGGCCTCGGTGGCACGACACCTGCAGACACGGGACTTGAATGTCGAGGCCGAGCAGGTGCTGATCGTCAACGGTGCCCAGCAAGGGCTGGCGGTGACGCTGATGGCCTTGCTCAAACCCGGTGATGTGATCGCCGCCGACGCCTTGACCTATTCCGGATTCAAAGTGTTGGCCGAAGCGCTGCACCTTGAAGTGGTGGCGATTCCCGTCAATGAGCAGGGCCCCGATCTGGCGGCCCTCGACAAACTCTGCCGCCAGCGCCCGGTGCGTGCGGTGTACAGCATGCCGACCCTGCACAATCCACTGGGCTGGGTGATGCCTCTGGAGCAACGTGAGGACTTGATCGCGATTGCCCGCCGGCATGATCTGACGATCATCGAAGACGCGGCCTACGCCTTTCTTGTCGATACCCCACCGCCCCCGTTGGCGGTTCTGGCACCGGAGCGCACGGTCTACGTTTCAGGCCTGTCGAAAAACATCGCCACCGGCCTGCGCGTAGGCTTCATCGCCGCGCCGATCGAGCGGGTGGCGGCACTGGAGCGGATCATCCGCGCCACCACCTGGAACACGCCTGGCGTGATGACCGCCATCGCCTGCGGCTGGCTGGACGACGGTACCGTCACCTTGCTCGAAGCACAAAAGCGCAGCGATGCTCGGGCCCGGCAAATCCTGGCCGCGCAGATCCTCGACGGCCTGCCGACCGTGGGCCATCCCTCTTCGTATTTTCTTTGGCTGCCGCTGCCGGAAGATGTCCGGGCCGACCATATCGTGGTCGAGTTGATGCACGAACAGGTTTCCGTCACCACCGCAGAACCCTTCACTGTGTCCGGCCATGTGCCCCACGCAATTCGTCTGGCGCTGGGGTCGGTGGACATGCTTGTCCTGCGTCAAGCCTTGCTCAAAGTCCGTCAGGTGGTGGGTGCCTACCTGTAGCGCAACTTGCCGCGCCCGATTACCCTTGGCGCCGCCGACGATCTGGAAAACCCCTGATGAAAAACGCTGCATTCGCTCTCGCCCTGATCCTCAACACAGGCCTGTTCAGCACGCCGACACTGGCAGCCGGTGACGCCGAGGCCGGCGCAAAAATCTTCCCGCGCCTGTGCGGCGGTTGCCATCAGGTCGGCGAATCCGCCCGCCCGGGCTTCGGCCCGGAACTCAACGGCATCATCGGCCGCCAAGCGGGGACGTCGGCGAATTACGTGTACTCCGACGCCATGAAAAACTCCGGCCTGACCTGGGATCGTGAAACGTTGACGAAGTATCTGAAAGATCCGAAGGGCGTGGTGCCGGGGACTCGGATGATCTTTTGGGGGCTGAGTGACGAGGAGAAGATTGATAATTTGTTGGCGTATTTGCAGACATTTCAGTCCGAGTAGTCGCGGCTGACCGGTTACAACACCAGAATCTTCGGTGACGTGATCAAACTGAAACGGTGCAGTAAGCACCGGTTGGACGTGAAAAAGCCCGGCTGATCAGGCCGGGCTTTTTGTTTGTTCAGCAGTAGAGCGTCAGATTCAGGCGACGCGACGTTCGATCAGGCGATCAGCGCCACCTTCAGCCACACGACGCTCGATCAAACGATCAGCACCACCTTCAGCAACACGGCGTTCGATCAAACGATCAGCGCCACCTTCAGCCACACGACTTTCAATCAACCGGTCCGAACCGCCTTCGGCGATCATGGTGTGGGCGGGTTTGGCTGCAAAAGCGTTGACTGCAAGAACCGAGAAAGCGATGCCGAGAAGGATTTGGCGTTTCATGATCGTGTGCTCCAGGGGTGTTGTTTGTTGGGTATGGAGCGGATGTTACGCCGCGGATTTTTTATGAGAACTTCATTGACGTGATGGTGACTATCGACGCCAGCAATGAATGCCAGGACCCTTGTTCTAGGGCGCCAGCGGCCGAATGCACAGCTCTCCGGTGGCGCGGATCAATGCCAGATCATGCAGTGCATCACGACTCAGACCGGTGCGCGCCTTGGCCAGCCACGCCGGACAGTTCGGGTCGTGGCGGTAGGGTGTGAAGTCGGCATATTGCTGCAACAGACGGGTTTGCAACTCATCCAGACGCGGGCGAATCTGCTTGCCCAGATCCGGGCGCGGCGTATCGGGCGCCGCACCGGACGCTTGCCATTGTGCGAGCAAACCGTACTGCACCAGTTTGTTGGCCTCAATCTGCGCGGCGATCAACTGCGCGACGTCTTCCGGGTCGAGCTGGCGTTCGGTGGCGAGCTTGCGCGCGTTGTCGAGCACCTGCGCTTCACGGGGACTGTCCTGGATCGGCTTGCCGCTGTCCCATTTGGTCAGGGCGACGAGGTCACCGATGTTCAGGCGTTCGTTCAGGGTGTTCATCAATCCTTGCACTACCTCGGGCGAGGGCGCAGGGCTGGCGTGGGCAGTCGACGCCAGTACAGTCAATAAAGTGCAGCTCAGCAGAAACGGGGAACGGCGCATGGGAGGGATTCACTTCCTGTCGTGATGGAAAGACTATGCAGATGGGTCGAGGTGCAGATTACGAAGTTTTAATGCAAACGGGTACGACCTGAACGGCATTGCATACCTTAGACTCTGTCATCAGCTCCTGCCCCGAGATGGATCCTCAATGCAAACCCCCGCTCATTCCCCCCTCTGGAAAACCTACTTGCTGTTCCTGGCCCCAATGGTGCTGTCGAACTTCCTGCAATCGATGTCAGGCACGGTCAACAGCATCTACATCGGCCAGATGCTCGGCACGCAGGCGCTGGCGGCGGTGTCCGGCATGTTTCCGATCATCTTTTTCTTCATCGCGCTGGTCATCGGCCTGGGCGCCGGGGCAGGGGTGCTGATCGGTCAGGCGTGGGGGGCGCGTGAGTCGCATATGGTCAAGGCGATTGCCGGGGCGACGCTGTTGCTGGGGGTATTGATCGGGCTGGTGGCGGCGGTGCTGGGCAGTGTGTTTGCGCGCCAGGCCTTGCAGGGGTTGGGGACGCCGACGGATGTGCTGGATGATGCGGTGGCCTATGCCCGGGTGATGATGTGGACCTTGCCGGTTGTGCTGGTGTATGTGCTGTTCACCCAGTTGTTGCGTGGGGTGAGTGACACGCTGTCGCCGATGCTGGCGCTGTTATTGTCGACCATTGTCGGGCTGGCGCTGACCCCGGCGTTCATTCGTGGCTGGTTCGGCCTGCCGCAACTGGGCATTCAGAGCGCGGCGTTCGCAGGCCTGGCCGGAACGCTGGCGGCGATGGCGTGGCTGTCATGGAGCCTGATCCGCAAGGGCCATCCGCTGGCGCCGGATCGCGAGTTTTTCGCGTCGCTGCGACTGGACGGCGCGATTCTCGGCAAAGTGCTGCGTATCGGTCTGCCCACCGGGGTGCAGATGATCGTGCTGTCGCTGTCGGAGCTGGTGATTCTGGCGCTGGTCAACCAGCACGGCTCGCAGGCGACGGCGGCGTACGGTGCGGTCACGCAGATCGTCAACTACGTGCAGTTTCCGGCGCTGTCGATTGCGATCACCGCGTCGATCCTCGGCGCCCAGGCGATCGGTGCCGGACGGCTGGAGCGGATGGGCCCGATCCTGCGCACCGGGCTGTGGATCAACGTGTGCCTGACCGGTGGTCTGATCCTGTCGGGTTACCTGTTGTCGCACTGGTTGCTCGGGCTGTTCCTGACCGAAGACTCGACCCGGGCGATGGCCGAACACCTGTTGCACATCATGTTGTGGAGCCTGCTGATCTTCGGTTTCCAGGCGATCATCGGCGGCATCATGCGCGCCAGCGGCACGGTGCTGGTGCCGGTGGGCGTGGCGATCATCTGCGTGCTCGGCGTGCAATTGCCGGCGGCCTACTGGCTGGACGGGCAGTTCGGTCTGCAGGGCGTGTGGATGGCGTTTCCGATCGCGTATCTGGGGATGCTGGTGTTGCAGACGCTGTATTACACGCGGGTCTGGAAGCATCAGAAGATCGAGCGGCTAGTGTAGGAATCAACGAAAAATAACTGTTTTCCTGTCGCAAAGCGTCGTAGCTTAGCCGCCCATAACGATAAGGACATTGGAGCGGGTTCGTGGGTGTTTATCGATTGTTGCTGGCGGTGCTGGTGGCTTTGTCCCATATGGGGATCAAATTCGCGGGGCTGAATCCGGGTGTGGTCGCGGTGATCTCGTTTCTGATCATCAGCGGTTTCGTGATGACCTCGCTCATCGAACGCAATTACAACGCATTGAGTAAAGTCGGCCTGTTTTACGTGGACCGGGCGTTGCGGCTCTACCCACAGTTCCTGTTCTATCTGTGCCTGTCCTGTGCCGTGATCTATTTCTTGCTGCCCGGTACGCCTCAGGCTGCCGAGCTGACCTTCAGGCACATCGTCGCGAACCTGACGATCGTGCCCCTCGATTTCTACATGTTCGGACTGGCCGGAACCGAACTCATGCCGCCGGCGTGGTCGCTGGGGCTGGAGCTGTGTTTCTACCTCGCGATTCCGTTTCTGCTGATCTTCAAACTTCGCGGGGTGGCATTCGTGCTGTCCGTCGCGGTGTTCCTGGTCGCCTGCCTGGGCTACATCAACACCGATGTCTATGGCTACCGACTGCTGCCGGGCGTGTTGTTCATGTTTCTCTGCGGCAGCTATCTTTACGGCAAGCAAGCCAAGGGCCGGTTGATCGTGGCAGGCACCCTGGTGGGGGCGGCCTTGCTGTTTATCGCAATCATGGCTGGCTGGATCGAGCGGCGACCCTTCAATGCCGAAGTGACACTGGGCGTCGCGCTGGGCATTCCCGCCGTGTTTTTGCTGACGAAACTGCGCCAGCATCCGCTTGACGAATTCTTCGGCAACATCAGTTATGGGGTGTTTCTCAATCATTTCGTGGCGATGTACCTGCTGCGTGCCCTTTGGCCGCTGGCCTACATCGGCTGGTACACCGAAGCCGTGATGGTCTTGTCCTTTGTCATGAGCATCGTGTCCTACCATGCCGTCGAACGACCGGCCCTGAAGCTGCGTCACAAAGTGCGGGCCGGCGTGCGATTGGGCGTGGCACAGGCACCCGGCAGTCAATCGGTTGCCTGAATGGCTTCAGTCCGGTTGGCCAGCCCGGATCTTTGGACGCCGATGTTGCCACGGCAACGCTTCTTCAAGTTGCGCTGCCAGGCGCGTATGGCCGACGAAGTGGCGTAACCGAAGGATGTTTGCTTAAGTCATTCGAGACCCATCGGGCGCCGGAGCATTCCATGTCGATTCGATTGTTGTTGGCGGCCGCGTGTTGCCTGATCGTCGTCCCTGCCGCGCAGGCGGTGGAGTACACCCGGGTCAATACCACCGCCAGCCAGATCAGTTTCACTTACAACCAGATGGGCTCGCGGATGTACGGCACGTTCGGCAAGTTCGACGCGACGCTGGATTTCGACACCGACAACCTCGCCAGTGCGCGCACCACACTGCACATCGATCTCACCAGCATCGACGCCGGCAGTGAAGACGCCAACACCGAACTGGTGAAACCGGCATGGTTCGACACCGAAAAATTCCCGGTGGCAGTGTTCGAATCGACCCGCTTCAGCCCGGCCGGGGACAACCGTTATCTGGTCGACGGCCACCTCACCCTTAAAGGCATAACCCGGGAGGTGCAGGTGCCGGTGCAGCTCAAGCCCGACAGCAGCATCGGCATCTTCGACGGCGAACTGGTGCTCAAGCGCGACGAGTTCGGCCTCGGCGCGGGGGAGTGGGCCGATACCGTGGTGTCGAAGGATATCGACATCAAGTTCAAGGTCGTTACCCCCGCGCAGTGACCGGCCTCAATACGCCCGCCAGTGCCCCGGCATCCAGCGCCATTGGTTGCCGGCCCAGCGGTAATGCCCGGCGACCCAGTGATAGCCCGGTGCAGGCATCGCCGGAACCACTTCGACGATCGGGGGTGGCCGATGCGGGCGAGCCGGTTCGACGACACAGCCTGACAAAGCGATTGCCACCAGCGTGGCAGCGAGCAAGGGTTTCATGGTTTTCGGGGAACGCGGAACGTTCATGACAGCTCCTCAAGGCCTGCGTCGGGAAATCAAAGCAGCTGAAAATTGGACGCCAAATCGGCGAAAAGTCCGTTCTCGGGCAGATGAAATTTTTGTCAGGCTTGCACAAGGTATGATGTCGCGGTTCGCCGGTCGCTAAAGCTGCGCGGCAACTTGTGTTTTACCGTTGGAGTCCGCCCGCCATGCCCCGCATCACCCACTACAAATCCCCATGCCCCGAAGGCGTCAACAGCCAGATCCTGCAGATGGTGGTCGATAACCTGACCGACATCAGTGCCATCGGCCTCGGCCCGAGCAACCTGCTGTACAACGTCTATCAATACGCGGTGGGCTACGAGGTGCATCTGTATCTGGAGGCATTGAACGGCGAGAAGGGCACCGAAGTGGAACTGCTGGTGGCCACCGACGACGATGATCCGGAGCAGGTGACCGGCTTCCTGTTGTACCTGCCGGTGCAGGGCGATTGGGAGGCGTGCAACGTGGCCTATCTGGCGGTGCGCGAGGGGCATAGGCGTCAGGGCGTGGGCCGTTCGTTGATCGCGGACATGGTGGCGCGTTACCCCCATGCCGAGTTGACCTGCAGCGTCGGCAAGGTGCCGTATTTCGAGGCGCTGGGCTTTGAAGTGCTGGGTCGATTGGAGACGCAGGTGCTGATGAGCACCCGGCATTACCGCAGCAACGGGCTGCGCGGTTTCATCGACACCACACCGATCTACCGCTCACTGGAAGTGCAGCAAATCCACACCTACCTGCTGCAAAAACACGGCAAACGGGCAATGCTCGATGCGGAGAAACAGCGCGACCGGCATCTGGATCAGGTCACTCGGCGCACTGAAGAATTTGTCCGCCAGCGCCTGACCGTTCACTGATTCTCTTCGAAACGGCAAAAGCCCTTGTTGCGATCAGCGCAGCAAGGGCTTTTTTGTGCCGGTGATATCAGGACAGTTTCACGTTCATGGTGATGCGCGCCGTAAACACTTTCTTGCCCTCGGCATCATGGACATCCACCGGCACGATCTTGTCGCCTTCGGTCTGCCAGTCCAGCCCGTCGCCATTGGCCACGGCGGTCACGTCGGTCTTGGCCTTGGCCAGGTATTCGACGGTCATGCCTTTGGGAATCCAGCGCGCGCCGGCGGGAATCGACACGTCGGTCATCATCCCGGCCGCCAGTTCGGCGGCATTGCACAGGGCGATGGCATGCACGGTGCCGAGGTGGTTGGTGATCTCGCGGCGAAACGGCACTTGTACTTGCGCCGAACCGGCGCGCAATTCGGTCACCAGCGGGTTGATGGTGCTGAAGTACGGTGCGACCTGGCAGGCCATCTGGCTGAACGCCTGGGAACCGACGCTGTTGAACATGCTGAGAAACTGACTCATGGAAGAAGCCTCGCGGTTAGAAATTTACAGAATGATGTTCCGTTACAGAATAATGTTCTGTAACGGAACGGTATTCTGTCCGCGGGAAATCTGTCAACCTGTGCGCGTTTCGATGACCGGCACCGATGTGCCCTTTACCCGGATTTTTCAACGCCCATGGACACCGCAGATCTACTCGAACGCAGCTACCCCGGCCGCCGCGCCGAACTCAAGCGCGACATCTTTCGCAAGGCCTTGCGCCTGTTCAACGAGCAAGGCATCGAGGCCACCACCATCGAAATGATCCGTGCCGAGTGCGACACCAGCGTCGGGGCGATTTACCACCATTTCGGCAACAAGGAAGGACTGGTGGCCGCGTTGTTCTTCACCGCGCTGGAGGATCAGGCGCGCCTGCGTGACGCCTATCTGGCGCAGGCGACGACCACCGAAGAGGGCGTGCAGGCGCTGGTCTACAGCTACGTGGATTGGGTCGAGAACCAGCCTGAATGGGCGCGGTTCCAGTATCACGCGCGTTATGCCGTGACCCGGGGCCCGCACAAGGATGAACTGGCCGAGCGCAACAAGACCCGCAATCTGGGCCTGCGCAACTGGCTGGCCGAGTCCGGACGCGCCGCTGAACTCAACGAGTGCCCGGCCGAACTGTTGCCGTCGCTGATCGTCGGTCAGGCCGACAGCTATTGCCGGGCGTGGCTGTCCGGGCGAGTGCAGGGCAGCCCGAAGGCGTATCGCGAATTGCTGGCCCAGGCCGCATGGCGTTCGATCCGTCGCGAACCCGAACGCTGATTTTCAGAGACAAAAAAAGAGCCTCAAGACTCTTTGATGGGGAGGAAGTAGAGCCCGCGAGGCTCAAGATGCGCATGAAGCCAGGTGCGGGCTTGATTGGGGTTCAGAGCACCCGCACCTACGCAGCAGCCTGGTGGCCCAGGCGATTGCGTAACTCCATCGTAGGAAGGTGAGGTTATGTGCTCAAGTACCGTCAGTCACCTGCATTTGAGGCGCGGGCGGCTCCCTCCACCCCAGGGGCATCAGCGTGTCAGCGAGCGCCCGGCCAGCCGGCTTTTTCGAGGGCTGCGAGCAGGGTGGCAGCATCCAGCCCCGGTACCGAATGCCCGTTGCCTTCGGTACTGTCGCTGGCCAGCAACGCGTTGATGATCGCTTCTTCCACCGCCTCGGTCGCCGCCAGAAAGAGCTCGCTGATGTGGTCGTTGTTGACCATGCGCAGGCCGTCGCAGGTCGGTGCACCTTTGCCTTCATAGGCGGCGGGCGGGACATGATCGTTGCCGGTGGCGAAGGCGATGAAGATGTCGCCGCTGTGATCTTCATTGCCGCCGCCGGTACGCGCCAGACCAAGGCTCGCCCGTTGCGCCAGTCGCGTGCATTGATGCGGCAACAGCGGTGCATCGGTGGCCAGGCACACCACGATCGAGCCCATGCCCGGATGCGGCAACGAAGCGCGCAGGAACGGCGAATCCACCTGTTCCATGTAACGCCCGACCGGGTAGCCGTCGACCCGCAACTCGCTGCGAATCCCGTGGTTGGCCTGGACGATGGCGCCCACCGTCCAGCCACCCTGAGCCTTGCTCAATCGGCGTGATGCGGTGCCGATCCCGCCCTTGAATTCATGGCAGATCATGCCGCTGCCACCGCCCACCGAGCCTTCCTGCACAGGGCCGTAAACGGCATTGTTCAGCGCTTCGGCCACATGTTTGGGCTGCACATGAAAGCCGTTGATGTCGTTGAGCAGACCATCGAAGGTTTCCAGCACCACCGGCATGTTCCAGTAGAGCCGACCGTCATCCGGTTGCTGCTCGCGATCCAGTTCGATCAAGGCATCGCGCACCACACCCAGGCTGTGGGTGTTGGTGAAGGCGATCGGACTGGTCAGCAGACCGGCCTCACGAATCCATTCCAGCCCTGTGGCATCGCCGTTGCCGTTGAGTACATGAACGCCAGCGAAACACGGTTGCGCGTTGGTCGAACCGACGCGGGGTTCGATCAGGGTGACGCCGGTGCAAATGTCACGACCGCTGGCGCTGCGGCCGCGCACGTTGCTGTGGCCGACCCGTACGCCGGGTACGTCGGTGATGGCGTTGAGCGGGCCGGGCTGCAATTGGCCGATGCGGATATGGAGATCGCGGGCACGTGGTTTCATTGATGTTCTCTCTATTGGAAGGCAGTGATTTGAACAGTTGTTACTGGCCATTCTTGATCTTGCTCCAGACCCGCGTGCGCACTCGCTCGGTGGCTTTGGGCAACGGCTCGAGGGTGTACAACGTGGCCATCGCCGTGGCGGACGGGTATACCGCCGGGTTGTCGCGAGTGGTCCGGGCAACCAGTGCCGTGGCGGCGCGATTGCCATTGGGGTAGGAAAGGTGATCGCTGACCGGCGCAATCACTTCGGGCCGCAGCAAATAGTCAATGAACGCGAGACCCTGAGCCGGATGCGGCGCGTCCTTGAGCAACACCAGCGTGTCGAACCACACCGGCGCGCCTTCCTTCGGCAGGCTGTACTGAATTTTCACGCCGTTGCCGGCCTGCTCGGCGTTGGTCTTGGCTTCGAGCATCGCGCCGGACCAGCCGACTGCCACGCAAATGTTGCCGTTGGACAGATCGCTGATGAATTTCGAGGAATTGAAATAGGCAATGTGCGGGCGCAGTTTCAGCAGCAGCGCTTCGGCTTTCTGATAGTCCGCGGCGTTGGTGCTGTTCGGCGGCAGGCCGAGGTAGTGCAGCGCGACCGGGAGCATTTCCGACGGCGAATCAAGCATCGCCACGCCGCATTCGCCGAGCCTGGCCAGGTTTTCTTCCTTGAACACCAGATCCCAGGAATCCACTGGCGCCTTGTCGCCCAGCACGGCACGTACCTTGTCGACGTTGTAGCCGATGCCGTTGGTGCCCCACAGATACGGCACGGCGTACTGGTTGCCGGGGTCGTTGTTGGCCAGTTTGCCGAGCAGATCGTTGTCAAGGTTCTTCCAGCCCGGCAGTTGTTCGCGGGGCAACGGGGCGAGGGCGCCGGCCTTGATCAGGGTCGGCAGGCTGAAGTTGCTCGCCACCACCACGTCGTAGCCGCTGCGGCTGGTCATCAGTTTGCCTTCCAGCACCTCGGCGCTGTCGAAGGTGTCGTAGACCGGTTCGATACCGCTGTCACGCTTGAAGTCATGCAGGGTGTTCGGGCCGATGTAGTCGTACCAGTTGTAGACATGCACGCTCGGCGCATCGGCCGCCTGCGCACTCAGCGCTGCGGACAAAACGCCCATCAGCCCCAGGTTGATATACCCACGATGACCACGCATGATGCGGCACTCCTGGCCTGTTGGCAGGCCGGTGATGAACAGGAGTGGTCAGCCTATCGGGCGGGCCGCACCGCACCCATTCCCATCATGGGTTACTCAAAAGGGGTAGTGCGTGGACGCGTTGCTGCAGGAATTGCCGGTGCATCAGAGCCTGTCGCGGGTGTTCGCAACGGTCGGTCAGGACGGTTTCTGGCGGGCGCTGGTGGATACGCTGCGGTTGCTGGTGCCGCTGGACAATGCGCTGGTGGCGGTGATGCAGGCGGGGCGGCCGCCGCAATTGCTGATCGACTTCGACAGCCAGGGGCGCGCCGACGAGCAGGAAGAACTGGCCGGTTACTGTGCCGGCATGTACCTGCTTGATCCGTTCTATCAGGCCGCCGTCGCCGGGATCGCCGACGGTCTGCATAGTCTCGCGTCCGTGGCGCCGGACCAGTTTCTGCACAGCGAGTACTACCAGAGCTACTTCCGTTCGGTGGTCGGCGCGGATGAGCTGCAATTTCTGGTCAATCTCGATGACGGCGTGCTGGGCTTGTCGATGGGCCGCTCGACGGCGTTCAGTTTGCAGGAGCAGGGGCGCCTGCTCTGCGTGCGGGACTGGGTGCTGTCAGCGATGCGCCGGCATGTGCAGTTGATGCCGCCGCAAGGCGCAGCGGTCGAGGCGCCGGTCGGTGATATTGCGGCGCTGCTCGACCGCTTCGACGCGCGACTGACTGTGCGCGAAATCGACACGGCGCGCCTGATTCTCCGGGGCTTTTCCAGCAAGGCCATCGCCCAGCACATGAACATTTCGCCGGAGACCGTGAAGGTGCACCGGCGCAATCTCTATCACAAGCTCAACGTCACCGGGCATGGCGAGTTGTTTGCGCTGGTATTGCGCCCGCGCTGACGGGGTCAGCCGATCTGCTTGAACAGCAGCGCCTTCAGGCCGCTTTCAGGATCGACATCTGGAAACTCCGGCGGATTCTCCAACCTTTGCTCGAAGCGCAGGCTTGGCGCTTCCTGGGTCACGCCGTCGATCAGGAAGTCCGAACCGAACGAAGGATCGTTCATGCACGCCAGCACCGTGCCTTGCGCGGTGAGCAGTTCCGGCAGACGACGCAGCACACGCCGGTAATCCTTGGTCAGCAGAAAACTGCCTTTCTGGAACGACGGCGGGTCGATGATCACCAAATCGTACGGGCCGCTGTTGATCACCTTGCCCCAGGATTTGAACAGGTCATGGCCCAGGAAACTCACCTTGCTCAGGTCATGCCCGTTCAACCGGTGATTGTCGCGGCCCCGGCTCAGGGCGGCGCGGGACATGTCGAGGTTGACTACATGGCTGGCGCCGCCCTCGATGGCCGCCACCGAGAAGCCGCAGGTGTAGGCGAACAGGTTCAGCACCCGTTTGCCCGCCGCTTGTTCGCGCACCCAGTTGCGGCCATAACGCATGTCGAGGAACAGCCCGGCGTTCTGCTTGCGGCCCAGGTCCACGCGGTATTTCAACCCGCCCTCGGCGATGGTCATTTCGTCGATCTCGTCCCCCAGCAGCCATTCGGCGGTGCTTTGCGGCAAGTAACGGTGCTGGATCAACAAAGTATGGGCGCCGGATTGCTGCCATTGCTCTGAACCGGTGATCTCCAGCAACAGACGTTTAAGGTCTTCCAGCTGCGAAGCCTCGGGCTCCTTGAACAGCGACACCAGCACCACGCCCTGCAGCCAGTCCACGGTGACTTGCTCCAGCCCCGGCCAGCAACGTCCGCGCCCATGGAACAGGCGCCGGGTTTCGGTCGGTGCCGACGTCAGCGCCGTGAGCAGATGGGTGTGAAGAGTGGCGAGGGCTTGAGGGTTCATCAATCGGAATCGGCCAGCAAAAGGGCGGGCATTTTAACCACAAACAGGCCGTGACGAGGGCTCGCCGACCGACGTTATCGAAAAGACCTGTATCTAAAATGAATTTCTGTACAAGGTGTCGCTCATACCAGATAAGCAGCGGGTTCAATCCGCTGAAAATGTTCATGTTGTTCAGGGAGTGCCAGTTCATGTGTCCAGTTCCGTCGTCGAGCGCGCACCTTCCTGACGGGTTGATTCTGGTAGTGGAAGACGATCCGTTGATTCTGGAGTTTCTGTGCGAAATTCTTCAGGAGGAAGGTTTCAAGGTAGAGCCGCAGACCAGCGCCGATGCGGCGTCGCAATACCTGGAGGAGCACGCGCCGGAAGTCGCGCTGTTGCTGACCGATATCACTATGCCCGGCACGCTTAACGGCGCCGACCTGGCCAATCTGGTCGGTGATCGCTGGCCGGACAAACCGGTGATGGTCATGTCCGGCTATGAAACACCGGAAACCTCGGGCGTGAAGCATCCGGTGGCGTTCATCAAGAAGCCCTGGGCCATCGGGCAGTTGCTCGATTGCGTCGACGGTGCGTTCAAATCCAAGGCGCCGCGGCTGCACTGAAGCGTCTCGCAAGTGCTACATTGCCGGGCATCGTTGCCCGGCCCCTTGCGAGGAAGTGATCTTTTGTCTGCTCACGATGCTGTTTTCAATCGCGCGTTCGGCGCGTTCCTGTTCGACATGGACGGCACCGTCCTCAACTCCATTGCCGCTGCCGAGCGAATCTGGTCCGCCTGGGCCGTGCGCCACGGGGTGGACGTCGACACGTTCCTGCCGACCATCCACGGAGCGCGCGCCATCGACACCATCACGCGTTTGAAGCTGCCGGGCGTGGACGCCGAGGCGCAAGCGGCGTTCATCACCGAGGCGGAAATCGAAGACGTCGAAGGCATTGTCGAAATCCCCGGTGCGGCGGCGTTTCTCAAGTCGTTGCCGGCGGATCGCTGGGCCATGGTGACTTCGGCGCCTCGGGACCTGGCGTTGCGGCGGATGGCGGCGGCAGGGATTCCTGAACCGACGGTGATGGTCACCGCCGAGGACGTGACCGCTGGCAAACCTGATCCGGCCGGTTATCGGCTGGCGGCCAAGCGTATGGGCCTGGAACCGGCGGACTGCCTGATCTTCGAAGACGCCACCGTCGGTATTCAAGCCGCTGAAGCCGCCGGTGCGCTGTTGATGATCATCACCACGACTCACCAGCATCCGCTTGAAACCGCCCACGCGACCATCGCCAGCTACCGCGACCTCACGCTGAACATCGACAGCGACGGCCAGTTGCGCCTGCAACCTCAATAAACACCGGGCACCAAGCGCCAGCTGCGCGCGCAATAGGCGTCGTATTCGGCGCCGAACTGCGTGCGCAGCAAGGCCTCTTCGGAGTGGATGCGGGCGATCAGCGGGATCAGCGTCAGCGCTGCCAGCAACAGGCCGACCACCGAGCGAAACGCCAGCGCCCAGCCGATTGCATTGATCACCAGCCCCAGATAACTGGGGTTGCGCAGGTGCCGATAAATGCCCTCGGTCACCAGCCGATGCCCCGGCTGAATCGCCACCAGCCCGCTGAACCGATGGCCGAGCACAAACACCGGCCACAAGCGCAACACGCCACCGACAATGAACAGCAACGCTCCCAACCAGCGGGTGCCTTCGCGGCCGATGGTCCAGAAACCGATGCGGTCGCAGTAAGCCGGCAGAACGGCACTGACCAGACCGATCACGGCGAACGCCGGAATCACCCAGCGATTGGCCCGATCCTCGCGTTCGCCGGTGCTCAGGTTCACTTCCGTGAACAGCGACGCCACCACCATGGCCAGCGTGGCCAGCGCCACCACGACCAGCGCCCCGTGAGAAAAAAACACCGCCACGCCACCGATGCCCCACATCGCCAGGCCCAGATAGGCGAGGGTGGCGAGCACTGCGACCACGGTCATTTGCGCTGACATTTTCATAGGCACCTCACGGCTGTTCCGTTCAGTGTAGATCCCGGCACGATCCCCGGCGTTTAACCGCTGGCAGGGCCGTGGACCAAACTCCAGGCTGAGACCTTCCGATCATCCGAATCGCCGCTTCGGGAGTCCGCCATGCTGCATATCCGCACGCCGCTGGTCTTCCATCCAAGCCTGTCGACCGCATCCCGGCGCATCTGGCTGAAGCTGGAAAACCAGCAAACGTGCGGCTCGGGGGTGAGTATCAGTGCGCAACGGTTGGGGGAGTGGGCGCGGATGGGGATTTGAGCGCTCAGGGATTGCACGTTGACCGCCGGCTCCGTCCAGCTCCACCGCCCACTTCAATTCCCCACACTGGAAATCCACATCGCCGCAATCCATGGCGTCGATATCAAGGCGACTGCACTACAATTCTCGCTGGCCGGTCCGGCCGGTTTCTGGCAGGCCATGCGTGAAGCGAAACGGGTGTCCTGACGTGCACCATTACCCATTGATGAGGTGAAAGCATGAAGATCGATCTGAGCGGAAAACTGGCGATTGTCAGCGGCAGCACGGCGGGCATTGGTTTGGGCATCAGCCAGTCGCTGGCCGAGGCGGGCGCTACGGTGGTGGTGATCGGTCGCGACGCGGCCAAGGTCGAACAGGCGCTGGCAAGCATTCGCGACAAGGTGCCGGGTGCGCAACTGCGCGGTCTGACGGCGGATCTGGGCACGGCCGAAGGCGCGCAGAAACTGTTCGCCGCTGAACCGAAAGCCGACATCCTGGTGAACAATCTCGGGATTTACAACGCCGTGGATTTTTTCGACGCGCCGGACGATGAGTGGACGCGCTTTTATGAAATCAACGTGATCTCCGGCGTGCGCCTGTCGCGCCATTACGTACCGGCGATGGTCGAGCAGGGCTGGGGCCGGGTGATTTTCCTGTCTTCGGAATCCGGCGTGGCTACCCCGGCCGACATGATCAACTACGGCGTGACCAAAAGCGCCAACCTCGCGGTGTCCCATGGCCTGGCCAAACGCCTGGCGGGCACCGGGGTGACGGTCAACGCGATCCTGCCCGGGCCGACCTTGACCGACGGAGTCGAGGAAATGCTCAAGGATGCCGCCGCCGAGTCTGGCCGCAGCCTGCGGGACGAGGCAGACGCGTTTGTTCGCCGGGCCCGTCCGAGCTCGATCATCCAGCGTGTGGCGGATGTCGAAGAGGTCGCGCACCTGGTCACCTACATCGCTTCACCGCTGTCCTCGGCCACCACCGGCGCCGCGTTGCGGGTCGACGGCGGCGTGGTCGACAGCCTGACTATCTGAATTCATTGAGAGAGACTTTTCATTTATGGCAACAGCATCGGCAACGATCGACATCCCGGCTTCGGCCGATCAGGTCTGGCAATTGATTGGCGGCTTCAACACCTTGCCGGACTGGCTGCCGTTCATTCTCAACAGCGAACTGAGCGAAGGCGGGCGCGTGCGCACTTTGCAAACTGCTGACGGCGCGGTGGTGGTCGAGCGTCTGGAGACGTTCGATAACGCGGGCAAAACCTACAGCTATTCGATTCTGCAGGCACCGTTTCCGGCCACCGATTATCTGGCGACGATTCGTGTTGAAGCCCAGGGGCAGGGCGCGCGGGTGACGTGGTCGGGGCGCTTCACGGCCAAGGGCGTGAGCGATGAGGAGGTGGTGGCGTTGTTCAGCGGCGTCTATCAGGGCGGGCTTGAGGCCCTGCGCGCCAACTACCCCACCTGAGTTTGTTGATCGTTCCCACGCTCTGCGTAGGAATGCCTCAAGGGACGCTCCGCGTTCCAGCTCTGGAAGGGACGCGGAGCGTCCCGGGCTGCATTCCCACGCAGAGCGTGGGAACGATCTATGAAGGTCAAGCCTGTGAAATCAGGCTCTGCCGACAATCCAGCACCAGCTTCGCCCCGCCCAGATCGCTGCGTCCCACCTCAAGGCTGAACCCGTGCAGGTTGACGATCGCCGCGACGATCGACAGCCCCAGGCCAAAACCATTTTGCAGTTGCCCGCCCTCGGCGCGGTAGAAACGCTGGAACACCGCTTCCCGTTCGGATTCGGGAATGCCGGGGCCGGAGTCATGCACTTCGATCCGCGTATGCCCCGCATCATTGACCCCGCGCAACACCACCGTGCCACCGGCCGGGGTGAACTTGATCGAGTTGCTCAACAGGTTCGCCAGGGCTTCAAACAGCAACGCCCGGTCACCGTTCAGCATGGGCAGAGTTTCTGGCATGTTCAGCTCGAAACGCAGCTCGTCGTCTTCGGCCAGCGGCAGATAGAATTCGTGCAGTTCCTGCAACAACAACACCGGATCAAGCTCGACAAACCCCGAGCGCCGCTGACGATCCTCAAGTTCCGAAATTCTCAGCAACCCGCGAAACCGTGCCATCAGCGTATCGGCCTCGGCCAGCACCAGATCCAGTTGCGCCGCTTCCGGCGAGCCTTCGCCGGCCTGTTGCTGCATGCGATACAACTGCGCCCGCAAACGGGTCAGCGGGGTGCGCAGGTCATGGGCGATGTTGTCGCACACGCCTTTGACTTCATTCATCAGGCGCTCGATGCGATCGAGCATGGCGTTGACGATGGCGGCGAGCATGTCCAGCTCATCGCGGCGATTGGACAGCGGCAAACGGTGAGTCAGGTCGCCGGCGACAATCGACTGGGCGCTGGCCTGAATCGCCCGAATCCGCCGCAGCGGCCGCCGGCGCAGCAAATGCCAGCCGATGATCCCCGGCACAATCGTCAGCGATACGCCCCAGAACAACGCATGCAGAATGATTTTCGTCACCGCAAACAGCGAACCGTTGTCCCGCAGCAGCACCAGCCAGCGGCCGTCGCGGGTCGGGGTGGCGACCGCGTCGCAACTGTCATTGGGCAGGGTCGGATCTTCGGAGTCGGCGCATTCGCTGAGCATGTGGATCTTGCCGTCCAGCGGCAGCCCCTCGGGGATTTTCTGCAACGCGCCGCCGAGGTAGCGGTGCTGGGCGTCAAACAGACCATAGGCGTCGATGCCGCGAATGTCGAAGGTCATGCTGGCGGCGAGCGCGTCTTCCAGTTGATCGCCGCGAAAGTGCGAAAACAGATGCTGACGTTGCATCAGCGAATGCTTGGCGAGGTTGTCGAGATAACCGGAAACCTCGAAGTACATGACCCCCATCAGGATCGCACTCCACGCCACGAACAACGAACTGTACAGCGCCAGCAAGCGGCTGCTGGAGGAGCGCCAACCGTCAGACGGGTTCGGCAATGACATAACCCGAGCCTCGCACTGTGCGGATCAGCGGGACATTGCCCGGCGGGTCGATCTTCTTGCGCAGGCGGCCGATGTGCACGTCGATCAGGTTGGTGCCGGGATCGAAGTGATAGCCCCAGACTTCCTCGAAAATCATCATCCGCGACAGGATCTGGCCGCTGTTGCGCATCAGAAACTCCAGCAATTTGTACTCGGTCGGCAGCAGCGTCAGCACCTGTTCGGCGCGACGGGCTTCGTGGCTGATCAGGTCGAGTTGCAGATCCGCCACCTGCAAGGTGGTCGGTTGGGCGCCGTTGCTGTTCTGCCGGCGCAGCAACACTTCAACCCGGGCGGCCATTTCATCGGTGGCGAACGGTTTGGTCAGGTAGTCATCGCCACCGGCGCGCAAGCCGCGCACGCGCTCGTCGACGTCGGAGAGGGCGCTGATCATCAGGATCGGTGTGGCCACGCCCATGGTGCGCAGGGTGGTGACGATGGCCAGGCCATCGAGTTCCGGCAGCATGCGGTCAAGGGTGATCAGGTCGTAGTTGCCGCTGACGGCGCGGTCCAGGCCTTCACGGCCGTTGTCGACCCAGTCCACGTCGAGGCCGTGGCTGCTCAGTTCGGCGACAATTTCCCGGGCGGTCACGGCGTCGTCTTCGATGGTCAGGATGCGAGTCATGGTGGGCCTGCTGGTCTGTTCAAACGCAATGGCAGCATTTTGCCAAGATTTTGCGCTGGCGCTTTAAATTAACTTTCATGTTTTAGCGGATAGAAACGCGATGGCGCGGCTTTTGTGCCAATGCATAAAACCCGCTGATATCGACCCGTTGTTGCAAATTGCATGGTCCTGGGAAGTTCATAATTTTTAACTGATTGAATTAAATCGAATTATTTAATGTTGGCGACTGGCACGGTCACTGCAATTCCTCTGATGACGAGTTGTAACACCATTTTTCATGCCTGGAGCACTACAACAATGAATAGATCCTCTGATGGGTTTTATCCTGCCTACGAAGGAGAGTCGAGCAACGTCTCAGGGGTGTCCTGGGGCGCGATTTTCGCAGGGGCTGCCGCTGCAGCGGCACTGTCGCTGATTCTGGTGCTGTTGGGTTTCGGTCTGGGCTTCTCCGCCGTTTCACCCTGGGCCGGTGAGGGCGTCAGTGCCAAGGGCCTGGGCATTTCAACCATCATCTGGCTGGCCGCCACACAAATCATCGCTTCGGGACTGGGTGGCTACATCGCCGGTCGCCTGCGGGTGAAATGGGCCAACATGCACGGTGACGAAGTGTACTTTCGCGACACCGCCCATGGCTTCCTCGCCTGGTGCGTAGCAACGCTGGTTACCGCGACGCTGGTGGTCGGTTCGGTCAGCAGCATCGTCAGCGGCGGTGTGCAGGCCGGTGCAAGCGTTGCCGGTGGCGCAGCCAGTGCGATGACCCAAGCAGCCGGCACCGCAGCGTCCAACACTGACAGTGATCAGTACGGCTACTTCGTCGACAGCCTGTTCCGCGACGATCGTCCCGCCGCCGTCAGCGACGACGCCGCCCGTGGCACCGTGACCCGGATCTTCGCCCAGAGTCTGGCCAACGGTCAGCTCAGCGCCGAAGACCGTAGCTACCTCGCCCAACTGGTCGCCCAGCGTACCAACCTGACCCAGGCCGACGCCGAACGTCGGGTCGATGAAATCTACGCTCGCACCCAGAAGGCAATCGCCGACGCCAAGGTTAAAGCGCAACAAGCTGCCGACACCGCCGCCAAAGTCGCTGCCTGGACTTCGTTGTGGATGTTCATCGCGCTGCTGGCTGGTGCGTTCTTCGCCAGTCTCTCGGCCACCTTCGGCGGTCGCCGCCGGGATGCGGTCGAGTACGTCGAAGTCGAAACCTACACCACGACCACGCTGCCGCCAGTCCGTTAATCAAGGAGAACCACCATGCGCTCACTACTGCTGTTTTTCCTCGGCGTTCCAATCCCGATCATCATCCTGATCGCCCTGTTCGTGCACTGATTACTTGAGGCATATGCCTTGGCCGCTTCCACCTTCGGGTTGAAGCGGCTTTTTGCTGTCTGCGCGGGCCGAAGGCGCAGAACCGACCAGTCATTTCCATGGCGTGGATCAATATTCGTCGGCGCAATATCCCCTACCGTGAAATTTCCAGGCCCTTGCCGCTGGATCGACTACATTGCTTGCGCGCACTTTGCTGCGCGAGCAGGAATAACCTGCCGGCCCGATAGAGAGCGATAACCCCCACGAGCCGGCGAGGTGTAGTGCAGCAAGGAGCTGTTTCAACCTCACCTGAACCTTTTCACGGATGATCATTGCAATGCACTGCCTAGAAAGAACCTTCGATATCCAGCCTTTGACGCAGGCGGATATGACTGTCCACATCAACGGCCAGCCGGTCACCGCCGCCATTGGCGAAACCGTGCTCAGCGTCATTCAGTCCCTCGGCGTGCGCCAGGTCGCGCGCAACGATCACAACCAGATCAGCGGTGCCTATTGCGGCATGGGCGTGTGCCAGTGCTGCCTGGTGAGAATCAATGGCCGGCACAAGCGCCGCGCCTGCCAGACCGTGGTGCGTGAGGGCATGTTGATCGAAACCCAGGTCAACCGTATTCACGGGCAGGAGGTGATATGAGCCTGCATCCGGTGATCGTCGGCGGTGGCCCGGCGGGAATGGCCGCAGCCATCGAACTGGCCCTGCACGGGGTGCGCTGCACCTTGCTTGAAGAAGCTTCGCGTCTTGGCGGCGTGGTCTATCGCGGGCCGCTACGTGACGGGGTGCAGCTGGATTATCTGGGGCCGCGTTATTCCGAGGCGCTGGGCAAATTGCACGGTGATTTCCAGGAGCAGTCCGGGCTGATCGACGTGCGTCTCAACCACCGCGTGGTCGGCGCCGAAGGCACGCGCTCGCTGGTGGTGCTGGACGGCGACGAGCGTCTGCACGAAATCCAATACCCGCAGTTGCTGCTGGCCGCCGGTTGCCACGAGCGCAGCGTGCCGTTTCCCGGCTGGACCTTGCCCGGTGTGATCATGCTCGGCGGTCTGCAATTGCAGATCAAAAGCGGCGTGGTCAAACCGCAGGGGCCGGTGGTGATTGCCGGCACCGGGCCGCTGTTGCCACTGGTGGCGACCCAGTTGCATGCGTCGGGCGTGAGTGTGGCGGGTGTCTACGAGGCCTGCGCATTCGGCAAGATCGCCAAGGAAAGTCTGGCACTGCTGAACAAGCCGCAGTTGTTCCTCGATGGCCTGAGCATGCTCGCCTATCTGAAATTGCACGGCATCCCGATGCACTACGGCTGGGGCGTGGTCCAAGCGCACGGCGAAGGCGAACTGAAAAGCGTCAGCGTGGCGCCGTACTCGGCAACGTGGGAGCCGGACATGAGCCGCGTCGAACGCTTCGAAGCGACAACGCTGGCGGTCGGCTACGGCTTCATTCCGCGTACGCAGCTGAGTCAGCAGATGGGCCTGGATCACGGCTTCAGCGACGACGGCTACCTGCGCGCCAATGCCAACATCTGGCAGCAAAGCAGCGAGCCCCACGTGCATCTGGCCGGTGACATGGGCGGTATTCGCGGCGGCGAAGCGGCGATGTTGGCCGGCAAGATCGCGGCGACCTCGATCCTGCTGCAACGCGGTGTGCTGGAGGAGGAACTGGCGCGAGTCCGTCGCGACCGTTACCTGGGCAAACTCAAAGCCATCGTGCGTTTCCGCGCGGCGGTGGATCGCTACACCGAACGCGGCGTCGGGCAGACCGCATTGCCGGCCGCCGACACGGTGATCTGCCGCTGCGAACATGCGACCCGCGCCGACATCGACCGCGCCCTGGAGCAGGGCGTACAAGACATCGCCAGCCTGAAAATGCGCACCCGCGTGAGCATGGGCGATTGTCAGGGGCGGATGTGCGTCGGTTATTGCAGCGACCGCTTGCGTCAGGCCACCGGGCGCAAGGATGTCGGCTGGCTGCGACCGCGTTTCCCGATCGATCCGATTCCTTTTTCCGCGTTCCAGTCCCTCGGCACGGAGGCCGTTTCCCATGAGTAAGTTCTATGACGTGGTCATCGCCGGCGGCGGTGTGATCGGTGCGTCCATCGCCTATCAGTTGTCCAAGCGCAAAGACCTCAAGGTCGCGTTGATCGACGCCAAGCGTCCGGGCAACGCGACCCGCGCTTCGGCCGGCGGCCTGTGGGCGATTGGCGAGTCGGTGGGGCTGGGCTGCGGGGTGATTTTCTTCCGCATGATGTCGGCCAACCGCAAGCGCGAAACCCAGGGCGCGGCGGTGGCGGTGGACTCCAGCACGCCGCACATCCTGCCGCCGTCGTTCTTTGATTTTGCCTTGCAGTCCAACGCGCTGTACCCGGCGCTGCACCGTGAGCTGAAAGACAATCACGGAATGGATTTCAAGTTCGAAAAGACCGGGCTCAAATTCGTCATTTATGACGATGAAGACCGGTTGTACGCCGAGCACATCGTCGGCTGCATCCCGCATCTGGCCGATCAGGTGCGCTGGCTCGATCAGGCTGCATTGCGCGAGTCCGAGCCGAGTGTCAGCCATGAAGCGCGCGGTGCGCTGGAGTTTCTCTGCGACCATCAGGTCAGCCCGTTCCGCCTGGCCGACGCCTACACCGAAGGCGCCCGGCAGAATGGCGTGGCCATGTTCGTCAACACCAACGTCACCGGCGTGCTGCACCACGGTCGGCGGGTGACTGGCGTACAGACGGCCGAAGCCGGGGTGTTCCACTGCAAGACCCTGATCAACGCCGCGGGTGCCTGGGCTGCAGACTTGAGCGAATGGGCGACCGGCATCCGCATTCCGGTGAAACCGGTGAAAGGTCAGATCCTGCTGACCGAACGCCTGCCGAAAATCCTCAACGGTTGCCTGACCACCAGCGATTGCTACATGGCGCAGAAGGACAACGGCGAAATCCTCATCGGCAGTACCACCGAGGACAAGGGCTTTGACGTCACCACGACCTGGCCGGAAATCGCCGGGCTGGTTCAGGGCGCGGTGCGTTGTCTGCCGGAACTGGCGGACATCAACCTCAAGCGCACCTGGGCCGGGCTGCGGCCGGGCTCGCCGGACGAATTGCCGATTCTCGGGCCGATGGCCGGAGTGGAGGGTTATCTCAATGCCTGCGGGCATTTCCGCACCGGCGTGCTGACGTCGGCGATTACCGGAGTGTTGCTGGACAAACTGGTCAACGATGAACCGCTGCCGCTGGACATCACGCCGTTTCTGGCGGATCGGTTTGAAGTGGCGCCGGCCAAAGAAGAGAGGGAGCTGGAGATGGCCTGAACCTGTGGGAGTTTCCCACGTGATCGTTCCCACGCTCTGCGTGGGAATGCCTCAAGGGACGCTCCGCGTTCCAGCTCCGGAACGGACGCGGAGCGTCCCGGGCTGCATTCCCACGCGGAGCGTGGGAACGATCAACTCTGAAAACGTCAGGGCTTGCCCGATTGTTCTTCCAGTTGATCCGACTCGAACAACCGGGCCAGTTCCGCCCGCGCTTCCTGGGCGGTCTGCAGGACTTTGGCCGCGTCGTCGTACACCGCGTGTTGAGCCTCGAGCACCTGTTCGTCATGGTGCTTGAAGCGCTTGATCCGTGCATCGGCCTGGGCCTGGGTCAAGCCAAGGCCAACCAGCGTGCGGCGGCTCATTTCCAGACTTGAGTAATAAGTCTCCCGGATCGGATCGGCACCGACATCCACCAACCGATGAACATGCTGCCGGTTACGCGCCCGGGCGATGATTTTCATGTGCGGGTAGAGCTTGCGCACGATTTCGGCAGTCTTGATGTTGGTTTCCGGATCGTCCGTGGCAATCACGAAATATTCCGCCTCACCAACCTTGGCCGCGTTGAGGATTTCCGGGCGCATCGGGTCACCGTAGAACACCGGCACACCACCGAAACTGCGGGACAGTTCGATGGTTTCCACCGACGTATCCAACGCCACGAACTTGATGTTCTGCGCCCGCAGGATCCGCGCCACGATCTGACCCATCCGGCCCATGCCGGCGATCACGACACGTGGGGCTTCGGTTTCGATCTGACGGAATTTCTCCGGCACTTCTACCGGCTGCACTTTCGGGCTGACCAACCGTGCGCAGACCAGCAGCAACAACGGTGTGACCGCCATCGACAGGGTGATGGTCAGCACCAGCAGGTCGTACAGACGCGGTTCGAACAGGCCCTGATCGCGACCGATCTTGAACACCACAAAGGCGAATTCACCGCCCGCCGCCAGCACGATGCCGAGGCGAATCGCGCTGACCTTGTTCAGCCCACCGGCCAGACGCCCGACCACAAACAGCAACGGCAACTTCAAGGCGATCAGCAGCAGCGTCAGCCCCAGCACCGTGATCGGCGCGCTGAGCAGCAGACCGAGGTTGGCGCCCATGCCGACGCTGATGAAAAACAGCCCCAGCAGCAGGCCCTTGAACGGCTCGATCTGCGCTTCCAGCTCATGGCGATATTCCGAATCCGCCAGCAGCAATCCGGCAAGAAACGCGCCCAACGCCATCGACACGCCGACCATGTCCATCAGCCACGCGGTGCCGATCACCACCAGCAACGCAGTGGCGGTGGAGACTTCCGGCAGACCGGTTTTCGCCACCACGCGAAACACCGGACGCAACAGATAGCGCCCGCCGATCACCACCACGGCGATGCTGCCGAGCACCTGCAAACTGTGGCGCACATCGTCGGCAGTGCTGGTGTGGTGATCGACGCCCGCAAGCATCGGCACCAGCGCGATCAGCGGGATCGCGGCGATGTCCTGGAACAGCAGAATCGCAAACGCCAGCCGTCCGTGCGGGCTGGTCAGTTCCTTGCGCTCCGCCAGGCTTTGCAAGCCGAACGCGGTGGACGACAGCGCCAGACCCAGGCCCAAGACAATCGCGCTGTTCAGCGGCTGACCGAACACCAGCAACGCCAGCACACCAATCACCGAACCGGTCAGCAGCACCTGCGCCAGACCCACGCCGAATACCGATTTGCGCATCACCCACAAACGTCGCGGCGACAGCTCCAGACCGATGATGAACAACAGCAAAACCACGCCCAGTTCCGAGATATGGCTGACGCTTTGCGGATTGCCGATCAGGCCCAGCACCGACGGGCCGATGATCACCCCGGCAAACAGATAGCCGAGCACTGCGCCCAGTTGCAGGCGCTTGGCCAGCGGAACGGTAAGCACGGCGGCCAGCAGAAAAACGACGGCGGCTTGTAACAGATTGCCTTCATGGGGCATGAGCGGAACTCCAGTAACGCGGTACGGCGGGGGCGACAAGGATAAAGGTTGCAACAATGGCAGATCTACCGCATGCCCGGCTTGAGCAGATGTGCTTGTGTAATAATTTGCATCAATTGGTTACATTTATAGCCTCAGCGAATCAATCCTCCAGAGTTTTCCATGGCCATCAACTTCGACCTCAACGACCTGCAAGCCTTTCGCGCGGTGGTCGAGCAGGGCAGTTTCCGCAAGGCCGCCGACACCGTGCGCCTGTCGCAACCGGCCCTGAGCCGACGCATCGAAAAGCTCGAAGACGCCCTCGGCGTGAAGCTGTTCGAACGCACCACGCGCAAGGTCAGCCTGACCCAGGCCGGACGCGGTTTCATGCCCAGCGTCGAACGTTTGCTCGACGATCTGGACGTCGCGTTGCTCGGCATCAGTGAAGTCGCCTCGAACCGGCAGGGCCACGTGACTGTCGCCTGCGTGCCGTCGGCGGCGTATTACTTCATGCCGAGCGTGGTCGCCCGCTATCACCGGCAGTTCCCGCGCATCAAAGTCAAAGTCCTCGACTCCAGCGCCCACGACGTGCTGAGCGCGGTGGTCAATGGCGAGGCGGATTTCGGTCTGAGTTTCATGGGCACTCAGGAGGCGGGCGTGGATTTCGAGCCGCTGGTGCAGGAGAGCTACGTGGTCGCCTGTCGCCGCGATCATCCGCTGGCCGGGCGCAGCAGCGTGACCTGGGACGAGTTCTACCGGCAGGATTACATCTCGCTCGACAAGACCTCGGGCAACCGTTTTCTGCTGGATCAGGCTTTGGCCAAAGTGGTGCCGCAACGCCCGAGTATCTGCGAGACGCGGCATGTGACGACCATGATCGGTCTGGTGGAAGCGGGGCTGGGCGTGGCGGCGGTGCCGTTGATGGCGATGCCGGCGGCGGATCATCCGATCCTGACGCGGGTACCTCTGACCGAACCACAAGTGATGCGCAGCGTCGGCATCATCAAACGCCGGGGCCGTACGCTGACCCCGGCGGCATTGGAACTGGAGCGGCTGGTGGTGGAAATGAAAGTCCAGCCGCCGACGGTCAGCGCTTGACCGAATCCAGCCCGGTGGCCTGCACGTCAGGCTGGGCGGCAGGCGCGGCCAGATAAGCGAGCAAGGCTTTCGCTTCCTCTGGATGCTGCGCACCCACCGGAATCCCTGCTGCAAATCGTGTTACCGACTGCACCGATTCCGGAATCTTCGCCACAAAACTCACCCCTGGCACCGGCAGCAACTCGCTGACCTGCTGGAAGCCCAGTTGATAGTCGCCCGTGGCGACCACCGAGCCCACAGGGATTTTCGGGATCATCTTCGCCTTCGGTTTCAGCTGATCTTCGATACCGAGTTTCTTGAACAACTGCTGCTCGATGTACACGCCGCTGGCGCTGTCGGAGTAGGCCACCGATTTTGCATCCAGCAGGGTTTTCTTCAGGGCATCGACATTGCTGATGTCCGGTTTTGGCGCACCTTCGCGCACCACCAGGCCGATTCGCGAATCTGCCAGTTCTACCCGCGACGCCGGGTCGACCTTGCCTTGCTTGATCAGATCATCGAGGGCGTAGCCGACCATGATCACCACGTCGGCCTTTTCGCCACGGGCAAGGCGATTGGGGATTGCCTCCGGTGCCTTGCCCATCGACGGGCCGAGTTGGGTGTCCAGGGTGTTGCCGGTGGCAGCGGCGAATTTCGGCCCGAGGATCTTGTAGGCAGCGGTAAAACCGCCGGAGGTCATGACCCGCAACTCTTCGGCCTGGGCCGCAACGTTGAACGCAAGACCGGCGAGCAGGGCTGTAACGGTAAACAGTTTTTTCATGGTGATGTTCTCAGGCAGTAGCAGGTTGCAGACGACCGCCGGCGCGGCGATACAGATACAGCGTCGCACCCAGTGCGCAGAGCGCGCCGATGCTCATCCAGTAACCCGGAGCGGCTTTGTCGCCGGTGTACTGGATCAGGAAGGTCGACATCGCTGGCGTGAATCCGCCGAACACGGCGGTGGCGAGGCTATAGGCCAGGGAGAAACCGGCCACGCGCACTTCTACCGGCATGATTTCGGTCAGGGCCGGAATCATCGCGCCGTTGTACAGGCCGTAGATAAACGACAGCCACAACAGCGACAGCAGCATATGGCTGAAGCTTGGCGCCTGCACCAGATACGACAGCGCCGGATACGTGGTGGCCAGGGCCAGCAACGCCATGGCGATCAGCACCGGACGGCGCCCGACACGATCAGACAACGCGCCGCCAATTGGCAGCCAGAAAAAGTTGGAAACGCCCACCAGCAGAGTCACCAGCAACGCATCGGAGGTGCTCAGGTGCAGCACGGTTTTACCGAAGGTCGGTGCGTACACGGTGATCAGGTAAAACGCGGTGGTGGTCAGGGCAACCATCAGCATCCCGCCCAGCACTACGCCCCAGTTCTGACCGAGGGTGCGGAACACTTCCTTCATGCTCGGACGATGTTTACGAGCGGCGAACTCTTCGGTTTCCGCCAGATTGCGTCGCAGAAAGAAGATGAACGGGACGATCATGCAGCCGACGAAAAACGGAATCCGCCAGCCCCAATCGGCAACCGCTTGCGGTGCCATCCACTGGTTCAAGCCATAACCCAGCGCAGCGGCGACGACGATGGCCACCTGCTGACTGGCCGACTGCCAGGCGGTAAAAAAGCCTTTGCGACCGGGCGTGGCGATCTCCGAGAGATACACCGAAACCCCGCCCAGTTCCGCACCCGCGGAGAAGCCTTGCAACAGCCGCCCGATCAACACCAGCGCCGGGGCAAACAGGCCGATGGTTTCATATCCGGGCACCAGCACAATCAGGATCGTGCCGCTGGCCATGATCGACAGGGTGACGATCAGACCTTTGCGCCGACCGACGTCATCGATGTACGCGCCGAGCACGATAGCCCCCAGCGGACGCATCAAAAAGCCTGCGCCGAACACTGCAAAAGTCATCATCAGAGAGGCGAACTCACTGCTCGCCGGGAAGAACACCGCCGCGATCTGCGTGGCGTAGAAGCCGAACAGAAAGAAGTCGAACTGTTCGAGGAAGTTACCCGAGGTCACCCGGAAAATGGCGCCGGCCCGCGAGCCGCCGTGTGGGATTGAGGCTGTCATAGAAAAGTACTCCACCGCTTTTATGACGTGCGCGACGGGGAGGCGGCGCACGGTTTTTATTGGGGCGGATAGTGGCGCGCAGGGATCGATTTGTTAATTGCATAGTTGGCATGGATTGATGTGCGGAGCGGATCAATGCAGTTGTTCCTATTTAGCGACTGTTCCTACGAAGACTGACGAAGCGCCTTACATAAAATCACTGCCTTCCCTTGA
>NZ_JBWXMQ010000014.1:0-193716 GCF_056626735.1 Pseudomonas sp. 1 | reverse complement strand
AGCACACCGGCATTTCCAACGCCTTCCAGGCTTCGATGAACTGAAGCGAGCCACCGTCGAAACCCACTTAACTCATTGAATCTCAAGGAGTTTTCCGTTTCGACTGCGCCGGAAGTGGGGCGAATTATAGAGACTCAGAATCTGCCGTCAACACTTAATTTCGCTTTTCTTTCAATAACTTGCGAAAAAGCCAAAAAACACTCAAGTCCCTCTTCAAGTCCCTCTATATAGAAGAAGGATTCAGCCCCCCCCTTCTATATAGAAAGAGCCATCAGAGCACCCCATCCTCTTTCATCGCAGCGACTGCTCCCGCCCCAAGACCCAGTACCCGCTGCAAAACGTCGAATGTATGCTCGCCCAGCAAAGGAGGCGCATGGCGATACTCGACAGGCGTCCGCGACAACCGGATCGGGCTAGCCACCTGCGGCACCGTCCCCGCCAGCGCATGAGGCAGCTCAATCGCCAACCCGCGAGCCTTCACCTGCGGATCCTCGAACACCTGCGACAGATCATTGATCGGCCCACACGGCACCCCTGCCTGCTCCAGCTGAGCCACCCACTCGGCAGTCGTCTTGAAGACAGTCGCCTGGCGGATCAACGGAATCAGCACAGCGCGGTTCGCCACCCGCAACTTATTAGTCGCGAAACGTGGATCGTCCGCCCACTGCGGCTGCCCCGCCACTTCGGCAAATTTTCGGAACTGTCCGTCATTACCTACCGTGAGAATGAAGTCGCCGTCTGCCGTAGGAAAATCCTGATACGGCACGATATTCGGATGCGCATTCCCCAGCCGTTTCGGCGCGGTCCCGGTCGTCAGATAGTTCATCGCCTGGTTGGCCAGGCACGCCACCTGCACATCCAGCAGCGCCATATCGATATGTTGCCCACCGCCAACATGATCGCGGTTAGCCAGCGCGGCCAGGATCGCCACAGTCGAATACAGGCCGGTCAGAATATCCGTCAGCGCCACACCCACCTTCACCGGGCCGGCGCCTTCATCGCCTTCAGGACGTCCAGTGAGGCTCATCAGCCCGCCAAGTCCCTGGATCATGAAGTCGTAACCCGCACGCTTCGCATACGGCCCGGTCTGACCGAAACCAGTGATCGAGCAATAAATCAGATCCGGATTGACAGCCTTCAATGACTCATAGTCCAAGCCATAAGCCGCCAGACCACCAACCTTGAAGTTCTCGATCAGGATGTCCGACTTGGCAGCCAGCTCACGCACAAGCTTCTGACCTTCGGGACGCGTGAAGTCGATCGTCACAGATTGCTTGTTACGGTTGGCCGACAGGTAATAAGCCGCCTCGCTGGTGTTCTCACCATAGGCGTCTTTCAGGAAGGGCGGCCCCCAGGCCCGGGTGTCGTCACCATTACCGGGGCGCTCGACCTTGATCACTTCCGCCCCAAGGTCGGCCAGGATCTGACCAGCCCATGGGCCGGCCAGCACACGCGATAAATCCAGTACCCGCAGATGCGACAGCGCGCCCATGGTCGCTCTCCTGTTAATAGAACGCCTGCAGGCCGGTCTGCGCACGACCGAGGATCAGCGCGTGAACGTCGTGAGTACCTTCATAGGTATTCACTACTTCCAGGTTAACCAGGTGACGGGCCACGCCGAATTCATCGGAGATCCCGTTGCCACCCAGCATGTCACGCGCCATGCGGGCGATTTCGAGAGACTTGCCGCAAGAGTTGCGCTTCATGATCGAAGTGATTTCAACCGCAGCAGTACCTTCGTCCTTCATGCGGCCCAGACGCAGGCAGCCTTGCAGCGCCAGAGTGATCTCGGTCTGCATGTCCGCCAGTTTCTTCTGGATCAACTGAGTAGCAGCCAATGGACGACCGAACTGTTGGCGATCCAGGGTGTACTGGCGAGCGGTGTGCCAGCAGAATTCAGCCGCACCCAGCGCGCCCCAGGAGATGCCATACCGTGCCGAGTTGAGGCAGGTGAACGGACCTTTCAAACCGCGCACGTCCGGAAAAATGTTCTCTTCGGGAACAAACACGTTATCCATGACGATTTCGCCGGTGATCGAAGCTCGCAGGCCGACCTTGCCATGAATCGCCGGAGCGCTCAGACCTTTCCAGCCCTTCTCCAGAACGAAACCACGAATGTCGCCCGCATCGTCCTTGGCCCAGACCACGAACACGTCGGCGATCGGGCTGTTGGTGATCCACATCTTGGCGCCGGTCAGGCTGTAGCCGCCTTCGACCTTGCGTGCACGCGTAATCATCGCGCCCGGGTCGGAACCGTGGTTCGGCTCGGTCAGACCGAAGCAGCCGATCCACTCACCGGAAGCCAGTTTCGGCAGATACTTCTGTTTCTGTGCTTCGGTACCGAATTCGTTGATCGGCACCATCACCAGCGAAGACTGCACGCTCATCATCGAACGGTAGCCGGAATCAACACGCTCGACTTCACGAGCAATCAGACCGTAACTGACATAGTTGAGGCCGCTGCCACCATACTGCTCGGGAATGGTCGCACCCAACAGGCCGACTTCACCCATTTCACGAAAGATTGCCGGGTCAGTCTTCTCATGGCGGAAGGCTTCCAGAACGCGCGGCGCGAGGCTCTGCAGGGCGAATTGCTCGGCAGCGTCGCGGATCATGCGTTCTTCTTCAGTCAGCTGTTGATCCAGTAGCAGTGGATCGATCCAGTTGAAGCTAGCTTTACCGCCCATGAGTGAGTCCTCGCAAATCGGGTGAATTAACGTGGCATTGATCCTAGGCCCGCTTCGCCCTCCCGGCAAACGAGGATTTCGCATCCTGTTGTGCTAATTTCTCACTCCGAAACGTCGCGAGATGCCGATTAAGCGATGTATTAGTGAGGTTGACGTACATGCGCCGCAAGATACCCAGCACCACCGCCCTTATCAGCTTCGAAGCCGCCGCCCGTCACGAGAGCTTTACCAAGGCCGCCGAAGAACTTTCCCTCACCCAAGGCGCCATTTGCCGACAGATAGCCAGTCTCGAGGACTTCCTCAGTGTCGAACTGTTCCGACGCTCCCGTCGCGGAGTAAAGCTGACAGAAGCGGGGCTTTCCTACAGCCGTCGAGTAGCGACCCAGCTTGATGCCGTCGAGCGCGACACGCTGTCAGTGATGGGTCAGCAAGGCACCAACGTGATCGAGCTCGCCGTGGTGCCCACCTTCGGCACGCAATGGCTGCTGCCAAGATTGAAGGACTTCCAGCTCAAGCATCCGGAAGTAACGGTCAACCTGACCAACCGTACCCGCCCTTTCCTGTTTGCCGACACCGAGTTCGATGCTGCCATCTACTTCGGCGATGCAGATTGGTCGGGTACTGAATCTCACAGGTTGATGGGCGAGAATCCGATGCCGGTATGCAGTCCGGCCCTGCTCGGCAACAAGACGCATCTGACACCCGATGAAATCGCCGATCTGCCGCTGCTCCAACAAACCACCCGCCCCTACGCCTGGCGACAGTGGTTCAACTCGCAGCACCTGAACATCCCCCGCGACATGACAGGTCCGCGCTACGAGCTATTCTCCATGCTGGCCCAGGCGGCCATGCACGACATGGGCATCGCGCTGATCCCGCCATTCCTGATTCAACGCGAACTGGCCGAGAAACGCCTGGTGATTGCCAACCCGAACGCGCTCTCCAGCATCAAGGCGTATTACCTGATGATTCCGGAGCGAAAGGTCGAATCGGCGTCCCTCAAGGCTTTTCGCGATTGGCTGGTGAATCAGGCACACAGCTACAACCTAGAGGGCTAAAGGGTTTCAGCGATTATTAACCCCGTAGTCAGGAAAATCAAAGCCCTACAGATATAACTATTTGTCGCAAATAGACAGACTGTATCCGAAAGTCGTACAGACGTCCCACAAGCGCCTGCCGACGTGGCTTTGCGCCCTCATTCGCGACTCATTGCGGCCTATTCACGTCACCGATGAGAAAAATCTTCAAATTCATCCAGACTCCTTGAAAGGCACGGCCTGCAAGGGATTCAACTGGCCATCTGCGACATTCGGTCACGGGATGACTTGTAGTTAATTTTCCGTCACCCGTCATAATCCCTTGAAGGGCATAAACTTCGCCTGCAAAATGCCGCGCCCCGCCCTGATTTGGCGGGATCGTGCTGATCGGCCGCCCCAGTCGCACCATCCGTAGTGCATGGGTTTACTCAATAAGATCACGCAGGAGATTTGACGTGCACATTGGTGTTCCTCTCGAAACCCAGACCGGTGAAACACGGGTTGCTGCAACCCCGGAAACCATTAAAAAGCTGATCAGCCAAGGTCATAAGGTCACTGTGCAATCCGGCGCCGGCGTTAAAGCCAGCGTTGTCGACAGTGCCTATGAAGCGGCAGGCGCAACCATTGGCAGTGCCAATGACGCGTTTGGCGCCGAGCTGATTCTCAAAGTGGTCGCGCCAAGCGATGCCGAGCTCACGCTGATCAAGCGCGGCACAGTGCTGGTGGGCATGCTCAACCCGTTCAACAACGACACCATCGCGAAGATGGCCGAGTGCGGGATTACCGCGTTCGCCCTGGAAGCGGCGCCACGTACCTCCCGGGCTCAGAGCCTCGACGTGCTGTCGTCCCAGGCGAACATTGCCGGCTACAAGGCCGTGCTTCTGGCTGCTCACTACTATCCACGCTTCATGCCGATGCTGATGACTGCCGCGGGCACCGTAAAAGCGGCGCGCGTGCTGATTCTGGGGGCCGGCGTGGCCGGGTTGCAGGCGATTGCCACGGCGAAACGTCTGGGTGCCGTCATCGAAGCGTCCGACGTACGTCCGGCCGTAAAGGAACAGATCGAGTCCCTCGGCGCCAAGTTCGTCGACGTGCCTTACGAGACCGATGAAGAACGCGAATGCGCTGTCGGCGTCGGCGGTTACGCACGCCCGATGCCGGCGAGCTGGATGCAGCGTCAGGCCCAGGCCGTGCACGAGCGCGCCAAGCAGGCCGACATCGTCATCACCACCGCACTGATTCCGGGTCGCAAGGCACCGACGCTGCTTAGCGCGGAAACCGTGGCGCAGATGAAACCCGGCTCGGTGGTCATCGACCTCGCTGCAGCCCAAGGGGGCAACTGCCCGCTGACAGTGGCCGATCAGGTCGTGATCGAAAACGGCGTGACCATCGTCGGCCCGACTAACCTCGCCGGTGAAGTCGCCGCAGATGCCTCGGCGCTGTACGCACGCAACCTGCTGGACTTCCTGAAGCTGGTCTTCACCAAAGAAGGCCAGTTCGAAGTGAACCTCGAAGACGACATCGTCGCCGCGTGCCTGATGTGCCGCGACGGCCAAGTCATCCGCAAAAACGCCTAAGCAGGGATTCAGACGATGGAAGAGCTTATCTCCCCCGGTATCTACAACCTGATCATCTTCGTGCTGGCGATTTATGTCGGTTACCACGTGGTCTGGAACGTTACACCCGCGCTGCACACGCCTTTGATGGCCGTGACCAACGCCATTTCGGCGATCGTGATCGTCGGCGCCATGCTCGCCGCCGCACTGACCGTCACCCCGCTGGGCAAGACCATGGGCACCCTCGCGGTGGCACTGGCCGCGGTCAACGTGTTCGGTGGCTTCCTGGTCACCCGCCGCATGCTTGAGATGTTCAAGAAGAAAGCCCCGAAAGCAAAAGAAGAGGCGCCTAAGTAATGAGCATGAACCTCGTCACGACGCTCTACCTGATCGCGTCAATCTGCTTTATCCAGGCGCTCAAGGGCCTGTCGCACCCGACCACGTCGCGCCGCGGCAACCTGTTCGGCATGCTCGGCATGGCGCTGGCAATCCTGACCACCATCGGCCTCATCTATAAGCTCGGCGCGCTCTCTTTAGAACAAGGCGGGGCCACCGCCGGCATTGGCTATGTGATCGTCGGTCTGCTGATCGGCGGCACCGCCGGTTCGATCATGGCCAAGCGCGTTGAAATGACCAAGATGCCGGAACTGGTTGCGTTCATGCACAGCATGATCGGTCTGGCAGCGGTGTTCATCGCCATTGCTGCCGTGGTCGAGCCGCAGTCCCTGGGCATCGTCAAGCAACTGGGCGACTCGATCCCGGCGGGTAACCGTCTGGAGCTGTTCCTCGGCGCAGCCATCGGTGCAATCACCTTCTCCGGTTCGGTGATTGCGTTCGGCAAGCTCTCGGGCAAGTACAAGTTCCGTCTGTTCCAGGGCGCACCGGTACAGTTCAGCGGTCAGCACAAGCTGAACGCAGTATTGGGCCTGGCGACGCTGATCCTCGGCGTCACCTTCATGCTGACCGGCAACCTCGCCGCGTTCGCCCTGATGCTGGCCCTGGCGTTCGTCATGGGCGTGCTGATCATCATCCCGATCGGCGGCGCCGACATGCCGGTGGTGGTGTCGATGCTCAACAGCTATTCCGGCTGGGCGGCGGCGGGTATCGGCTTCTCGCTGAACAACTCGATGCTGATCATTGCCGGCTCGCTGGTGGGTTCGAGCGGTGCGATCCTCTCGTACATCATGTGCAAGGCGATGAACCGTTCCTTCTTTAACGTACTGCTCGGCGGTTTCGGCAACACCGCGGACGCCGGTCCTGCCGGTGAGAAGGAAGCCCGTCCGGTGAAATCCGGTTCGGCTGACGACGCAACCTTCCTGCTGACCAACGCCGACACCGTGATCATCGTGCCTGGCTACGGTCTGGCGGTGGCCCGTGCGCAACATGCGCTGAAAGAGCTCACCGAGAAACTGACCCATCATGGCGTGACCGTGAAGTATGCGATCCACCCGGTGGCCGGTCGGATGCCCGGACACATGAACGTACTGCTGGCCGAAGCCGAAGTGCCGTACGACCAGGTGTTCGAGATGGAAGACATCAACTCCGAGTTCGGCCAGGCCGACGTGGTGCTGGTGCTCGGCGCCAACGACGTGGTCAACCCGGCCGCCAAGAACGATCCGAAATCGCCGATTGCCGGCATGCCGATCCTCGAAGCGTTCAAGGCCAAGACCATCATCGTCAACAAGCGCTCAATGGCCAGCGGCTATGCCGGTCTGGACAACGAACTGTTCTACCTGGACAAGACCATGATGGTGTTTGGCGACGCGAAGAAAGTCATCGAAGACATGGTCAAAGCGGTCGAGTAACCCTCGCCGGCAATACAGAACGCCCCGACTTGTCGGGGCGTTTTTGTTAGCGCAAACCGTCGGACAATTTGCCGCGTTGTTGCAGATCCAGTAACGGTGTTTTACTTGAAACCCGCTAAATAGACGCCTCGTTTGCGACCTTGGTAGCGGGACAGGCGCTCGCGAAATTCACTAGACTGCGCATCCTGCTACTCGCTGCCCGAGAAAATAATCCATGTACCGTGACCGTATTCGCCTGCCTTCGTTGTTGGATAAAGTGATGAGCGCCGCCGACGCCGCTGCGCTGATTGAGGACGGCATGACCGTCGGCATGAGCGGCTTTACCCGCGCCGGCGAAGCCAAGGCCGTGCCCCATGCGCTGGCCGAGCGAGCCAAGGTCACGCCGCTGAAGATCAGCCTGATGACCGGCGCCAGCCTGGGCAACGATCTCGACAAGCAACTGACCGAAGCCGGCGTGCTGTCGCGGCGTATGCCGTTCCAGGTCGACAGCACCTTGCGCAAGGCGATCAACGCCGGCGAAGTGATGTTCATCGACCAGCACCTGTCGGAAACCGTCGAACAACTGCGCAATCAGCAACTGAAGCTGCCGGACATCGCCGTGATCGAAGCCGTGGCCATCACCGAACAGGGCCACATCGTGCCGACCACCTCGGTGGGCAACTCGGCGAGCTTCGCGATTTTCGCCAAACATGTGATCGTCGAGATCAACCTGGCACACAACGCCAACCTCGAAGGTCTGCATGACATCTATATCCCGACCTATCGCCCGACCCGTACGCCAATTCCGCTGGTAAAGGTCGACGACCGCATCGGCAGCACTGCGATCCCGATCCCGCCGGAGAAGATTGTCGCCATCGTCATCACTCAACAGTCGGACTCGCCATCCACTGTGTCGTCGCCGGATGTCGACACCAAGGCCATCGCCGATCACCTGATCGCCTTCCTCAAGCAGGAAGTCGATGCCGGGCGTATGACCAACAAGCTCGGACCGCTGCAGGCCGGGATCGGCAACATTGCCAACGCAGTGATGTGCGGGCTGATCGATTCGCCGTTCGAAGACCTGACCATGTACTCCGAAGTGCTGCAGGACTCGACCTTCGATCTGATCGACGCCGGTAAGCTGAGCTTCGCCTCGGGCAGCTCGATAACCCTGTCGGAGCGGCGCAACAGCGACGTGTTCGGCAACCTGGAGAAGTACAAGGACAAGCTGGTGCTGCGCCCGCAGGAAATCTCCAACCACCCGGAAGTGGTACGGCGCCTCGGCATCATCGGCATCAATACGGCCCTTGAGTTCGACATCTATGGCAACGTCAACTCCACCCACGTCTGCGGCACGCGGATGATGAACGGCATCGGCGGTTCGGGCGATTTCGCGCGCAACGCGCACCTGGCGGTGTTCGTGACCAAGTCGATCGCCAAGGGCGGCGCGATTTCCAGCGTGGTGCCGATGGTCAGCCACGTCGACCACACCGAACATGACGTCGACATCCTGGTGACCGAGGTCGGCCTGGCCGACCTGCGAGGCCTGGCGCCCCGGGAGCGCGCCCGGGTGATCATCGATAACTGTGTGCACCCGGATTTCCGCCAGGCGCTGAACGACTACTTCGAAAAAGCCTGCGCCATTGGCGGCCACACGCCGCACATCCTGCGTGATGCCCTGAGCTGGCATATCAATCTGGAAGAAACCGGACGCATGCTGGCCGTGTAATCCGCACAGATTTCCCGCTGGCGCAAACACAGTTTCGTCAGCGGGATTCTCAAAATCCCCAATCCCTACAAAAACTGTACTGCTGTACCGGTCATTTCCTACAGCCTTTCCCTACTCAAACCACCGAACTGGGCAAAAATGCACCAAATAGGCGCAGACAGGTACAGTTTGCGCAATTTTGACCCGTACACCCCCTATAAACAGTTAACTGGTCACTCACAATACAGGTGAACTGTATCTAGAGAGTCTGGCCAAACGAGAGGATCATGGGCACCAGTTAAACCACTACCTAATCCCGCCACAAGCGGAAGGATGTCAATCATGGAACGTACACTCAGTTCCGAACTGTTCTTCGAAGACAAAGCTGTAAAAACCCAGGCTTCCCTGCCTCTGCGCGTTATCGCCAACCTGATGCTGTGGCAGCGCCGCATCTCCAGCCGCCACCAACTGGCTCGTCTGGATTCGCGTCTGCTGGCTGACGCCGGGATTAGCGAAGCACAACGCTACGAAGAGCTGAGCAAGCCGTTCTGGCGCTAAGTAGCGTCGCTGGCTCTGGTCGCTAGACCCACCGCCAGCAACCCGAATCGAATACACAAGACCCGTCGCGGGAAACCGCGACGGGTCTTGTCGTTTCAGGCCTGAAAAACCTGATACCCACGCCTGAAACATCAGACAGGTACAGTTTTCAAAAACTAAAAAAATGATAAGTACAGTTTCGAAAAATGTGTTCAGGCCAGCATCCTGACCACTGTGCGAATCCGCAAGGTAAGCCTAAGATCCATGCAGAACGTGGCGAATGCTGTGCGAATGGCGTCTGACCCTCAGACACCGAGCCACCTCTCAATACGGTTTACCCACAGGAGTTCTCCCATGTCCCGCCTTCGTCTGCTCAGCGCCGCCGCCCTGCTGGCCGTAGCTGCCAACGCCAGTGCCAGCAGCTTCATCGTTACTACCGACGCCGTGGTTGGCGCGCTCAAGTCCTCCTCCGATGCCACGTCCGACGTCACTTCGTCCTTCCGTGACGACAAGATCGTGCTCGCCGCCCGTGACGACGCTGCCAGCTTCGTGGCCAGCGAAGGCGAAATCCGTGGCGTGAAACTGGAGAGCGCACTGGATCACATCCGTCATCAGGCTCCGCAACTGAACGCGACCGACGCACAGCTGGCCCAGGCCATTCTGACGATCTAAGCGACAGGGACATTCCGGGACACGCCGGTCATGTCCCGATGTTTCGGCGCTGGCTCCAGTCCGGGCATTGCGCTAGCCTTGGGACTCGCCAACAGTTGCCGAGTCCCATGCGTTTTCTTTCAAATCTGCTCATCCCCTCCGTACTGATCGCCGCCTGCTGGACTCCTCTGGCAGACGCCTTCGATGTGTCCACACAAAACACCGTGGTCAGCGTCTGGGCCACCGGCATGGTGTCTTCCGCGCCGTTCGACCGTAAACTGATCATCGCCGCGCAGGACGATGCTGCAGCGTTCGTTGCCAGTGACGGCCAGATGCGCGGCGCACAGCTGGAATCCGCCCTGCATTACCTGCGCAAAAGCCGGCCAAAACTTCATGTCAGCGACCTTGAACTGGCACAGGCAATTCTCGTCCAATAGTCATCCCTGTCTTTTCGGAGTCGTTCCATGCGTAGCCCGCTGATTGCTGCCGCCCTTGGCATGCTGTTGTTAGCCGATATGGCCCAGGCGCACACCCTGGTAGCCACCAGTAACATCATCGTCCGCGCCTCCCAGCGCACCATTGATTTCACCTCCGACACCACCACGTCGATTCGCGATTCGAAAATCATCCGCGAAGCCCACGACGACGCCGCCAGTTTCGTGGCCAGCGACGGTGATATCCGTGGTGCAAACCTGGAAGCCGCCTTCAATACCTTGCGCACCCGCGTGCCGGAAGCTCGCGACGCCAGTGATCAGGTACTCGCCGAAGCCATCCTCGCACTGTGAAGTCATTCGGCGCCTGGCTGCTGGCCGGGGCGTTGTTGCTGCTTGGCAACAGCGCCCACGCCGGCCTGCAATTGCAGCTCAAGACCGATGGCCTGAGCCCCGCCCAACAACAAGCCAGCCAGGCGCTGCTCGATGAAGCCATGCAGGCCTTGCCGCCAAGTTTCATCGAACGCCTGGACCGGCGCATCGATGTCGGCTGGACCGACGACATGCCCGGTAACGCCTACGGCCAGGCGACGCTCGTCTCCGAGCTGGACCTGAACCGCAAACTGCTCGCCAGCCTTACCGACGGCAGTGCGGCGCAAGAAAAAACCAATCGCCCCCACGGCACGGTTCGCCGGGAACTGCTGGCCACGGTGCTGCACGAAATCACCCATATTTACGATCGCGCACGCTTGTGGCCGGCGGCCGAACGCACGCTGATCCAGCGCTGCACCCGGCGCAACAACAGCGCCGGGCTGATCGGCATTCCCGATGAATGCCGCGGCCAGAACGGTCGGCGCTTCACCCTCAGCGATGATCCACGCCTGCTTGATCTTGCCGGCTGGCAGCAATACGTCGGGCGCCGGGGTGAACGGGAACAGCACAACCGGCAGATCGCCCGCAGCCCCGATCTCTACGAAATCTCCAGCCCGAAGGAGTTTGTCGCAGTCAACATGGAGTATTTCCTCCTCGACCCGAGTTACGCCTGCCGACGCCCGGCGCTGTATCGCTATTACCAGCAACACTTCGGCTGGGCACCGCCGGCCAAGGATGCGTGCGCCAAAACCTTCGCCTTCCTCAATGCCGGCAACGACTTTGCCAAACAGCCCCTGGGCCAGGTCGATCCGGAGCGCGTGTATGCGGTGGATTACCTGTTGGCCGAAGCCAACCAGAACTGGGTCAGCCGTTGGGGCCACAGCATGCTGCGTCTGGTGATCTGCGCACCGGGCCGGCCGCGCGGGCCGGACTGCCGACTGGATCTGGATCAGCATCTGGTGCTGTCATACCGCGCCTTTGTCGGTGACGTGCAGCTGTCGAGCTGGGACGGTCTGGTCGGCAAGTACCCGTCACGACTGTTCGTGCTGCCGCTGGCGCAGGTGATCGACGAATACACCAAAACCGAACTGCGCAGTCTGGCATCTGTGCCACTGAACCTCTCGCGCAGTGAAATCGAGGGCGTTGTCGAACACGCTGCCGAAATGCACTGGAGCTACGACGGCAATTACTTCTTCCTTTCCAACAACTGCGCCGTCGAAGGCCTGAAACTGCTGCGCAGCGGCAGCAACAACGCCCGGCTCACCGGCCTCGACAGCATCATGCCCAACGGCTTGCTGGAAGTATTGAAGGGGCGTGGCCTGGCCGACACCAGCGTGCTCGATGATCCGAAAGAGGCGTTACGCCTGGGTTATCGTTTCGACTCGTTCCGTGACCGTTATCAGGCGATGTTCGATGTCTTGAAGAAGCAATTGCCGATCAAGCAGACAACCGTCGAGGAATGGCTTTCGCTGTCTGCCGAAGAGCGCCGCCCCTGGTTCGAACGGGCCGACTTGCGCACCAGCGCCGCACTGCTATTGCTGGAGCAAGCCAGTTTCCGCCGCCAATTGTTGCTGGCTCAGGATGAAGTCAAGCAACGCTACCTCGGCGCCCGGGAGCTGGAAAACGGCGGTATGGACAAGGCCAATGCGACGTTGCAGCAGATCCTCGCCAACAGCGGCTTCCTCAGTCGACCGGCAGAACTGCTCGATTCCCGGGGTTATGGCCTGCCGCAACCGAGCGAGTTCAGCCGACTGGAAGCGGAAAGCAGCCAGCGCCAGAAACAGTTGCTGGCTCTGACCGGCGATCTCGACAAAGAAGTGCGCGCGCTTCTTGAGCCAAAACGAGCGGCCGAGATCGCGGCCAACGAGGCGAATGTGAAGCAGATCGGCGAGCATCTGCGCAAACTGCACAAAGCGTCCGGCGGACTGGAATTACCCTGAAAAACACCGGCCCTGAAAACAAAAGACCGCAGCCAATAGAGGCTGCGGTCTTTTTTATTGCCTGACGATCAATACAGAACGCCATCCAGCACTTCGTAAACGATCCCGGTGCCCACCGCGATCAGCACGATGTCACCGCCGGCACGACGCCATTCATAACCCGGGTAATACGGCAGACGACTCAACGCCCGGTTATCCAGCCGTTCGCCGTAATAGCCATGGGGCAGCGGCCGGCCACGTACCAGATGGATGCCTGGAGGTGGCGGCGCACCGCGAACGAAGTAGCCATGATTGTCGCGGATCACCTGACGCACCGGGCCGAAATCCCGAGGCGGCGGGCCACCGCGATGGTTGCTTTGCCAATCATGATGATCGCCACCGCGATTGTCGTAGTGGCCCTGTTGCGGGCCGCCGTGGTCGTGATCGTCGCGCGGATCGGCGCTGGCCAACAGCGGAGTCGCGCTGATCATCAGCACGCCCAGACTGGCAATCAGACGTTTCGGCATTTTCATCGGGTCTTTCCTCACTGCACTGACAGCAAAAAGGGATTCAGAACGTGGTTCTGAATCCCTCGGTCTTGCTTGGTTAGTCTGTGCGTGGAGGCTCTAATTCCTCTGTATCAGGAACTTTACCTTCAGCTGACGCGAGCCTTACGCACGCCTTCGGACAGCGCCGAGCAAAGGCTCAACACGCCGTCGATGGCCTGGTCCGGCGTGGTCGCGTTGGCGATGTGATCGATCAGCGCCGAGCCCACCACCACACCATCGGCCAGACGCGCGATGGACGCGGCCTGCTCCGGCGTGCGAATACCAAAACCGATGCTGATCGGTAGATCGGTATGACGACGCAGACGCGCCACCGCTTCCTCGACGTGTTCCAGCGTCGCCGCGCCGGCACCGGTCACACCGGCGACCGACACGTAGTAAACGAAGCCGGAGCTGCCGTTCAACACTTTCGGCAGACGCGCATCATCGGTGGTCGGGGTGGTCAGGCGGATGAAGTCGATGCCCGCAGCCTGAGCCGGATCGCACAGCTCAGAGTTGTGCTCCGGCGGCATGTCGACCACGATCAAGCCATCAACGCCGGCCTCTTTGGCTTCGGCGATGAAGCGCTCGACGCCGAACTTGTGGATCGGGTTGAAGTACCCCATCAGCACCAGCGGCGTGTCGCTGTTGTCCTTGCGGAATTCGCGGACCATTTGCAGGGTTTTGATCAGGTTCTGCTTGGCGTCCAAGGCCCGGATGTTCGCCAGCTGAATCGCCGGACCATCGGCCATCGGGTCGGTGAAGGGCATGCCCAGTTCGATCACGTCGGCACCGGCTTTCGGCAAGCCTTTGAGGATGGCCAGCGAAGTGTCGTAGTCCGGGTCGCCAGCAGTGACGAAGGTCACCAGCGCGGCGCGGTTCTGTTGCTTGAGTTCGGCAAAACGGGTTTGCAGGCGGCTCATCAGTGTTTCTCCTGCTTGGAAGTTTCCATGTGGTGCATGACGGTCTGCATGTCTTTGTCGCCACGGCCGGACAGGTTGACCACCATCAGGTGATCCTTCGGCAGTTTCGGTGCGCGTTTGAATACTTCGGCCAGGGCGTGAGCGCTTTCCAGTGCCGGAATGATCCCTTCCAGACGGCAGCACTGGTGGAATGCGGCGAGGGCTTCGTCGTCGGTCACCGAGGTGTACTGGACGCGACCGATGTCATGCAACCACGCGTGTTCAGGGCCGATGCCCGGATAGTCGAGGCCGGCGGAAATCGAGTGTGCGTCGATGATCTGACCATCGTCGTCCTGCAGCAGGAAAGTACGGTTGCCGTGCAACACGCCCGGTACACCGCCGTTGAGACTGGCCGCGTGCTTACCGGTTTCGATGCCGTAACCGGCGGCTTCGACGCCGATGATTTCCACACTCTTGTCATCGAGGAACGGGTGGAACAGGCCCATGGCATTGGAACCGCCGCCGATGCACGCCACCAGGCTGTCCGGCAGACGACCTTCCTGGGCTTGCAGCTGGTCGCGGGTTTCCTTGCCGATCACGGCCTGGAAGTCGCGGACCATGGCTGGATAAGGATGCGGACCGGCCACGGTGCCGATCAGATAGAAGGTGCTGTCGACGTTGGTCACCCAGTCACGCAGCGCTTCGTTCATTGCGTCTTTCAGCGTACCGGTGCCGGCGACCACCGGGATCACCTCGGCGCCCAGCAGCTTCATGCGGAACACGTTGGCCTGCTGACGCTCAATGTCCGTGGTGCCCATGTAGATCACGCAGTCCAGACCGAAACGCGCAGCTACCGTGGCGGTGGCCACGCCGTGCATGCCGGCGCCGGTCTCGGCGATGATGCGTTTCTTGCCCATGCGCCGCGCCAGCAGGATCTGGCCGATGCAGTTGTTGATCTTGTGCGCGCCGGTGTGGTTCAGCTCTTCGCGCTTGAGGTAGATCTTGGCGCCGCCGCAGAATTCGGTCAGGCGCTCGGCGAAGTACAGCGGGCTCGGACGTCCGACATAGTCGCGCTGGAAGTAGGCCAATTCTTCTTTGAACGCCGGATCGTCCTTGGCCGCTTCGTATTCGCGAGCCAGGTCGAGGATCAACGGCATCAGGGTTTCGGCAACGTAACGGCCGCCGAACGAGCCAAACAGGCCGTTGGCGTCAGGGCCGTTACGCAGATCGGAGGTGTTCGAAGTCTGGGTCATGGTTCGCTCCAGCGGATTTCACGAGAAGACAATGGCGTTCACTCTACCCCTGACCTTCCAGGCTGAAAACCGATAAGATCGCCACAACCTGTCAGGAAAACTCACAGATATCATGAGCCATGACCTTCCCCCGCTTAACGCCTTGCGTGCCTTCGAAGCCACCGCCCGCCTGAATAGCGTCAGCCAGGCTGCGGAACAGCTGCATGTGACCCACGGTGCGGTCAGCCGCCAGCTCAAGGTGCTGGAGGAGCATCTCGGCGTTAGTCTTTTCGTCAAGGACGGTCGTGGCCTGAAACTCACAGATGCCGGCATCCGACTGCGCGATGCCAGCGGCGAGGCGTTCGACCGCTTGCGCAGCGTTTGCGCGGAACTGACCCAAAGCACCGCCGATGCGCCGTTCGTGCTCGGTTGCTCCGGGAGTCTGCTTGCGCGCTGGTTCATTCCGCGACTGGGACGCTTGAATGCCGATCTGCCGGATTTGCGTCTGCACCTGTCGGCCGGAGAAGGCGATCTCGATCCACGACGCCCGGGGCTGGATGCATTGCTCCTGTTCGCCGAACCGCCATGGCCGGCGGACATGCAGGTGTACGAGCTGGCGAGCGAGCGCATCGGCCCGGTCATGAGCCCGCTGTTCAGCGGCTACCCGCGCCTGCAATCGGCACCGCCCATTGCCCTGCTCGACGAAGCCGTGCTGCACACGACTTCACGCCCGCAAGCCTGGCCGAGCTGGGCTCAGCAAAGCGGCCTCGACGCCAAGGCGTTGAAGCTGGGGCAAGGTTTCGAGCATTTGTATTACTTGCTGGAAGCGGCCGTCGCCGGGTTGGGCGTGGCGATCGCGCCGGAACCGTTGGTGACCGAAGACTTGAAGGCCGGTCGCCTGGTCGCGCCGTGGGGTTTCATTGAAACCCCGGCGCAACTGGCGTTGTGGCTACCCAAGCGCGCCGCAGACGGGCGCGCCCGGCAATTGGCGCAGTGGCTCAGGAACGAGCTGCGCCAGGCGGATCACTCGCCGCGCTTGAACAGCAAGTAAGCGGCCAGCAGACCCAGCGCACCGACCGCCACACCGGCAGTCGTCCACGGATGTTCCTGCGCGTAATCGCGGGTGGCGATCCCGGTCTCGCGGGTTTTGACTTTGACTTCTTCGTAGGCATCGCTGAGCAGGCTGCGCGAGTGTTTCAACGCGCTTTCGGCGTTGCCCTTGAGCGCCTTGAGGGTCTTGCGCGACTCGTCCGAAGCGTCGTCCTTCAGGCTTTCCAACGACTTGAGCAGACTCTCGATCTCCGCTTCCATGCTTTGCAACGAGGCTTTGCGTAACGAGGTGTTGGCCATGGTGGCTCTCCTGCATTGGTGATGAGTGGCGTGTGTTGTTTGGGACTTCACGGCTTTCGGAAAGTGCAGAAAATCTGAACTTCCCTTCGCGTAGGACGCCGAAATCAACACGGCAAATCGCTGCTAGGCTCAATTGCACACTTCAAGGAGAACACCATGAGTGACCATCACACCTACAAGAAAGTCGAGCTGGTCGGCTCGTCCACCAGCAGCATCGAAGACGCCATCAACAATGCGTTGGCCGAGGCCAACAAGAGCATCAAGCATCTGGAATGGTTCGAAGTGACCGAAACCCGCGGCCACATCAAGGACGGCAAGGCTGCCCACTTTCAAGTGACCCTGAAAGTCGGGTTCCGGATTGCCAGCAGCTGAGTTTGGTCTACGCTTCTGAACTTGCGCGCTGGCCGAGTGCCATAGGAATGGCAATGCGCTACGAGGTGAGTGCATCGAGCGAACGGCTCGATGCCCGCCTTAATTAATCCGACCAGGGAGTGCGACCGATGAAGAAGTTGATATTGGCAGTAGGTTTGTTGAGCCTTGCGGGTGGTGCGTTTGCTGCCGGCAAGCCCTGTGAAGAACTGAAGGCTGAAATCGCGGCCAAGCTGGATGCCAAGGGCGTTTCCGGGTATTCGCTGGAGGTTGTCGACAAGGGCGCGGCCAGTGGCGGCAAAGTCGTCGGCACCTGCGAAGGCGGCACCAAAGAGATCGTTTACACCCGCGGCTGATCACCCCGGAAAAACAAAAGCCGACGCAATGCGTCGGCTTTTTTGTGCACGGATACAGGATTTCAGCCCTTCATCACCTGCGCCAGCAACTCGTAGGAATGCAGGCGATCGGCGTGTTCGTACAGGTCGCAGGTGAAGATCAGTTCATCAGCCTGAGTCTGTTCGATCAGCACTTCGAGTTTCGCGCGGATTTTCTGCGGACTGCCGACCATCGCCAGACCGAGGAAATCACCCACCGCCTCACGCTCATGAGGCAACCACAGTCCGTCCATGGTTTTCACCGGCGGACGTTGCACCAGACTTTGCCCACGCATCAGCGCGAGGATTCGCTGGTAAACCGACGTTGCCAGGTAATCGGCCTGTTCATCAGTGTCGGCCGCCACCAGCGGCACGCCGAGCATCACGTACGGTTTATCGAGCACCGCCGACGGCTTGAAGTGATTGCGATAGACGCGGATCGCCTCGTGCATGAAGCGCGGTGCGAAATGCGAGGCGAAGGCGTAGGGCAAACCGCGCTCGCCGGCCAGTTGCGCGCTGAACAGGCTGGAACCGAGCAGCCAGATCGGCACATTGGTGCCGGTGCCTGGCATCGCGATCACGCGCTGATCCGGAGTGCGCGGGCCGAGGAAGCGCACCAGCTCAGCCACGTCTTCCGGGAAATCATCGGCACTGCCGGAGCGCTCACGGCGCAGGGCGCGGGCGGTCATCTGATCGGAACCCGGCGCACGGCCCAGGCCGAGGTCGATCCGCCCCGGATACAGGCTTTCAAGGGTGCCGAACTGCTCGGCGATCACCAGCGGCGCGTGGTTGGGCAGCATCACACCACCGGAGCCGACACGGATGGTCGACGTGCCACCGGCCAGATACCCCAGCAACACCGAGGTGGCAGAACTGGCGATGTCATCCATGTTGTGGTGCTCGGCGACCCAGAACCGCGTGTAGCCAAATTTTTCGACATGCTGCGCCAGATCCAGCGAGTTGCGCAGCGACTGGGCCGGGCTGCCGTTCTCGCGCACCGGCACCAGATCGAGGGTGGAAAACTTTACGTCGGACAGTTGCTTCATAAACCTGCATCTCCGATTGAGGGTGCAGGTTTGTTCTTGGCGAACGCAAACCTGCCCAATTCATAAGCGTGTTCTGTGCAATGAGGGCATATACCCGAGTTTCAATAGCCGATCAGAAATTTCCTACTAAAAAAGTCAACGATTCAGTTGGGCTGAACTTTGTTCCGGCGTCTATCCTCAGAAGCCTTGCAGGCAAAAACCACGACGGCGCGGCATTTCGCGCCCGATTTGAAGGAGGCACACATGGCTATCGTGAAGAAGGCATCCGCACATTGGGAAGGTGACCTGAAAACCGGCATCGGCTCGATTTCCACCGAAACCGGCGTCCTGCGGGAAGCGCCCTACGGCTTCAAGGCGCGCTTCGAGGGCGGCAAGGGCACCAATCCGGAAGAACTGATCGGCGCCGCTCATGCAGGTTGTTTCTCCATGGCGTTCTCGATGATTCTCGGTGACGCCGGGCTCAAGGCCGACAGCATCGACACCCAGGCGGAGGTCACACTGGATCAGGTGGATGGCGGCTTTGCGATCACCGCAGTGAAACTGATCCTCAAGGCAAAAATCCCGGGAGCAACCCAGGCGCAGTTCGAAGAATTGAGCAACAAGGCCAAGGAAGGTTGCCCGGTGTCCAAGGTGCTGAATGCGAAGATCACTCTCGACGCGTCGCTGGTTGGCTGACGGGATTGAGCCGGATCAGAACCCGCCAGGCAAAAATGTGGTCGTATAAATGACAGCAGCTTTCGCGCATCTTCGTGCGCGCTGCTTCGATGGAGCTTCAACCATGAAACGTTTTGCCTTGGCGGTTATCTGTGGCGTGTTGGCAACCTCGGCCTTCGCAGCGCCCAAAGACTGCGAAGAACTCAAGCAAGAGATCGAAATCAAGATTCAGGCGAATGCCGTGCCCTCCTACACCCTGGAGATAGTCTCCAGGGAGGAGGCTGAAAAACACGACGTCGCCATGATCGTCGGCACCTGCGACAACGGCACCAAAGCCATCATCTATCAGAAGAATGACCGCTGATGCGCCTCAGATGATGCAGTTGACCTCACGGTCCTCGGCGACGATTTCCCGCTTGTCGTTGTACAGGCGGGCACTTGGGGTAAACGCCAGCGAACGGCCTTCCAGCCTGTAACGCTGTCCCGCCTCGAAATGATCGTAGCGGATGGTCAGATAGCACAGCCGCTCAACGGGGCCGGTCATCAGGCTGCCGCCTCCGCCGAACACTTCAAAGTCGAAGCGCACCCGCAACTCGTGGCTGCCGGGGGTGACCTGGAAGAAACGCCCGTCAGTCAGCCGCTGGTTGTCGAGGCGCTCGGCCATCAGCAGTTTCCCGCCGGGGGACGGCGTCGAGAATTCGACCCAGGCCATATTGGGATCGACGGGGGGCAACGGTGTCTGGCAACCAGTGAGCAAGCCTGCGGCCAGCAACAGCATCAACGTGCGCATGATGGATGTCCGTGAGTTCGGACATCCAGCATAACGCCGATCAGGTTCGCTGGCAGCCCGCCGGCGTGCCCTGTCCCACCACGTTGCGTTGTTGATCGTAGAGCTTGGCCCATGGACGGAAACCGATGCTTCCCGCCTGCAACTGATAACGCTGGCCGGCATTGAAATCCTTGAATTTCACGTTCAACTGACAATCGCGCCACAGCGGTTCGGCATCCGGGCCGATGTTGGTCGCTTCGACCGGGAATTGATAACGCACCCTCAACTCATGGCTGCCGGGCAGTACTTCGAAGTAACGGTGATCGACGGCCGCCTTGTTGTCGACTTCCAGCGCCTGCAGCGCCGTGTCCTGTTGCCGGGCATCCAGATCGATCCAGGCTTGCGAGGGGTCAGGGGTCGGCATTCCGAATCCGGCACAACCGGCAAGCGTCAGCACGCTTCCTGTCAGTATCAACATGCGCATAGCGAAGCTCCAATGGGCGGGATAGTCTTGGGCAGACTTTCCGGGGGATTTTTTATTTTGATCAGGCCGCTTCCAAGCCATGGGTTACTTGATCGCGTTTTGCGGATTTTGTTTCCGGGTGTGATGATTTTGTTGCTCAACGGTTGCTCAAGCCTGAGCTATTACAGCCAGCTGGCCAGCGGTCAGCTGCAGCTTTTGCGGGCGCGAGAGCCGGTGGCCAAGGTGATCGCCGACCCGGCTCGCGACGCCAGACTGCGCACTCACCTGGCCCAGTCACAAAAAGCCCGCGCCTTCGCCAGCGAACACCTGCACCTGCCTGACAACCAAAGCTATCGCCTCTACGCCGACATCGGTCGGCCGTTTGTCGTGTGGAATGTGTTCGCCACCCCGGAATTTTCCCTGAGCCCGCAGAACCATTGCTTCCCGATTGCCGGCTGCGTGGCCTATCGCGGCTATTACAGCCAGAGCGCAGCGCGGGGCGAAGCCGCGATTCAGCGCCTGCAAGGCATGGATGTGTCGATCGGCGGCGTCGAGGCCTACTCGACTCTGGGCTGGTTCAACGACCCGATCCTCAATTCGATGATGGGCTGGGGCGACGAGCGTCTGGCGACGCTGATCTTCCACGAACTGGCCCACCAGCGTTTCTATGTGAAGGACGACACTGAGTTCAACGAGTCCTTCGCGACCTTCGTCGAGCAGGAAGGTACGCGGCAGTGGCGAGCGTTTCGGGGCTTGCCCCCGGAAAACGACTCGAAGCTTAAACAACGGGATCAGTTCATTCAGTTGATCCTCGATACCCGCTCACGACTTGAACAGCTCTATGCACAACCGCTGGCGACGACGCAGATGCGCGAGCGCAAGGCGGCGGAGTTCGAACGGTTTCGACACGACTACCGAGCGATGCGCGATGGCCAGTGGGCTGGAGACAAACGCTATGACGCCTGGGTCAATGCGCCATTGAATAACGCACGGCTGTTGCCGTTCGGCCTTTATGACCAGTGGGTGCCGGCGTTTACTGCATTGTTCAGGCAGGTCGAAGGGAATTGGGTCAGGTTTTACGCAGAGGTCGAGAAGTTGGGTGGCTTGCCAGTCGTTGAGCGTAAGTCGGCTTTGAAAGTGCTGGCAGACTCATAAATCTACAGCGGCATTTTTGGCTCCATCGCGAGCAAGCTCGCTCCCACAAGGACAGTGTTTCAGCAGTGGTACTCGGTTTCCTGTGGGAGCGGGCTTGCCCGCGAAGGCGATATCACTGGCGCTGCAAAAACGCCTGATGCAGCTCCGCCAGCGTCTCGAAGTGATACGCCGGCGCTTCGGCACTCAGCTCTTCATGGCTGCCAAAACCGTAACCCACGGCCGCCGCATCCAACCCGTTACTGCGAGCACCGATCAGGTCGTGCTTGCGGTCACCGATCATCAATGTATTGGCCGGATCCAGCCCTTCCTCGGCGATCAGGTGGGCAATCAACTCGACCTTGTTGGTGCGGGTGCCGTCCAGTTCGCTGCCGTAAATCACTTTGAAGTGTTTGGCGAAATCGAAGTGCCGGGCGATTTCCCGGGCGAACACCCATGGCTTCGACGTCGCGATATACAGCTGCCGGCCCTGGCCGCTCAGGGTTTCCAGCAACGGCGTGACGCCTTCGAACACCCGGTTCTCGTACAGGCCGGTGACCTTGAAGCGCTCGCGATAGAAATTCACCGCCTCCCACGCCTTGGCTTCGTCGAAACCATAAAACTGCATGAACGCCTGCAACAGCGGCGGGCCGATGAAGTGTTCCAGTTTGCTCAGGTCCGGCTCATCGATGCCGAGGTTGCTCAAGGCGAACTGGATGGAGCGGGTGATGCCTTCACGCGGGTCGGTGAGAGTGCCATCGAGGTCGAACAGTACGGTCTGGTAATGCATGAAAAATCCCGGGCAATAGAGAGAAAAGTCAGAGCTGGTCGTAGCCTTCGGCCAGATGCAGATCCTTGAGCTTCACGTAGTTCGCCGCGCTGTAGGTAAAAAAGGCGTTTTCCTTGTCGGTCAGCGGGCGAACCTGTTTCACCGGGCTGCCCACGTACAGAAAACCGCTTTCCAGACGCTTGCCAGGTGGCACCAGGCTGCCGGCGCCGATGATCACGTCGTCCTCGACCACCGCGCCGTCCATGACAATGCTGCCCATGCCGATCAACACGCGGCTGCCGACGGTGCAACCGTGGAGCATGACCTTGTGGGCGATGGTCACGTCATCGCCGATCAGCAGCGGGAAGCCATCCGGGTTGAACGGGCCGGCGTGGGTGATGTGCAACACGCAGCCATCCTGCACGCTGGTGCGTGCGCCGATGCGGATGCGGTGCATGTCGCCGCGGATCACGGTCAGCGGCCAAACGGAGCTGTCTTCGCCGATTTCGACGTCGCCGATCACCACCGCCGAGCCGTCGACAAAAGCGCCTGTGCTCAAGCGTGGGGTGTGATTCTGGTACTTGCGAAGGGACACGATTGGTTCTCTCTCTGTCGCCGATAGCTGCGGTGGGTGTCGATTGTAATTAAGATGGGCGCATGTTTCTTCCAGCCAAGGTGCCAACCGTGAGCGTGAACAACCCTCTTCTGCAGTCCTACGACCTGCCGCCGTTCTCCGCGATCCGTGCCGAACACGTGCAGCCGGCCATCGAAACCATCCTGGCCGACAACCGCGCCGCCATCGCCGAAATCCTCAAGACCCAGGGCCGGAACCCGACCTGGGCCGGGCTGGTGCTGGCGATGGACGAGCTCAATGATCGCCTGGGCGCTGCCTGGAGCCCGGTCAGCCACCTCAATGCCGTGTGCAACAGCGCCGAACTGCGTGAAGCCTACGAGGCTTGCCTGCCGGCATTGAGCGCCTATTCCACCGAGATGGGCCAGAACCGCGAGCTGTTCCAGGCCTATGAAGCCCTGGCCAACAGTCCGGAAGCCGCCGGTTTTGACGTGGCGCAGAAAACTATCCTGGAACACGCCCTGCGCGACTTCCGCCTGTCGGGTATCGACCTGCCGGAAGCCGAACAGAAGCGTTACGCCGAAGTGCAGAGCAAGCTGTCCGAGCTGGGCAGCCGCTTTTCCAACCAGTTGCTCGACGCCACTCAGGCCTGGACCAAGCACCTGACCGACGAAGCCGCCCTCGCCGGCCTGACCGACTCGGCCAAGGCGCAAATGGCTGCCGCCGCACAGGCCAAAGGTCTCGATGGCTGGCTGATCACCCTGGAATTCCCGAGCTACTACGCGGTGATGACCTACGCCCAGGACCGCGCGCTGCGTGAAGAAGTCTACGCCGCCTACTGCACCCGTGCGTCGGATCAAGGTCCGAATGCCGGCCAGAACGACAACGGCCCGGTGATGGACGAAATCCTCGACCTGCGTCAGGAGCTGGCCAAACTGCTCGGTTTCTCCAGTTTCTCCGAGCTGAGCCTGGCCACCAAAATGGCCGAATCCAGCGATCAGGTGCTGAGTTTCCTGCGCGACCTGGCCAAGCGCAGCAAACCGTTTGCCGCCCAGGATCTGCAACAGCTCAAGGCTTACGCCGCCGAGCAGGGCTGTGCCGATCTGCAAAGCTGGGACAGCGGTTTCTACGGCGAAAAACTCCGTGAACAACGCTACAGCGTCGCCCAGGAAACCTTGCGCGCCTACTTCCCGATCGACAAGGTATTGGGCGGACTGTTCGCCATCGTCCAGCGTCTGTACGGCATCGAAATCGCCGAACTGAAAGGCTTCGACACCTGGCATCCGGACGTGCGCCTGTTCGAAATCAAGGAAAACGGTCAGCACGTCGGCCGCTTCTTCTTCGACCTCTACGCCCGTGCCAACAAGCGCGGCGGTGCCTGGATGGACGGCGCCCGCGACCGTCGCCGCACCATTGACGGCGTGCTGCAAAGCCCGGTGGCCAACCTGGTGTGCAACTTCACCCCGGCCGACAGCGGCAAGCCTGCGCTGTTGACCCACGATGAAGTCACCACCCTGTTCCACGAATTCGGCCATGGCCTGCATCACCTGCTGACCCGCGTCGAACATGCCGGTGTATCCGGCATCAACGGTGTGGCGTGGGACGCGGTCGAGCTGCCGAGCCAGTTCATGGAAAACTGGTGCTGGGAGCCGGAAGGTCTGGCGCTGATTTCCGGCCACTACGAAACCGGCGAGCCGCTGCCACAGGATCTGCTGGAAAAAATGCTCGCGGCCAAGAACTTCCAGTCCGGCCTGATGATGGTGCGTCAGCTGGAGTTCTCGCTGTTCGACTTCGAACTGCACGCCACCCACGGTGACGGTCGCAGCGTCGCGCAGGTTCTGGAAAGCGTGCGCAACGAAGTCTCGGTGATGCGCCCTCCGGCCTATAACCGCTTCCCGAACAGCTTCGCGCACATCTTCGCCGGCGGTTATGCGGCGGGTTACTACAGCTACAAATGGGCGGAAGTGCTGTCGGCGGATGCCTTCTCCAGGTTCGAAGAGGACGGCGTACTCAACGCCGACACCGGTCGCGCCTTCCGCGAAGCGATTCTGGGCCGCGGTGGTTCGCAGGAGCCGATGGTGCTGTTCGTCGACTTCCGTGGCCGTGAGCCGTCGATTGACGCACTCTTGCGCCACAGCGGCCTGAGTGAGGACGCGGCAGCATGAGTGAGGCGCCCGTGAAGACCAAAAAACGCTTTATCGCCGGGGCGGTCTGCCCGGCGTGCAGCGAGCCGGACAAACTGATGATGTGGAGCGAGGACGATGTCCCGCACCGCGAATGCGTGGCGTGCGGCTACAGCGATACGCTCAATGCCCAAGGGTTGTCGGTTCCGAAGGAACTGGGTACGCGGGTCAACACCAGCGCACTCAAGCCTGCCCCGGACAAGACGGTTCAGGCGGTGCAGTTCTTCCCGAACCCGAAACTGAAGAAAAAGCCCGACGAGCAACACTGATCCAGAACCACCTTCTGCCGAATACCGGTGGAAGGTGGTATTGGCTTAACACCTGTCCCCCGCACTTGCTTCGTAGGCTGGCCTTTTGCGCCACGCCTCGAAGGAAGCTGCCATGCCCGACACCAATCCCCTCCTGCAACACTGGATCCTGCCACCCTGGCCAGCGATTCGCGCCGAGCACCTGCTGCCGGCCGTCAACCGAATCATTGCCGACAATCGACAAATCATCGCCCAGGTTATCGCCAGTCAGGCCGAACACCCCGGCTGGGACGATCTGGTAGTGAGTATCGATGAGGCCGATGCCCGCCTCGATGAAGTCCGCTCGATTCTCGAAACGTTGTCGATAGCCAGGTCCGACGATGCAGTCTGGCTTGTAGAAAGCGCCAAGGCATATCTGGCGATCAATCAGTACCATGCTGAAAATGCCCTCAATCGCCCGTTGTACGAGACCTATCAGCGTCTGGCGCAAAGTTCGATCGCCGGGAGTTTCGATGAATCGCGCACTATCGCTCTGGCGGGGATCGTGCGCCGATTCAAGCAGTCGGGCATTGAGCTTGCGGCTCAACAGCAACAGGAACTGGCGCGGTTGAACCTCGAGATCGGCGGGTTGGAGTTCGCGTTTCTGGAAAATCTCGAACGCTGGGCCGAGGCGTGGAGCAAACGTATCGACGATATTGCGCTGCTCGCGGGCCTGTCGCAGGCGATGAAGGATCGTCTGGCTCTCACCGCACGCCAGGCCGGCCATGACGGCTGGCTGATCCGACTGGACCAGAACACCTGCCAGCACATCCTCAAGTACGCCGAGAACCGCGCGTTGCGACAGGAATGCTACGTTGCCTACATGACCCGTGCCTCTGATCGGGGCCCGCTGGCCGGGCGCTTCGATAACGGCCCGGTGCTCGCGGGGCTGCTCGCCTTGCGCCAGCAGAAAGCCCGTTTGCTCGGCCATGAAAACGCCGCGCAACTGAGTCTGGCAAATAACAGCGCCGGGACCACGGCGTGGGTCAGTGATTTTCTCCAGCGTCAGGCGATGCATCTGGTACCGACTCTCGCGCAGGATGCAGAACAACTGGCAGCCTTTGCGCAGCAACGCGGGATCGACCGGGTCCAGCCGTGGGATGAAGATTTCCTCGCCGAACAATGGCGCCAGCAGCAGTTTCCCGGCGCACTGGAAAACCTGCGTGATTACTTTCCGCTCGAGGGCACCCTGCGCAGGCTTTTTCTGTTCTGCGAGCGGATGTTCGGGATCCGCATCGTCGAACAGTCCGGCGGCGGGCGCTGGCATGCCAATGTCCGTCTGCTGGAAGTCAGCGAGCATGAGCAAGTGGTCGGCTACATCTACCTCGATCCGTTTCATCGCGAAAACGCGGTGGACTTCCCCGGCACCTCCACATTGCGCAATCGTCGGATCAACGCCGAAGGCCGCCCGGCGCTACCGATTGCCCTGCTCTACAGCAATTTCACACCGGCCACTGCCTCCCATCCATGCCGGCTCGAAATCGACGATCTGCAGGTGCTGTTTCATGAGTTTGGCCACTGCCTCCAGCACGTGCTGACGCGCTCGCCCCATCACAGCCTGTCCGGCATCCTGCAACTGGGCCATGAAGCGGCGGAGTTTTCCGGGAAACTGTTCGAGCAATGGTGTCTATCGCGGGAGTTTGTGCTGTGGCTCGGCGCGCACTTTCAGACCGGCGAGCGCTTGAGCGCCGCGCGGGTCGACGCGGCACTGTCAGCCAGTCAGGCCCATTCCAGCCGGCAACAGGCCTTGTTGCTGATGGGGGCGATGATCGATTTCGAGCTACACCTGACCCACGGCGACGGCCGCTCGACCGAGGAGGTGTGCACTGAAGCGCAACGCCGCCTCGGCCATCTGCAACTGCCGGACGATCACCGGTTCGCCAATGGATTCGATTACATGGTGACCCAGTACGACGCTTCGGTTTACGCCTACATCTGGTCGGACGTACTGGCCAAGGAAGCGTTCAAGCGCTTCAGCCGCGACTGGGTGTTCAACGCGCAAACCGGTCGAGAGTTTCGTGCAATGTTCTTTTCGCCGGGTGCGGGGCGCCCGTTACTGGACGCGGTGGAAGCGTTCATCGGCCGGCCAGTTACCGGCCTCGTTGACGGAGAAGCCGGGCGAGTTACTTCAGATTGACCGTCTGAAACCAGCTCTTCATCGAGCACGTGGCAAACGCGCTGGTGCTGCAATCACCATTGGCCAGCGCAGTGCGCAATTTGTCGACATCGGCCTGCATCACGTAGCGCACGCCGTCCTTGAAGTGGCCGCTTTCGCCGAAACCGCCCTGGGTCATTTCGTTCAGGGCGTCTTCCTTGCTCCAGCCCTGCACGACGATCCGGTACATCGCCGCCATCAGGCCGGTGCGATCGGAGCCGTGCTTGCAGTGCATCAACACCGGGCCGTCGGCTTCGGCGGACTGGATTGCACGCAGAGTCTTGAGCACATCACTGTCGTCCACGTGATTGGTGCGATAGGGCAATTGCACCTGATGGATACCGGGAGCCTTGAGCCAGTTGGAATCCGCTTCCGGCAGGAAGTTGATGACCGTGGCCACCTTCAGCTTGTTCAGCAACGGTACCGCGCCGTCGTCGGGAAGCGCACTGCGGTACAGCGTGGGCGACATCTGGAACAGGTTGTATTGCACTTCTACCGGCTGCGCCCATTCGACGGGACGAGAAGCCGGGGTTTGCGCAGCCTGAGCAGGAATCCAGCTGAACAGCGCAAGGAGCGACAAACAAAATGCGGAGGAAAAACGCGTCAGGAACATGCTTTGCGGCGACCGTGTGGGTTTCGTCAGAGAGGGCCTCAGCTTGCGAGCCACGCAGTCAAATCCCTGTGAGGCGCTTGTAAAAGAATCGTGAAGACACCGGTTTCCCTGGTCGAAATGCGCTCTTTTTTGGCTTGATCGGTTCATCTCGTTGCTTAGCCTGCTACCATTTGTCACATGATGTTGCAGACGCGTCCCCTCTTTCCCTGTCATTCCGGCCACGTCGCAGCCAGAAAATTCTTGAGTCGTTCGCAGAAACGGCTGACAACCATCAATGCCTGATGAGGTGCATCCCCCATGTCTGATGAAGATCGAGACAACCCGCGGCGTGACTTTTTGCGCAAATCCCTGACCCTGATTCCGGTCGTCACCCTCGCCGGCAGCGGTCTGGGCAGCACGGTGCTGCAAGCCGCGCCTGAAAGCGCGCCTGCCCCGGCAAAAGCGGCCGCCGTTGAAGCCAGCCCTTATCAGCCGAGCTACTTCACTGCCGAAGAGTGGGCGTTCATCAATGCCGCTGTCGCGCAATTGATCCCCAACGATGCGCAGGGTCCGGGTGCACTCGAAGCCGGCGTGCCGGAATACATCGACCGTCAGATGAACACGCCGTACGCCGCCGGTGCCCTTTGGTACATGCAGGGCCCGTTCAATGCCGACGCTGCGCCAGAGATGGGCTGGCAGAGCAAACTGGTGCCGAAAGAGATCTATCGCCTCGGCATCGCCGCCACGGATCAGTGGGCAAAATCCATCAACGGTAAAACATTTGCCGAGCAAGACAGCGCTACCCGAGACGATCTGCTCAAGCAGCTTGAAGCTGGAACACCGCAATTCGACGCTGTTCCGGCGAAGATTTTCTTCAGTCTTTTGCTGCAAAACACCAAGGAAGGGTTCTTCTGCGACCCGATCCACGGCGGCAATAAAGGCATGGTCGGCTGGACCATGATCGGCTTCCCCGGCGCCCGCGCCGATTTCATGGATTGGGTGGAACGCAACGAGCAGTACCCCTTCCCGGCAGTTTCGATTCGCGGCGAGAGGGCGTGAGCATGGCAACGGTAATGAAGAAGGTCGACGCAGTGATCGTCGGTTTCGGCTGGACAGGCGCGATCATGGCCAAGGAGCTGACCGAGGCAGGCCTCAACGTGCTGGCGCTGGAACGCGGGCCGATGCAGGACACCTACCCGGACGGCAACTATCCCCAGGTGATCGACGAACTCACCTACAGCGTGCGCAAAAAACTCTTTCAGGACATCTCCAAGGAAACCGTCACCATCCGCCACAGCGTCAACGACATCGCCCTGCCGAACCGCCAGTTGGGCGCGTTCCTGCCGGGCAATGGCGTGGGCGGCGCCGGGCTGCACTGGTCGGGCGTGCACTTTCGCGTCGACCCGATCGAGCTGCGCATGCGCAGCCACTACGAAGAGCGCTACGGCAAAAGCTTTATCCCCAAGGACATGACCATCCAGGACTTCGGTGTCAGCTATGAAGAGCTGGAGCCGTTCTTCGACTTCGCCGAAAAAGTCTTCGGCACCTCCGGCCAGGCCTGGACCGTCAAAGGCCAGTTGGTCGGTCAGGGCAAGGGCGGCAACCCGTACGCCCCGGATCGTTCGAACCCGTTTCCACTGGAAGCGCAGAAGAACACGGTTTCCGCACAGCTGTTCGGCAAAGCGGCTACGGAGGTGGGTTACAAACCCTACAACCTGCCTTCCGCCAATACGTCGGGTCCGTACACCAATCCTTACGGCACACAAATGGGTCCGTGTAACTTCTGCGGTTTCTGCAGCGGTTACGTCTGCTACATGTACTCCAAAGCGTCGCCGAACGTGAATATTCTGCCGGCGCTGAAGCCGCTGCCGAACTTCGAACTGCGGCCCAATGCCCACGTTCTGCGGGTCAACCTCGACAGCACGAAAACCAAAGCCACCGGCGTCACCTACATCGACGGCCAGGGCCGCGAGATCGAGCAACCGGCCGATCTGGTAATCCTCGGCGCGTTCCAGTTGCACAACGTGCGCCTGATGCTGCTCTCCGGCATCGGCAAACCGTACGACCCGGTCAGCGGTGAAGGCGTGGTCGGGCGCAACTTCGCTTACCAGAACATGGCCACCATCAAGGCGTTCTTCGACAAGGACACCCACACCAACAATTTCATCGGCGCCGGCGGCAACGGTGTGGCGGTGGATGACTTCAACGCCGACAACTTCGATCACGGACCACACGGTTTCGTCGGTGGTTCGCCGATGTGGGTCAACCAGGCCGGCAGCCGACCGATCGCCGGCACCTCCAACCCGCCGGGTACGCCGGCCTGGGGCAGCGCGTGGAAACGCGCGACCGCCGATTACTACACCCACCAGGTGTCGATGGACGCCCACGGTGCGCATCAATCCTACCGTGGCAACTACCTCGATCTGGATCCGGTGTACCGCGATGCCTACGGCATGCCGCTGCTGCGGATGACGTTCGACTGGCAGGAAAACGACATCAAGATGAACCGCTTCATGGTCGAGAAAATGGGCAAGATCGCCGAGGCCATGGGCCCGAAGGCCATCGCCGTGATCGGCAAGAAGGTCGGCGACCACTTCAACACTGCGTCGTACCAGACCACCCACCTCAACGGTGGCGCGATCATGGGCACCGATCCGAAGACCAGCGCGCTCAATCGCTATCTGCAGAGCTGGGACGTGCACAACGTGTTCGTTCCGGGCGCCTCGGCGTTCCCGCAAGGCCTGGGTTACAACCCGACTGGCCTGGTCGCCGCGCTGACCTACTGGTCGGCGAAAGCGATTCGCGAGCAATACCTGAAAAACCCCGGCCCGCTGGTTCAGGCTTAAGGAGCGATGACCATGAAAACTCTCGTTATCGCGACCCTGGCCCTGCTCGGCAGCACGGCCGTTCATGGCGCCGAAGTTGATCAATCCCTGATCAAACAAGGCGAATACCTGGCCCGCGCCGGCGACTGTGTGGCCTGCCACACGGCCAAGGACGGCAAGCCGTTCGCCGGTGGCCTGCCGATGGAAACCCCGATCGGCACGATCTACTCGACCAACATCACCCCGGACAAAACCGGCATCGGTGATTACAGCTTCGAGGACTTCGACCAGGCCGTGCGGCATGGCGTGGCCAAAAACGGCAGTACCTTGTACCCGGCGATGCCGTACCCGTCCTACGCCCGCGTCAGCGAAACCGATATGCAGGCGCTCTACGCCTACTTCACGCACGGCGTTGCCTCAGTGGCACAGGAAAACAAAGCCAGCGATATTCCGTGGCCACTGAGCATGCGCTGGCCGCTGACGGGCTGGCGCTGGCTGTTCGCGCCGAAAGTCGAGGATTACAAAGCCGCGTCGGACGATGCCGTGGTCAGCCGTGGGGCGTATCTGGTGGAAGGCCTCGGACATTGCGGCGCCTGCCATACGCCACGAGCCCTGACCATGCAGGAAAAATCCCTGAGCGCGGCCGAAGGCAACAGTTTTCTGTCAGGCAGTGCGCCGCTGGAAGGCTGGATCGCCAAGAGCCTGCGCGGCGACCACAAGGACGGTCTCGGCAGCTGGAGCGAAGAGCAACTGGTGCAGTTCCTCAAGACCGGTCGCAGCGACCGCAGCGCGGTGTTCGGCGGCATGAGCGACGTGGTCACCCACAGCATGCAGTACATGACCGACGCCGACCTGACCGCGATTGCCCGTTACCTGAAATCGCTGCCGGCCAATGACCCTGCCGACCAGCCGCACCAGTACGACGAGAAAGCTGCCAAGGCCTTGTGGAACGGGGATGACAGCCAACGTGGCGCGTCGGTGTACATCGATAACTGCGCGGCATGCCACCGTACTGACGGCCACGGCTACACCCGGGTGTTCCCGGCGCTGGCGGGCAACCCGGTGCTGCAATCGGATGACCCGACGTCGCTGATCCACATCGTGCTCAAGGGCGGTACCCTGCCGGCAACGCACACGGCGCCGTCCACCTTCACCATGCCTGGCTTCGCCTGGCGCCTGTCGGATCAGGAAGTGGCGGATGTGGTGAGCTTTATTCGTGGAAGTTGGGGTAACAAGGCATCGGCCGTTACAGCCAAAGATGTTGCAAAGTTACGCACGGACGACATGACCACCACATCAACCGACGATCTTGGACAAGTCACCAGTCATAACTAAAAAAAACAACCCCTGCATGAATAAACATGCAGGGGTTATATATTCAACCGCTGTTACGGATTGGTAATGCTGACGTAGGCTTTAGCCAGGGCAATCAGTTTGGCTCGATCCTGCTCACCCACTTCTCCGTCCCGATCCACATCGTGATTCAAACGGTCAAGACTGAAGGTACGCCCGCCGTCGCTGGACGTAGCGGTAACAAAAATCGGGTCCACCAGCATTTCAGTCTGCTGGCGAGCCTCGGCATCCCAGCCCAGTTCCTTGCGCGCCAGTTGCATGGAAACCAGTGTATTGGGCTCCGAAGGACCGGGTTGCATCATTTGCAGAAAAATTCCACGAGAATTAAAAAACGACATTATCAAATCCCTTTGTCTTTCATTTGATCAAGTGTTGTAAAGCGAAGTGGATGCTAGGGATATCAACAACAAACCACCAGCCAACTTGTGTTTCTTTAATTTGCACTCGAATAAAGTTCGTTATTTAAATAGGTAAGTAACTAACCCTGTCAATTATCAATCGACGCCGAACGGTAGTGGATCATCCGGCCTTCGACGGATACTGTATGCATATACAGATCAAGGAAACCCGTCATGACCACCCCCTTGCCCCCGCGCGGTCGCGGCACCGCCACCAACCCGCACAACCGCTTTGCGCCGAGTCGTTCGGTGGCCGAGGATGACGGCTGGTATCAGGAAGTACCCGTGACCCAGGGCACCGAAGTCAGTTTTGAAACCGCGAAGACCATCATCACCCGCAACACCTCGCCAGACCTGCCCTTCGACCGTTCGATCAATCCCTATCGCGGCTGCGAGCATGGCTGTATTTATTGCTACGCACGGCCCAGCCACGCCTATTGGGACATGTCGCCGGGGCTGGATTTCGAAACGAAGCTGATCGCCAAGACCAACGCCGCCCAGGTGCTGGAAGAACAGCTGGGGAAAAAAGGCTACCAATGCGCGCCGATCAACCTTGGTTCCAACACCGATCCCTATCAGCCGATCGAACGTGAACACCGGATCACCCGCCAGACCCTCGAAGTACTGCTGCGCTACCGGCATCCGGTGACCATCGTCACCAAGGGTTCGCTGATCCTGCGCGATCTCGACCTGCTCACCGAACTGGCGCAACAGCGGTTGGTGGCAGTGATGATCAGCCTCACGACCCTGGATGATGAACTCAAACGCATCCTCGAACCCCGCGCCGCCGCGCCCAAGGCCCGGCTGCGGGCGATCCGGGTCATGCGCGAGGCAGGGATTGCGGTGGGTGTGCTGTGTTCACCGATGATTCCGATGATCAACGACAGCGAAATCGAAAGCCTGCTGACCGAAGCCCATGCCGCCGGCGCCCAGAGCGCAGCCTACATGATGCTGCGGCTGCCGCTGGAAGTGGCGCCGCTGTTCGAGGAGTGGCTTGAGGCTCACTACCCGCAGCGCGCTGCCCATGTACTGAGCCTGATTCGCCAGAGCCGTGGCGGCGAGCTGTACGACAGCCGTTTCGGCGCCAGGATGCGCGGTGAAGGGCCGTTTGCCGACCTGCTCGCCCAGCGTTTCGCCAAAGCATTGAAACGCCTTGGGCTCAATCATCGCGAAGGCTTCAACCTCGATTGCACGGCCTTCTGTCCGCCGGGGCGCCAGATGGCGCTGATTTAGAAATTATTGGCCCTCTGATTGAGAGGAAGGAATGCCAGGCCCGGTTTACGTCAGTCACGTTTTTTGTGACCTGGAACACACGTTCTAGAGCGCTTCATTCAGTTTGAGTTAAGTTTCGGCGGTTACCTTGTTCATCGAGTGACTGATGGGTCGGGATGGCCCGGATGTTCTGAACAGCCACTGGCTTCACACCGGAATACACGGGAACGACTCCCCGAATCCGCCAATGAGGATGAATCATGAGTGACAAGGATAATCAGCCGTTGGCTGCGTCGGCGCCAGCCGCCTCCGTGGCGGAATCCGCCGATGCAGCGTTGAAGCATATCGTTGACGGCTTTTTGCATTTTCATCATGAGGTCTTCCCGCAGCAGGAAGAACTCTTCAAGAAACTCGCCACGGCCCAGTCGCCAAGGGCGATGTTCATCACCTGCGCCGACTCGCGCATCGTGCCCGAACTGATTACCCAGAGTTCGCCCGGCGATCTGTTCGTGACCCGTAACGTCGGAAACGTCGTGCCACCCTACGGCCAGATGAACGGCGGCGTTTCCACCGCCATCGAATACGCGGTACTGGCCCTTGGCGTGCAGCACATCATCATTTGCGGCCATTCCGATTGCGGCGCCATGCGCGCAGTGCTCAATCCGGGCAGCCTGGAAAAAATGCCGACGGTCAAAGCCTGGCTGCGCCACGCCGAAGTGGCGAAAACCATGGTGCATGACAACTGCAACTGCACCGACGAAAAAGAAAGCATGCCGATCCTCACCGAGGAGAACGTCATCGCCCAACTGCAGCACTTGCGTACCCATCCTTCGGTAGCCTCGCGAATGGCGAACGGTCATCTGTTCATCCATGGCTGGGTCTACAACATCGAAACCAGCGAAATCAAGGCTTACGACGCGGATCAGGGTTGCTTCCTGCCGCTCGACGGCAGCCATCCGATCCCGGTGGCGACGCCCAAAGCGCGCTTCTGAATCCTCCTAAAAATCTGTGTGGTTTGACGCCGGCCGCTGTTTCAGCGGCCCGGCATCGCCACGCCTGAAGAAAACTTCGGGAGTATCGCCATGCGTGCGGCTCAATTGAAAGCTGTGTTGCCACGGGAGCTGCTCGCTTCAGTGGTTGTGTTTCTGGTCGCCCTGCCGCTGTGCATGGGCATTGCCATTGCGTCAGGGCTGCCGCCGGCCAAAGGCCTGATCACCGGGATCATCGGCGGTCTGGTGGTGGGCTGGCTGGCGGGTTCGCCGTTGCAGGTCAGCGGGCCGGCGGCGGGTCTGGCGGTGCTGGTGTTCGAGCTGGTGCGCCAGCACGGCATCGAAATGCTCGGGCCGATCCTGCTGCTCGCCGGTTTCCTGCAACTGGTAGCGGGACGCCTGAAACTCGGTTGCTGGTTCCGGGTCACGGCGCCAGCGGTGGTATACGGCATGCTTGCCGGGATTGGCGTGCTGATCGTGCTCTCGCAGGTGCATGTGATGCTCGACGCTTCGCCCAAACCCTCCGGCCTCGACAACCTCACGGCTTTCCCCGGCGCGGTGGCGCAGGCCTTGCCGTCCGTTGGCTGGCAGGCCGGGTTGCTCGGGCTGTCGACCATCGCCGTGATGTGGCTGTGGGAGAAATTCCGCCCGCATTCGCTGCGCTTCATTCCGGGTGCATTGCTCGGTGTCGGCCTGGCGACAGGTGCCAGTCTGCTGCTGGCGTTGCAGGTCAAACGTGTTGAAGTGCCGGCGAATCTGGCCGAAGCCATCGACTGGCTGAAACCGGCGGATCTGCTCAGTCTGGCTGACCCGACGCTGCTGATCGCCGCGTTCGCCGTGGCCTTCATTGCCAGCGCCGAAACCCTGCTGTCCGCCGCCGCAGTGGATCGCATGCACAGCGGCCCGCGTTCGGATTTCGACCGTGAACTGTCGGCACAAGGCGTCGGCAACATGCTCTGTGGTCTGGTCGGCGCCCTGCCGATGACCGGGGTGATCGTGCGTAGTTCGGCCAACGTCCAGGCCGGTGCCACCACGCGTTACTCAACGATTTTCCATGGCCTGTGGCTGCTGGCCTTCGTGCTGTTGCTGTCGAGCCTGTTGCAGAGCATTCCGGTGGCGAGTCTGGCGGGCGTCCTGGTCTACACCGGCTTCAAACTGGTGGATCTCAAGGCGTTCCGTGGTCTGGGCCGCTATGGCCGGATGCCGATGTTTACCTACGCCGCCACGGCGCTGGCGATCATCTTCACTGACCTGTTGACCGGCGTGCTGATCGGTTTCGGCCTGACCCTGGTGAAACTGGCGTTCAAGGCCTCGCGCCTGAAAATCAGCCTGATCGATCTGCCGCAGGAAGGTGAAATGGAGTTGCGTCTGGTGGGCGCGGCAACGTTCCTCAAAGTGCCGGCACTGACTCAGGTGCTGGGCAGCATTCCGCCTGGCACGACGGTGCATGTGCCGCTCAACAATCTGAGCTACATCGACCATTCGTGTCTGGAACTGCTCGAAGAGTGGGGCCGGGCGAATGCGGCCAAGGGGGCGAAACTGTTGATCGAGTCGCGCGGGTTGAAACGCAGGCTTGAGGGACGGATCCGCACCACCACCGGGATCGGTGCGGCGGGCTGAAAACATTTGGGGGAACAGAGCAATCTGTTCCCCCAATCGTTTGCGCAGAGATCAAGCCGCAGGCTGATCCAGCTCCAGGCCCACGCCCAGACGGCGGCTCATGCACGGCCAGCGTTTCCACGCCGCACCGGTGTCCGGGCTGCTGAGTTTCTCGCGGTAGGCTTCCACCGACTCCAGCGCAAAGCTGTCGTCGTCGAGCATGCTGTCCACTGCGTGATGCACCACTTCGTCGAGTTGGTTGGCAAACTCCTCACCGATCAACTGGTGAGCAATCAGATTGGCGACCGTCATGTCCAAGGGGATCAGTGGCTGGCCGAAATGCTTGATGTACAGGTCGTTGACCTCTTCGACAAAACGGTGTGCCAGATAGGCCTCGTCCAGCAGACTGTCCAGGCCCACGGGCGGCTGGATGAAGTACTGTTCGGCGATTTTCAGCACCGGTTTGATCTGCGACTCGATTCCCGCTTCCCTGGCGACTTCATTGGCTGCATCCAGCAGGTCTGGCACTTCGTCGATGTAGGCGGCGACAAAACGCGTCAGCACGCCGTTGGCGTCGGTTTCCGGCAACTGGATGGCCGGATGCAGGTGTTGCAGTTGGGCTTCCAGCTGACGGGTCAGCTTTCCGGTTTCAATCTCGTGTTGTCGGGCTATATGTATTTGCTCGCGCAATGCGGCGGTGTTCATGAAAACTCCAGGAAACAAGGCAATGAAATAGGGAAGACATAACTTAGCTGGCTTACGAAAAATGCTAAGACGCATTTGTCATAATTATTTCATCCTTGATGCACCGGCGTTATATCGGTTTGCCACCACTCGTCTGCATCCTTCTCCATCCGTGCCCTTGAACGCAAGTGCCAGCTGTTTCATTCGATTTACGTCCGCACATTGCATTTTTCAGCGGCTGTCTATACTCGCCAATGAATGGAGTTAGCTGATGACGCCCGACTGCCCACGCAGCAAGGCCCGGCGATTCAAGTTCGTAGTCTGATGCAGCCGCTCCCTTGCCTCTGGTGAAAGCCGGCGGGATAACAAGAACGATAAGGGGAACCCGCAATGATGCGACATCCACACGTCTGGATGGGCCTCCTGTTGTGGTCGATTTTCAGCCCGGCGCAAGCTGCCTGGACTGTGAATATGGCGCCTGGAGCGACTGAAATCAGTCACGCAGTATTCGACCTGCACATGACCATTTTCTGGATCTGTGTGGTAATCGGGATCATCGTCTTCGGCGCCATGTTCTGGTCGATGATGGTGCACCGCCGTTCTACCGGGCAGGTCGCCGCAAAATTCCACGAAAGCACCACCGTCGAAATTCTCTGGACCGTCGTCCCGCTGCTGATCCTGGTGGCGATGGCCGTTCCGGCGACCGCGACCCTGATCAAGATGTACGACACCAGTGAGCCGGATATCGATATCCAGATCACCGGCTATCAGTGGAAGTGGCACTACAAATACCTGGGCCAGGACGTCGAGTTCTTCAGCAACCTGGCCACGCCCGCCGAACAGATCCACAACAAGGAAGCCAAGGGCGAGCATTACCTGCTCGAGGTCGACAAGCCGCTGGTGCTGCCCACCGGCGCCAAGGTGCGCTTCCTCGTGACCTCCGCTGACGTGATCCACTCCTGGTGGGTGCCGGCCTTCGCGGTCAAGCGCGATGCGATTCCCGGATTCGTCAACGAAGCCTGGACCCGCATCGACAAGCCCGGCATTTACCGAGGCCAGTGCGCCGAGCTGTGCGGCAAGGATCACGGCTTCATGCCGATCGTGGTCGACGTCAAAGAGAAGGCCGATTACGACAAATGGCTCGCCGAACGCAAGGCCGAAGCGATGCAGCTCAAGGAGCTGACCAGCAAGGAATGGACCCTCGACGAGCTCAAGGAACGTGGCGACAAGATCTACCACACCACCTGCGTCGCCTGTCACCAGGCTGAAGGCCAGGGCCTGCCGCCGATGTTCCCTGCGCTCAAGGGCTCGAAAATCGCCACCGGTCCGAAAGAGGCGCACCTGAGCATTGTCTTCCACGGCAAGCCCGGCACCGCCATGGCGGCGTTCGGCAAGCAACTCTCGGAAGTCGATATCGCAGCGGTCGTGACCTACGAACGTAACGCCTGGGGCAACAACAAGGGCGACATGGTCACGCCAAAAGAAGTGCTGGAGCTGAAACAGGCGGAAAGCAAATGAGCCGGTCTATTGCGTACTTCGTGAACCGGTCGGAGCCCTGCGTTCCGGCCTGCCCAGTCCACTCACATGAAGGAGACCGGCCATGAGCGCTGTCATCGATGACCACGGTCATGCCGACCACGACCACGCACACGGCCCCGCCAAAGGCCTGATGCGCTGGGTACTGACCACCAACCACAAGGACATCGGCACGCTGTACCTGTGGTTTGCGTTCTGCATGTTCCTGCTCGGCGGCTCGTTCGCCATGGTGATCCGCGCCGAGCTGTTCCAGCCCGGCCTGCAGATCGTCGAGCCGGCGTTCTTCAACCAGATGACCACCATGCATGGCCTGGTCATGGTGTTCGGTGCGGTGATGCCGGCGTTCGTCGGTCTCGCCAACTGGATGATCCCGTTGATGATCGGCGCGCCGGACATGGCCCTGCCGCGGATGAACAACTTCAGCTTCTGGCTGCTGCCGGCCGCGTTCCTGCTGCTGGTCTCGACCCTGTTCACCCCCGGTGGCGGGCCGAACTTCGGCTGGACGTTCTATGCCCCGCTTTCCACCACCTACGCGCCGGAAAGCGTGACGTTCTTCATCTTCGCCATCCACCTGATGGGGATCAGTTCGATCATGGGCGCGATCAACGTGATCGCCACCATCCTCAACCTGCGCGCCCCCGGCATGACCCTGATGAAAATGCCGCTGTTCGTCTGGACCTGGCTGATCACCGCGTTCCTGCTGATCGCGGTGATGCCGGTGCTGGCCGGGTGCGTGACGATGATGCTGATGGACATCCACTTCGGCACCAGCTTCTTCAGTGCCGCCGGTGGCGGTGACCCGGTGCTGTTCCAGCATGTGTTCTGGTTCTTCGGCCACCCCGAGGTGTACATCATGATCCTGCCGGCCTTCGGTGCCGTCAGCCAGATCATCCCGACCTTCTCGCGCAAGCCGCTGTTCGGCTACACCTCGATGGTCTACGCCACGGCGAGCATCGCGTTTCTGTCGTTCATCGTCTGGGCGCACCACATGTTCGTGGTGGGCATTCCGCTGGTGGGCGAGTTGTTCTTCATGTACGCGACGATGCTGATCGCGGTGCCGACCGGGGTGAAGGTGTTCAACTGGGCCAGCACCATGTGGCAGGGTTCGATGACCTTCGAGACACCGATGCTGTTCGCCGTGGCGTTCGTGATCCTGTTCTCCATCGGCGGTTTCTCCGGGCTGATGCTGGCCATCGCGCCGGCGGACTTCCAGTACCAGGACACCTACTTCGTGGTGGCGCACTTCCACTACGTACTGGTGCCGGGAGCGATCTTCGGGATCTTCGCCTCCGCCTATTACTGGCTGCCGAAATGGACCGGCCACATGTACGACGAAACCCTGGGCAAGCTGCACTTCTGGCTGTCCTTTGTCGGCATGAACCTGACGTTTTTCCCGATGCACTTCGTCGGCCTGGCGGGCATGCCCCGGCGGATTCCGGACTACAACCTACAGTTCGCCGACTTCAACATGGTCTCGTCGATCGGCGCGTTCATGTTCGGCGCCACGCAGATCTTCTTCCTGTTCATCGTGATCAAGACCATCCGTGGCGGCGAACCGGCTCCGGCCAAACCGTGGGATGGCGCCGAAGGTCTGGAATGGAGCGTGCCGTCACCGGCGCCGTATCACACCTTCACCACGCCGCCGGAAGTGAAATGAATACTTTCTGCCTTGTGGAAACTCCTGTGGGAGCGGGCTTGCCCGCGATGACGGCCTGCCTGAAACACCGCGTCGGCTGCATCGCTGGCAAGCCGGCTCCCACAGGGTTCTCGGCCGAGGGCAAGGATCATGGCTGACTCGATTTCGATGAAGAAGCTGGTCACCCGACTGCTCGGCGTGGTGGTGGCGATGTTCGTCTTCGGTTTTGCCCTGGTGCCGATCTACGACGTGATGTGCAAGGCCTTCGGCATCAACGGCAAGACCGCCGGGCAGTACGAGGGCGAGCAGACCGTCGATGCTTCGCGGCAGGTCCGGGTGCAGTTTCTGTCGACCAACACCGCCGACATGCCGTGGGATTTCTATCCCAAGCATGACGAACTCACAGCCAACCCCGGCGCGGTGAACGAGATGATCTTCATCGCGCGCAACCCCACCGACAAACCGATGAGCGCGCAAGCGGTGCCGAGCATCGCGCCGAGCAATGCAGCGGCGTATTTCCACAAGACCGAATGCTTTTGTTTTACCCAGCAGGTGCTGCAGCCCGGTCAGCAGATCGAGATGCCGGTGCGTTTCATCGTTGACCGCGACATGCCCAAGGACGTGAAGCACCTGACGCTGTCCTACACGCTGTTCGATATCACCGCCCGACATCCTCCGGTGGCTGCAAACACTGGCGGTTAAGCGTGCCCGATAAGGAGAACAATAAATGGCAACTCATGAGCACTATTACGTCCCGGCCCAGAGCAAGTGGCCGATCGTGGCCACGGTGGGGATGTTCGTCACCGTGTACGGTCTGGCGACCTGGTTCAACGATCTGAAGGCAGCGCGTCCGGAATCCCACGGCCCGCTGATCTTTTTCGTCGGTGGGCTATTGCTGGCGTACATGCTGTTCGGCTGGTTCGGCGCGGTGATCAAGGAAAGCCGAGCGGGGTTGTACAGCCCGCAGCTGGACCGCTCGTTCCGCTGGGGCATGAGCTGGTTCATCTTCTCCGAGGTGATGTTCTTCATCGCCTTCTTCGGCGCGCTGTTCTATGTGCGGCACGTCTCCGGCCCGGCACTGGGCGGCGAAGGCACCAAAGGCATCGCCCACATGCTCTGGCCGAACTTCCAGTTCACCTGGCCGCTGCTGCACACGCCGGATCCGAAACTGTTCCCGCCGCCCAAGGAAGTCATCAGCCCCTGGGGCCTGCCGCTGATCAACACCATTCTGCTGGTGAGCTCCAGCGTGACCATCACCATCGCCCACCACGCGCTGAAGAAAGGTCATCGCGGCGCGCTGAAACTGTGGCTGGCGATCACCGTGCTGCTGGGTTGCGCGTTCCTTGGCTTCCAGGCCGAGGAATATATCCACGCCTACCACGAACTGGGGCTGACGCTCGGCTCGGGCATCTACGGCGCGACGTTCTTCATGCTCACCGGTTTCCACGGCGCCCACGTGACCATCGGCACGATCATTCTGTTCGTGATGCTGATGCGCATCATGAAGGGCCACTTCGACAACGAACATCAGTTCGGCTTTGAAGCAGCGAGCTGGTACTGGCACTTCGTCGATGTGGTGTGGATCGGCTTGTTCATCTTCGTTTACGTGCTCTGAGGATCAACCTACCAAGGCGCGTGCGACACCAGTTGGCCGCTGTAGAAACCCCAGGCGATCAGGCCGACGGTGACGGCGGCCAACGTCACCCGAACACTCAAGGCGATCACCAGGCGATTCGAGCTGCTGTCGTCCTTGACCAGGAAAAACAGGCCGCTGAACAGGCTGAGCACCGTGGCAATCAGCATCAGGACGATGGCTGCTTTGAGCATGGGAAGAACTCCGGGGGAACAAGCGATGCACTTGAGTATAGCGATCGCATTCACTGATTTTCCGGCGCAACCATGAAGCGCTTCCGGCCGGGCGTCGTGCCGACACTGGTGGTCGGCCTGCTGCTGCCGTTGCTGGTTTCGCTGGGCTTCTGGCAACTGGGCCGGGGCGCGGAAAAAACCGCCCTGCTCGCCAGCTACGCCGAACGCCGCGCCGCCGAACCGATGGCCAGCACCGAGTTGCTGCACAGCGCTGATCCGGCCTTTCGCCGGGTGCATCTGCACGGCCAGTTCGATGCCGCCCACAGCCTGTTGCTGGATAACCGTCAGCGCAACGGCAAGGTCGGCGTCGAACTGCTGCAACCGTTCCAGGATCAACGCAGCGGCCAGTGGCTGCTGGTCAATCGCGGCTGGTTGCCGTGGCCGGACCGGCGCACGGCCCCGCAATTCAACACGCCGGCTGACGCCGTGAATGTCGATGCCTGGGTGTATGTCGCCCCCGGCGCCACCTTCCAGCTGCATGCCGATCCGGTCAGCAGCACCTGGCCGCAAACCGTCACCGCCATCGAGCCCGCCAAGCTGTGGAAAACCCTCGAACGCGACGGCTTCGCCTACGAATTACGTGCCGAACCCGGCCCGGCCAGCTATCAGGCTGACTGGCCGGTGGTCGCAATGGGCCCGGAAAAACACCTTGGTTACGCCGTGCAGTGGTTCGCCATGGCCACCGCCCTGCTCGGTCTCTACCTCTATCTCGGCTGGCACAACGCAAAGGAGAAACACCATGGGAGCGGCCATGAATCCACCCAGCATGTCTGAAACGAAAGCCCCGGCCAGTCGCCGTCGCGGACGCATCCAGCTGCTGCTGATCGTGCTCGGTGTGGTCGGTCCGATGATCCTCGCCACCGGCATGTACAAGCTGCAGTTCTGGGTGCCGGAAGGTCGCAGCTATCACGGCGAACTGATCGGCAACGGCCAGACCCGCGCCGACCTCGGCATCCAGTCCGACGAAACGCGCTGGCAGATGCTGGTCACCGCGCCGAAGGATTGCGCGGTGGACTGTCAGCAACTGGTGTACCTGGCGCGCCAGATCCAGATCGGCCTGGGCCGCGAAGCCGGGCGCGCCAGCCATGCACTCGCTGCTGCGCAACCGCTGGGCGCCGACTATGAAGCCAAGCTGACCCGCGAATACCCGCAGCTGCAACGTTACCCGCTGGACGCAGCGACTTTCAGCAAGGCCACGGGCGACAAGGCCACGCCGCAACTGTGGATCATCGATCCCCACGGCAACCTCGTGCTGCGCTATGACCCGAGCGTCAAAGGCAAGGATCTGCTCAACGACCTGCGCCACCTGCTGAAACTGTCGAACATCGGATAAGGGCATCGTCATGGCCAAACCTGGATTTCGCCTCGCGCTGTTTGCCACGCTGCTGGCACTGATCGTGGTGCTGCTCGGCGCCTACACCCGCCTGACTCATGCCGGCCTCGGCTGCCCTGACTGGCCGGGCTGCTACGGCTTCATCAGCGTGCCGAAGAGCGAAGCCCAACTGGCCCATGCCGAACTGCATTACCCCGACTCACCGGTGGAGGCGCACAAGGGCTGGAACGAGATGATCCACCGCTACTTCGCCGGCACCCTCGGCATGTTGATCTCGATTCTGGCCGGGCGGGCGTGGGTCAATCGTCGTCATCCGGGACAACCGCTGAAACTGCCGCTGTTTCTGCTGGCGGTGGTGTTCGCCCAGGCGGCGTTCGGCATGTGGACGGTGACGCTCAAGCTCTGGCCGCAGGTGGTGACCGGGCATTTGCTGGGCGGGTTCGCGACCTTGAGCCTGCTGTTTCTGCTGACCTTGAGACTGTCCGGTGTGCTGCCGGCGCTGACCGTGCCCAAGCGTTTGCAATACTGGGCTACCGCCGGACTGTTATTGGTGATCGGCCAGATCGCCCTCGGTGGCTGGGTCAGTTCCAACTACGCGGCAGTGGCCTGCATCGACTTCCCGACCTGTCACGGCCAATGGCTGCCGCCGGCGGATTTCGCCAACGGCTTTCACCTGACCCAACACATCGGCCCCAATTACCTCGGCGGGCAACTCGACAGCGATGCACGAACGGCGATTCACCTGACCCACCGCATCGGCGCGCTGTTGGTGACAGTCGTGCTGCTCGGTCTGGCCTGGCAGCTGAAAGTGGTCGGCATGACGCGACTGGCCGGGCTGGTGCTGATCGCCCTCGCCGCGCAGATCACCCTCGGCATCAGCAACGTGCTGTTCCATCTGCCGCTGCCGGTGGCCGTGGCGCATAACGCCGGCGGTGCAGCGTTGCTGCTGACGATGGTGCTGGTCAACTATCACGCGCGGACCAGCCTGGTTCGGGTCAAGCAGCCGATGATCGCGCGCTGGCGCCTGAGCCCGCGCAAACACTCGGCGGCGCCCATCACTATTAAAGGAGAGACGCCATGGCGATTCTGATCGGCGAACGTCCGGCGCAGGCGCTGTGGCGCGATTACCTGGAGCTGACCAAACCGAAAGTCGTGGTGCTGATGCTGATCACCTCACTGGTGGGCATGTTCCTCGCGACCCGCGCCGGGGTGCCGTGGACGGTGCTGGTGTTCGGCAACCTGGGGATCGCGTTGTGTGCCGGGGGCGCGGCGGCGGTCAATCATGTGGTGGATCGGCGCATCGATGCCGTCATGGCGCGCACCCATAAACGCCCATTGGCAGAAGGCAGGGTTTCGCCCACCGCGGCACTGACTTTTGCGCTGGTGCTGGCGTTGCTCGGTCAGGCCTTGCTACTGACCTTCACCAATCCGTTGACCGCCTGGCTGACCCTGGCCTCGCTTCTCGGCTACGCGGTGATCTACACCGGTTTCCTCAAACGCGCGACGCCGCAGAACATCGTCATCGGCGGCCTCGCCGGTGCCGCCCCGCCGCTGCTCGGCTGGACCGCTGCCACCGGCCACATCGGTGCCGAACCGTTGCTGCTGGTGCTGATCATCTTCGCCTGGACCCCGCCGCACTTCTGGGCGCTGGCCATCCACCGCAAGGAGGAATACGCCAAGGCCGACATTCCAATGTTGCCGGTCACCCACGGCGAGCACTACACCAAGGTGCACATTCTGCTGTACACCTTCGCCCTGCTGGCGGTGAGCCTGCTGCCATATGTGATCCACATGAGCGGCCTGCTGTACCTGATCTGTGCGCTCGGTCTGGGCGCGAGGTTTCTGCAATGGGCCGTGGTGCTGTACCGTGGCACTCGGCCGCACGCGGCGATCAACACCTTCAAGTACTCTATCTGGTACCTGTTTCTGCTGTTCATCGCCCTGCTCGTAGACCACTACCTACTGTTGAACCTATGACTCGAACCCAGAAAACCGTCTTCATCCTCGTCGCCGTGATCGCGCTGATCCTCGGCCTGACCGTCAACAAAGTGCTGAGCGGCAAGGGCCAGGGCGACCCGACCGCACTGATCGACGCCGGCATCATCCTGCTGCCGCAGAGCCGCAACCTGCCGGACGTGACGATGACCAATCAGGACGGCCAACCGGTCACGGTCAACGAGCTCAAAGGCAAGTGGAGCCTGTTGTTCTTCGGCTACACCTTCTGCCCGGACATCTGCCCGACCACCCTCGCCCAACTGCGCCAGATCAAGAGCGAACTGCCGAAGGATGCGGTGGATAAATTGCAGATCGTGCTGGTCAGCGTCGACCCGAACCGCGACAACCCTGCACAGTTGAAGCAATACCTGGGCTACTTCGATCCCCAGTTCGTCGGCCTGACGCCGAAGTCGATCGACGAGCTGCAAAAGGTGGCGAATGCGGTGAGCATTCCGTTCATTCCGGCCGATACCAGCAAACCGAATTACACGGTGGATCACAGCGGGAATCTGGCGGTGATCGGGCCGGACGGTACGCAGCGCGGGTTCATTCGTGCGCCGTTGAACAATGCCAAGCTGGTGGCGCAGTTGCCGGTGATGCTCAACCGCAAGTAAAAATGGACGCACAAAAACGAAAAAGGGGACGCCACTGGCGTCCCCTTTTTCGTTTTTGATCGTTCCCACGCTTTGCGTGGGAATGCAGCAAGGGACGCTCTGCGTCCCAGCGGACGCGAAGCGTCCGGGATGCATGCCCACGCAAAGCATGGGCACGATCAGATCAGAAGGCCGGCAGCACCGCGCCTTTGTACTTCTCGGTAATGAATTTCTTCACTTCCGGGCTGTGCAGCGCAGCGGCCAGTTTCTTCATGGCGTCGCTGTCCTTGTTGTCCGCGCGGGACACCAGGATGTTCACGTAAGGCGAGTCGCTGCCTTCGATGACCAGCGCATCCTTGGACGGATCAAGCTTGGCTTCCAGCGCATAGTTGGTGTTGATCAGCGCCAGGTCGACCTGGGTCAGCACGCGCGGGATGGTCGCGGCTTCCAGTTCACGGATCTTCAGGTCTTTCGGGTTCTGGGCGATGTCCTTGACGGTCGACAGGATGTTGGTCGGATCCTTCAGGGTGATCACGCCGGCCTTGGCCAGCAGCAACAGCGCACGGCCGCCGTTGGTGGCGTCGTTCGGGATGACCACGTTGGCGCCGCTTGGCAGCTCTTCGATTTTCTTGATCTTGCTGGAGTAGGCGCCCAGCGGTTCCAGGTGCACGCCGGTCACGGACACCAGGCTGGTGCCCTTGGCCTTGTTGAACTCATCGAGGTACGGCTGGTGCTGGAAGAAGTTGGCGTCCAGACGCTTTTCGGCCACCTGGACGTTCGGCTGAACGTAGTCGGTGAAGACCTTGACCTTCAGATCCACGCCTTCTTTGGCCAGTACCGGCTTCACGAATTCGAGGATTTCCGCGTGCGGCACCGGGGTGGCGGCAACGGTCAAGGTTTCCTCGGCATGGGCCGAGAACGCTGCGACGGCAGCCAGGGCAACAATCAGTTTTTTCATTCAGCTAACTCCTTTTTACGGCGCCCGTCTGGCGCCTGCCAGCGAATGGCCGGCTCATGTCATTACAAAACCGGTTATTTGCGCGAGAAGTGCACGACCAGTCGGTCGCCTACCATTTGCAGCACTTGCACCAGAATCAGCAGCAATACCACGGTGACAATCATCACGTCGGTCTGGAACCGCTGGTAGCCGAAACGTATCGCCAGGTCACCCAGGCCACCGGCACCGACCACACCGGCCATCGCCGTGTAGGAAACCAGCGTAATCGCCGTCACCGTAATCGCTGCGAAGATGCCCGGACGGGCCTCCGGCAGCAAGGCGTTCATGATGATCTGGCGAGTGGTCGCGCCCATCGACTGGGTCGCTTCGATGATGCCGCGATCGACTTCACGCAACGCGGTTTCCACCAGCCGCGCGAAGAACGGCGTCGCACCCACCACCAGCGGCGGAATCGCACCGGCCACGCCCAGCGAGGTGCCGGTGATCAGCACGGTGAACGGGATCATCACAATCAGCAGAATAATGAACGGCAGCGAACGCAGGATGTTCACCACCAGCGACAGCAAGGCGTACACGCCTTTGGCTTCGAGCAACTGACGTGGGCTGCACAGAAACAGCAACACGCCCAGCGGCAAGCCGAGCAGCACGGTGAACAGCAGCGAACCGCCGAGCATCATCATGGTGTCGCCGGTGGCGAGCCAGATTTCGTACCAGTCGATATTGGTGAAGAAACTCATCAGGTCTTCCATTAGCGCAACACCTCCATGTGAACGTCAGCGGCGGTGAAGCGGGCGAACGCCGCTTCCATGTCGCCACCGGTGACGGCGAGGGTCAATTGCCCGTAGGGAATGTCTTTGATGCGGTCGATGCGACCGGCCAGGATGCTGTAGTCCACACCGGTTTCCCGGGCGACGGTACCGAGCAACGGCGCGTAGGTCGCTTCGCCCTGGAAGGTCAGACGCACGATGCGGCCCGGCACATGAGCGAAGTCATCGCGTTGCTCGCTTTCGTCGATCTGTTCGTCTTCCTGCACGAAACGCTTGGTGGTCGGGTGCTTCGGATGCAGGAACACATCGGCCACCGAACCTTGCTCGACAATCACACCGGCATCCATCACGCCGACCTGATCGCACACGCGGCGGATCACATCCATCTCGTGGGTGATAAGGACGATGGTCAGCTTCAGCTCGCGGTTGATCTCGGCCAGCAGTTGCAGGACCGACGCCGTGGTCTGCGGGTCAAGAGCGCTGGTGGCTTCGTCGCACAGCAGGATCTTCGGTTTGGTCGCGAGCGCGCGTGCGATGCCGACGCGCTGCTTCTGGCCACCGGAAAGCTGTGCCGGATACTTTTTGGCGTGATCGGACAGACCGACCCGCGCCAGCAACTCGGCCACACGCTGATCGATCTCGGCACGGGACAGTTCACCGGCCAGGGTCAGCGGCAGTGCGACGTTGTCGGCCACGGTCTTGGACGCCAGCAGGTTGAAGTGCTGGAAGATCATCCCGACCTGCTGACGGAAACGGCGCAGGCCTTTGGCGTCCAGCGCGGTGACTTCTTCGCCGTCGACGATGATCTTGCCGCCACTGGATTGCTCCAGGCGATTGATCAGACGCAGCAGGGTACTTTTTCCCGCACCGGAATGGCCAATCAGGCCGAAAACCTGACCGTTCTCGATGGAGAAGCTGGTCGGGTGCAGCGCGGTGATGTCCTTACCGGCGACGCGGTAAGTCTTATGGACGTTTTGAAACTCGATCACGTAGCGAACCTTGTGGGGCGCGTTGGAAAAGGATCAGCGGTTAGCCGGGCGCGCATTTTAGCCTGTCCGTATAGAGGTTATTAGCATTTATTCCGCATTCAACCTGTCATTTGGCAATAACGCGATCAAAGGTCATAAAAAAGGAACGCCCAAAATCCTCATCAGTCACTAGTTAAGCGACTTGAAACTCCGGGCGCCGTGTCCGGAAACCACTCAAGAGCCTCGGCAGCACCGGGGTCAAACGAGGAGTTTACGTCTGATGAGCAGCAAAAAACCTGTCCCTTCCAAAAGTGAGCTGGCCGGAACCGATACTCTGGATCGCGCCAACACCAACGCCAAACTCGACAGTCTTGAAAAATTTCGCTCCGACGCCACCGGCCAGGCCCTGCGCACCAATCAGGGCGTGAAGGTCGCAGACAACCAGAACACGCTGAAGGCCGGCGCTCGCGGGCCGTCGCTGCTGGAAGACTTCATCATGCGTGAAAAGATCACGCACTTTGATCATGAGCGGATTCCCGAGCGCATCGTCCACGCCCGCGGCACCGGCGCCCATGGTTTCTTTCAGAGCTACGAGAACCATTCGGCGCTGACCAAGGCCGGTTTCCTGCAGGATCCGGGAAAGAAAACCCCGGTGTTCGTGCGGTTTTCCACGGTGCAGGGGCCACGCGGTTCCGGCGACACCGTGCGTGACGTGCGTGGTTTTGCCGTGAAGTTCTTCACCGACGAAGGCAACTTCGATCTGGTCGGCAACAACATGCCGGTATTTTTCATTCAGGACGCGATCAAGTTTCCCGACTTCGTCCACGCGGTAAAACCCGAACCGCACAACGAAATACCCACCGGCGGCTCCGCGCACGACACCTTTTGGGATTTCGTGTCGCTGGTGCCGGAATCCGCGCACATGGTCATCTGGGCCATGTCCGACCGCGCCATCCCGAAAAGCCTGCGCAGCATGCAGGGCTTCGGTGTGCACACCTTCCGCCTGATCAACGCCGAGGGCAAATCGCGCTTCGTCAAATTCCACTGGCGCCCTACCGCCGGTACCTGTTCGCTGGTGTGGGACGAGGCGCAAAAGCTTGCGGGTAAAGACACCGACTACCACCGGCGCGATCTCTGGGAAGCCATCGAGATGGGTGATTACCCGGAATGGGAACTTGGCGTACAGATCATCGAGGAGGAAAACGAACACGACTTCGATTTCGACATCCTCGATCCGACCAAACTGATCCCCGAGGAAATCGTCCCGATCACGCCGCTGGGCAAGATGACCCTCAATCGCAACCCGGACAACTTCTTCGCCGAGACTGAACAGGTCGCGTTCTGCCCCGGCCATATCGTGCCGGGGATCGACTTCTCCAATGACCCGCTGCTGCAAGGTCGGCTGTTTTCCTACACCGATACGCAAATCAGCCGACTTGGCGGGCCGAACTTTCATGAGCTGCCGATCAATCGCCCGGTCGCGCCATTCCACAACGGCCAACGCGATGCCCAACACCGTACGGTGATCGACAAGGGCCGCGCCTCTTACGAACCGAACTCCATCGATGGTGGCTGGCCGAAAGAAACGCCACCGGCGGCGCAGGACGGCGGGTTCGAAAGCTATCCGGAGCGGATCGACGCGCACAAGATCCGTCAGCGCAGCGAGTCGTTCAGCGATCACTTCTCCCAGGCTCGGCTGTTCTTCAACAGCATGAGCCCGCACGAGAAAGAGCACATCATCGCTGCCTACAGTTTCGAACTGGGCAAGGTTGAGCGTGAATTCATCCGGGCGCGGGAAGTGAACGAGATTCTCGCCAACATCGACCTGGAACTGGCCAAACGCGTGGCGGCCAACCTGGGTCTGCCGGCGCCAGGCAAAGGTACCGTGGACGTGCCGAAAACTTCACTGGATCGCTCGCCAGCGTTGAGTCAGGCCAACCTGTTGCCGGAAAACATCAAGACACGGAAAGTCGCGATCCTTGCGGCCAACGGTGTCGATGGTGCGGCGATTGATGCGATGAAGAAGGCGCTGGCGGCAGAAGGTGCGCACGCCAAGCTGCTTGGCCCGACTTCGGCGCCAGTGAAGACCGCCGATGGCAAAACCCTGGCGGTGGATGCATCGATGGAAGGCATGCCATCAATTGCGTTCGACGCGGTATTCGTGCCGGGTGGCGCGGCGTCGGTCAAGGCGTTGAGCGGTGACGGCGTGGCGTTGCACTACCTGCTGGAGGCGTACAAACACTTGAAGGCAGTCGCGCTGCATGGCGAGGCCAAACAGTTGCTGGACGTGCTGAAGCTGGAGGCGGATGCCGGATTGCTGGAGGGCAAGGATGTTGGCGCGCTGACCAAGCCATTCTTTGCGGCGATCGGGCAGCATCGGGTTTGGGACCGGGAGCCCAAGGCCAAGGCCATTCCTGCTTAAGGCTGTTGGTTGGCTGAAAGGACGCCTTCGCGAGCAAGCCCGCTACCACATTGGTTCTGTGTCGCAACGAACTCAATGCGGGAGCGGGCTTGCTCCGGGCGGCGTTCCGACGAAGCTTTTCAGGGTTTGCGCGGGCTCAGAACCATCTGTGCCGGCACGCTGCGCAGAATCTGTTTCTCGATTTTCAGATCGAAATCCGGATCAAGCTTCTTCACGCGCTTGGTGATCAACGTCGCCAGCCACGGGTAATCATTGGTGCGCGGGGCCTGAATGCTTACCGCACAGTCGTAATTCACCACATCGGCGGCGATCGCATCCAGTTGGCGACGAAGTTTGCGGCTGTCGGTGATATTCAGCGCGACCGTAGTGCTTTGCGCAGTCGGATCGATCACCTTGGCCTTCGGCTTGGCTTCAGCGGCTTGCAGCGCCGCTTCGGCTTTCTCCAGTTCAGCCTTGCGCGCTTCAGTGATCGCGCCGTTGACGCCACCCGTCAGCGCCGGGGCCTTGGGCATCAGCACGCGGGCACGGGCCAGCGCAGTCGCCGCCGCATTCACATCGCCCTTTTGCAGGACGATCTGGCTGCGACGCAGATAGGCCTCGGCCAACTGGCGCTGGTATTGCTCAAGGGATTGATCGTTGGGTGTTTCGGCCTGCAAGGCTGCCAATTGGTCTTCGGCAGTGGCCAGTTCGCTGCTGGCCAGACTTTGCTCCAGCTGTGCGATGGCCGTGGCCCGCGCATCGGGGACTTCGGCCACCGGCGGCGTGCTTTGGCAGGCGCCCAGCAGCACTGAAAAGGCCACAAGGAGCAGATAACGGGAGGCGAACGGCTTCATTCCTGCGACTCTCTATTTGCGCAAAAAACGAGCAAGTCTACACCCCTCGACGGGGCAGAACAAAACTCAGCAGAAACAGTGCGGCCGCCGTCACAACGATGGACGGGCCGGCCGGGGTGTCCTTGAACCAGGACAGCGCCAGCCCGCCACACACGGCGAGCATGCCCAGCACGCTCGCGCCCAGTGCCATCTGCTCCGGCGAACGGGCGTGACGTTGTGCCGCAGCCGCCGGGATGATCAACAGCGATGTAATGAGCAACACACCGACGATTTTCATCGCCACCGCGATCACCACCGCAATCAACAACATCAGCGCCATGCGCAATCCGGCCACCGGCAGGCCTTCGACCCGCGCCAGTTCTTCGTGCACGGTGATCGCCAGCAGCGGGCGCCACAAGGTCACCAGCAACACCAGCACCGCCGCGCTGCCGCCGAGGATCCACGCCAGATCGGTCGGGCTGATCGCCAGCAGGTCGCCGAACAGATAGGCCATCAGGTCGATCCGCACTTCATGCATGAAGCTTAGTACGACCAGCCCGAGAGAGAGCGTGCTCGGCGCAAGAATGCCCAACAGCGTGTCGGACGCCAGTGGCTGGCGCTGCTGCAAGGTCACCAGCAGCACCGCCAGCAGCAGGCAGCCCACGGTCACCGCGACAGTCGGGCTGACATCCAGCAGAAAGCCCAGCGCCACGCCGAGCAGTGCGGCGTGGGACAGGGTGTCGCCAAAATAGGCCATGCGCCGCCAGACCACGAACGAGCCCAGCGGCCCCGCGACCACCGCCAGCGCCAGACCTGCAAGCAGGGCGTAGAACAGAAAATCAGCCATGCTTGCAGCTATCTCCGTGAACGTGAGGTTGAGCCGACAGGGGCCCTTTGACCACCGACCCGTGCAGGTCGTGGGCGTGATCATGATGGTGGTGATAGATCGCCAGGCTCGGCGCATTGTTGCCAAACAGCTCGACGAAGGCCGGATCGCCGCTGACCTGCTCGGGATGCCCGGAGCAGCAGACGTGACGGTTGAGACACACCACCTGATCGGTGGTGCTCATCACCAGATGCAGATCGTGGGAAACCATCAATACGCCGCAGCCGTGACGGTCGCGCAGTCGGGTGATGAGGCTGTACAGCTCGGCTTGTCCGGCGACATCGACGCCCTGAACCGGCTCGTCGAGCACCAGCAGCTCCGGCTCGCGCAACAAGGCACGGGCCAGCAATACCCGCTGCATTTCACCGCCGGAAACGCTTTGCACCGGGCTGTCGATGACGTGTTCGGCGCCGACTTCCTTGAGTGCCGCCAGCGCACGCGGGCGATCGACCCCCGGCACCAGCCGCAGGAAGCGCAGCACCGACAGCGGCAAGGTCGGATCGACGTGAAGTTTTTGCGGCATGTAACCGACGCGCAGTTTCGGCTTGCGCCAGACGCTGCCGCTGTCGGGTTTCAGCAGCCCGAGCACGGCACGCACCAGGGTGGTCTTGCCGGCGCCGTTGGGGCCGATCAGAGTGACGATCTGCCCCGGCTCGACGCTCAGGTGAATGTTGTCCAGCACGTTCTGCCCGGCAAACCGGACCGCCACCTGCTCCAGACGGATCAGCGCATCGCTCATCAAGCCCCCCGACAACCGGAGCAGAGGCCGACCACTTCGACGGTCTGGGCTTCGACGATGAAGCCGACGTCCTTGGCACTGTGAACGATGGCGTCGCTGATGCTTTTTTGTTCAAGTTCGATGGCGGCGTGGCATTCGCGGCAGATCAGGAACTGGCCCTGGTGCGAATGCTCCGGGTGAACGCAACCGACGAAGGCGTTGAGCGAGGAAATGCGGTGCACCAGGCCGTTTTCCAGCAGGAAGTCCAGCGCCCGATACACGGTTGGCGGAGCAGCGCGGCGGCCGTCCTGCTCGCTGAGCACCGCCAGAATGTCGTAGGCACCCAGCGGCTTGTGGCTCTGCCAGACCAGCTCCAGCACTCGCCGGCGCAGCGCGGTCAGGCGCAGGCCTTTCTGTGCACACAGGGCATCGGCCTCGGACAGCGCGCTGTGAACGCAGTGCGAGTGATCGTGGGGACGGCTGGCAATCGGGGTAATAGGCATGAGCGGCGACGAGTTTGGTTAGAGACGTTATTATGTTACCCGTTCTCGCCTCATTGAGTGGTCATCGTGTCCCGACTTTTTTCTGTTTTTGTCGTATTCATCACCGGTTTTCTGCTGATCGGTCCGGCTCAGGCCGAGGTCAGAGTCCTCACCAGCATCAAGCCCCTGCAATTGATCGCCGCTGCAGTGCAGGACGGTGTATCGATTCCGGAAGTGCTGCTACCGCCGGGGGCTTCGCCGCACAACTACGCATTGCGTCCGTCCGATGTGCGCAAAGTGCAATCGGTGGACCTGCTGTACTGGATCGGCCCGGACATGGAAGGCTTCCTGCCTCGCGTGCTGAAAGGTCGTACGCTGCCGAGCGTCGCGGTACAGGATCTTTCAGGCATGAAGCTGCGTCGTTTCGCTGCGGACAGCCACTCCCACGCTGAAGAAGCCGACGAACACGATCACGATCATCGCCCGGGCAGCCTCGATGCGCATTTGTGGCTATCGCCGGTGAACGCGCGGGTTATTGCCGACAAAATGGCTGCTGACCTGAGCGCCGCAGACCCGGCGAATGCCGAGCGCTACCAGAGCAACGCCAAGGCGTTCGATGAGCGTCTGGATGCACTCGACCAGCGCTTGAAGAAACGCCTGGCCGGTATTGAAGGCAAACCCTACTTCGTCTTCCACGAAGCCTTCGACTACTTCGAAGACGCCTACGGCCTGAAACACACCGGCGTATTCAGCGTCGCGGCGGAAGTGCAGCCGGGCGCCCAGCATGTGGCGGCGATGCGCGCGCGATTGCAGGAGGTCGGCAAGACCTGCGTGTTCAGTGAGCCGCCGCTGCGTCCACGCCTGGCCGAAACGCTGGTGGCGGGCCTGCCGGTGAAGCTGGCGGAGCTGGATGCGTTGGGCGGGTACACGCCAGCGACGGCTCAGGGTTACGAGCAAGTGCTGGAGAAGCTGGGGAATGACCTGGCGGGCTGTCTCGAATCGCTCTGATACAAAAAACCGCAGCCTGCAAACAGGCTGCGGTTTTTCTTTTACAGGGCGAAAGGTAGCGGCGTATTGACCGCCTGACGCTGCGCCAGCCGCTGCTCGAACTCTTTCGGATCATGGATCAGCACGTCCTGCCCGGCGAACGATTCCGCCGCGATCAACCGCGAAAGCCAGAACCGCACGCACGCCACTCGCAACATGGTCGGCCACAGCTCGGCTTCGGCAGCCGTGAACGGTCGCAGTGCCGCGTAGGCACCCAGGAACGCACGCGCACGCGGGCCGTCGATCAGACCGTCATCGTCAGAGCACCAGTCGTTCAGAGCAATCGCCACGTCATAGAGCATCGGCCCGGAGCAGGCGTTGTAGAAGTCGATCAGCCCGGTCAGGTGAGTGCCTTCGAACATCGCGTTGTCGCGGAACAGATCGGCGTGGATGTTCGCCCGTGGCAGCGCGAGAATTTTCTCTTTCTGTTGAGAGATTTCATCGAGCGCGGTTTGCAGCAGTGCGCGCGGTTCATCGCTCAGGTGCGAAAGGAACTGAGTACCCTCCTCCAGCATCCAGTCCAGGCCACGATCGGTCTTGCGCTTGATCATGTTGTCGCCCTGGGTCGCCAGGTGCAGATGCGCCTGTAGGTCACCGACCTGCGCGCAATGCTGGGCGTTGGCCTGCTTGATGTGCTTGCCCGCCAGACGCGGCTGCAGCAGTGCCGGTTTGCCTTTCAGCTCGCGCAAGGCCACGCCGTCAGTGGTGCGCAGTGCATAAGGCACCGGCAGATCGGCTTCGTGCAACACGTCGAGCAGGTCGATGAAGAACGGCATTTCCTGGACCGGCCCGCGCTCGACCAGGGTCAGGACGAACTCGCCCTTTTCCATGCTGATGAAGAAGTTGGTGTTTTCGCTGCCGGCGGCGATCCCCTGGAAATCGAGCAGACGGCCGAGCCCGTAAGGGGCGAGAAAGGTTTCCAGCTCGGGCCGAGCCAGGGGGGTGAACACAGACATGGTTAAAAACTGCTCAGTTCTGGCGCCGCCATCAGACGGCGCCGATTAAAAGTCAGGAAACTTACTTCCAGGTAAAGATTTCCCACGACGGAATCAGCATATCCGGCTGGTCGGACCGGATGTAGTTCGCGTCCGTACCATCGGCGCGCACCAGGAAATAGGGTTTGCCGCCCTTCGGTGTGACCTTGATCGCATACACGAATCCACTCCGGCTGTATTCCTGAATGACCTTGTCGCCTTCCGTGTGCGTGCTAATGGTAACTTCCGGCTCCGAGGATGGCGCATCATCCGCCGCCATCGCGGCCAGCGGTGAGACAGCAATCAGACTGACCAGCAGCAAGCGATTTAACGTACGCATGATAACCTTGTCCCTTTGTCGTCAATGGTCCCGCTATTCTAGCGCCGGGCCCGCCGAAAAGGTTGATTCTGCTCATGAGCCAAGCCCCCCTCGTCCTGGTGGACGGTTCGTCTTACCTGTACCGCGCCTTTCACGCGCTGCCACCGCTGACCACCTCCAAAGGCATGCCGACCGGTGCGGTCAAAGGCGTGTTGAACATGCTCAAGAGCCTGCGCAAGCAGTATCCGGACAGCCCGTTCGCCGTGGTGTTCGACGCCAAGGGTGGGACATTTCGCGATGAGATGTACGCTGAATACAAGGCCAACCGCCCAAGCATGCCGGACGACATGCGCGTGCAGATCGAGCCGCTGCACCAGAGCGTGATCGCCCTCGGTTTCCCGCTGCTGTGCGTCGAAGGCGTCGAGGCCGATGACGTGATCGGCACCCTGGCTCGCAGCAGCGCGGCTGCCGATCGCCCGGTGATCATCTCCACCGGCGACAAGGACATGGCGCAACTGGTCGACGGCCACATTACCTTGGTCAACACCATGTCCGGTAGTTCGATGGACGTGGAGGGCGTGAAGGAGAAATTCGGCGTCGCTCCCGAGCAGATCATCGATTATCTGGCCCTGATGGGCGACTCTTCCGACAATATCCCCGGCGTTCCGGGTATCGGTCCGAAGACTGCTTCCGGCCTGCTGGTGGGCGTCAACGGCGGCCTGACCGAGCTGTATGCGCAGCTCGACATCGTGCCGACCCTGCCGATTCGCGGCGCCAAGACCCTGCCGGCCAAGCTCGAAGAGCACAAGGAGATGGCGTTCCTCTCTTATCAACTGGCGACCATCAAGGTTGACGTGCCGCTGGATATCGGCCTCGACGACCTGCAAATGGGCCCGGAAGATCCGGCCAAACTGCTTGAGCTTTACACCCTGCTGGAGTTCAAGAGCTGGATCAACGATCTGCAGCGGGACGCCAAGCGTCTGGAACTGAGCGTTGCCACCGAGCCTGCGCCGGCCGGCGATCTGTTCAGCGCGCCTGTCGTAGAAGAAGCGCCCGCCGCTCCGACTGAAGCCGCGTATGAAACGATCCTCGATCAGGCGCGCTTCGACGTCTGGCTGGAAAAGCTGAAGAACGCCAAGCTGTTCGCCTTCGACACCGAAACCACCGGGATCGACGCCCAACAGGCACAACTGGTCGGTCTGTCCTTCGCGGTGCAGGCCAACGAAGCAGCCTACATCCCACTGACCCACTCCTACATCGGCGTACCGGAGCAACTGGATCGCGACACCGTGCTGCGCGCGCTCAAGCCGATCCTGGAAGACCCGAACAAGCTCAAGGTCGGCCAGCACGCCAAGTTCGACATGAACATCCTGGCCAACTGCGCCATCGGTGGCGACCAGAACGAAGGCATCACCGTACGCGGGGTTGCCTTCGACACGATGCTTGAGTCCTACGTGCTCAACTCCACCGCCACTCGTCACGACATGGACAGCCTGGCGCAGAAGTACCTCGATCACACCACCGTGAGTTTCCAGGACATCGCCGGCAAAGGCGCCAAGCAGCTGACCTTCGACCAGATCGCCCTGGAACAGGCCGGGCCGTATGCCGCCGAAGATGCCGACGTGACCCTGCGCCTGCACCAGACGCTGTTCGAGAAGCTGAGCGCCATCCCGAGCCTGGCCAGCGTACTGACGGATATCGAGATCCCGCTGGTGCCGGTGCTCGCTCGCATCGAACGCCAGGGCGCGTTCGTCGACGCTGAACTGCTCGGCATCCAGAGCATTGAGCTGGGCAACAAGATGGTCGCGCTGGAGCGCGAAGCCTTCGAAATCGCCGGTGAAGAATTCAACCTCGGCTCGCCGAAGCAACTGGGCGTGATCCTCTACGAAAAACTCGGCCTGCCGGTGCTGAAGAAGACCGCCAAGGGCCAGCCATCCACCGCCGAAGAAGTGCTGGCGAAACTGGCCGAAGACGATCACCGCTTGCCGAAAGTGCTGATGGAACACCGTTCCATGAGCAAGTTGAAGAGTACCTACACCGATCGCCTGCCGGAGCAGATCAACCCGCGCACCGGACGTATCCACACCTCATATCATCAGGCCGTTGCGTCGACCGGTCGCCTGTCGTCGAGCGATCCGAACCTGCAGAACATCCCGGTGCGCACCGCCGAAGGCCGGCGCATCCGCCAGGCGTTCGTCGCGCCGAAAGGCTACAAACTGCTGGCGGCGGACTACTCGCAGATTGAACTGCGGATCATGGCGCACCTGTCCCGCGACGAGGGCTTGATGAACGCCTTCCGCAACAATCTGGACGTGCACACAGCAACGGCAGCGGAAGTATTCAAGGTCGAGCTGAACGAAGTGACCTCCGACCAGCGCCGTGGCGCCAAGGCGATCAACTTCGGCCTGATTTACGGCATGGGCGCGCAGAAGCTGGGCAAGGACATCGGCGTCGACACCAAGACCGCCAAGGCCTACATCGACACCTATTTCGCGCGCTACCCGGGCGTTCGCGAGTACATGGACCGCACCCGCGCGCAGGCAGCAGATCAGGGTTTCGTGGAAACGATTTTCGGTCGTCGTCTGTATCTGCCGGACATCAACTCCAACAAGCCGCAGGAACGTGCCGCCGCCGAGCGCACCGCTATCAACGCGCCGATGCAGGGCACCGCAGCGGACATTATCAAGAAAGCCATGGTGGCGGTGGATAACTGGCTGAGCGCTTCCGGGCTGGATGCCAAAGTCATCCTGCAGGTGCACGATGAACTGGTGCTGGAGGTACGCGAGGATCTGGTCGATCAGGTTCGCGAAGAAATACGCGTGCACATGAGCGAAGCGGCAAAACTGGACGTGCCGTTGCTGGTGGAAGTCGGGGTTGGCAACAACTGGGACGAGGCGCACTGAGGTCTCTGAGACGGGGCTTTGCCGCGACAGAGCGTCGCGGCAAAGGCATCGAAAACCGCTTAGGCCTGATCGTTCTTGAGCTTATTCCAAAGTTCTTTGAAAAAATTCTGAACTAATCTTGCGACAAGGCACTCAGAGATACTGAATGGCTGGTGAAGCCCTTCGATGCTCCTATGTTGTGTTAAGTGTTGGCAGATATCTGAACCCCGCCCTAGCGGTTCGGAGCTTAAACCCCGGAACTTCTCCCTCCCCATATGAAGTCCGGGGCTTTTTTTGCCTCAAAACTGCCTGTGCCTTGCCTGGCGGCACCACAGACAGTTTTGAAATCCCCTTATTCTGCCTCGGTCGCCGCTTCGGCACCTTTATCCGCCAGTTCCATCCAGCCTGCCAACACAGTGTAGGCCTCTTCCAGGCCCATGCGTTTCGGGGCCGAGAAAAGCTGGATCGTCACTTGATCGCCCCAACCCTTGCGGATTTCCGACTGCACCTTGAGCAGGGTGTTCTTGGCTGCGCCATAGGTCAGCTTGTCAGCCTTGGTCAGGAGGATGTGCATCGGCATGCCGGCGGCAACGGCCCAGTCGAGCATCAGCAGGTCGAAATCGGTCATTGGATGACGGATGTCCATCATCAGAATCAAACCCTTCAAACTCTCGCGGCCACCGAGATAAGCCTCCAGGTGACGCTGCCAGTGTTGCTTGAGCGGGATCGGTACTTTTGCATAACCGTAGCCCGGGAGGTCGACCAGACGCCGTTCATCGTCTAGCTTGAAGAAGTTCAACAGCTGTGTGCGACCCGGGGTTTTCGAGGTGCGCGCCAGGCTGGCGTGAGTCAGAGTGTTCAGCGCGCTGGATTTACCGGCGTTGGAGCGACCGGCGAACGCCACTTCAAAGCCTTCGTCGTCGGGGCACTGATCGACTTTGGCGGCACTGAGCATGAACGTGGACTGTTGGCACAGGCCGAGGATGGGATTCTTGAGTTGCATGGGATTTCCGATGTGGGCGGCGCCGGGATTAGGCGCGGAACGCGGTGTCGCTTCCGTTTCAGTGGCGCCAGTATATAATGCCGCAGATTTTGTGTGTGCTTTGTCCCAGCGAAGGATGAAGTTCACGAGAGCGACAGACTTTGATTGCGCATTAGAACGCAGAACGCTCTCAACCCTGAAAAGGTCGTTTTATGACGAAATGGCTGCTGGCTGCCGGAGTCTTGATGCCGCTGTACAGCGCACAGGCTACACAGGATCCGGAAGCCGTGTACAACCGTGTATGTGGAGCCTGTCATTCCGGCCAACTACCCATGGCGCCCAAAAGAGGCGATCAGGAAGCTTGGACGCCGAGGTTGGCGAAAGGTATGGAGACGCTGGTGCAACACGTGACCCAGGGTTTCAAGGCGATGCCGCCGCGTGGTTTGTGCATGGACTGCAGTGCCGAGGATTACCAGGCCATCATCCTATGGATGAGCGAGAGTAAGCCCGGTCCATAACTCTTAACCCTTAGCCGTAGTTGGATTAGCTGATGAACAAACTGATCGTGAGTCTGCTGTTGACCGTGGGAATCTCAGGTTTCGCCCATGCTGCAGGCGATGCCGCCGCAGGCCAGGCGAAGGCTGCCGTTTGCGGGGCCTGCCATGGCCCGGATGGCAACAGCATGGCGCCAAACTTTCCAAAGCTGGCCGGACAGGGTGAACGTTACCTGACCAAGCAATTGCACGACATCAAGTCGGGCAAGCGCACCGTTCTGGAAATGACCGGCCTGCTGACCAACCTGAGCGATCAGGACCTGGCCGATATCGCTGCCTACTTCGCCAGCCAGAAAGGCAGCGTCGGTGCCGCCGATCCGAAGATCGTCGCTCGCGGCGAAGCCCTGTTCCGTGGCGGCAACCTCGAGAAAGGCCTGCCAGCCTGCACCGGTTGCCACTCGCCGAACGGCGCCGGCAACGCAGCCGCCGGCTTCCCGCACCTGGGTGGCCAACACGCTCAGTACATCGCCAAGCAGCTGACCGATTTCCGCAAAGAAGAAGCCGGCCGCAACAACGACGGCGACGCGATGACCATGCGCACCATCGCCCGCAAGCTGAGCGATGAAGACATCGCGGCAGTCTCCAGCTACATTCAGGGCCTGCATTAACACGCGCGATTCGAGCGTTGCGTGCAATGGCCAACGCCTGTCACGTTAACGCTCGATTAATCCGTCGCAGCAAGTATAAAAAGGGTGGCTTTGGCCGCCCTTTTTTGTGGCCGCTGCCGTTACACTACAGAACTCATGCCCGCCAGGACCTGTCTGAAAACAGGTCGCGCGAGGCGACCAAAATTGTCCAGGAGTAAAGCATGCGTAACCTGATCATCAGCGCCGCCCTCGTCGCTGCCAGCCTGTTCGGCGTGACCGCCCAGGCCGCCGAAGCCCCTGCTGCCCCTTACGTCGAGCTGAGCAACCCGGTGCCGGTCGCCGTGCCTGGCAAGATCGAAGTGGTCGAGCTGTTCTGGTATGGCTGCCCGCACTGCTACGCGTTCGAGCCGGTGATCAATCCATGGGTTGAGAAACTGCCGTCCGACGTCAACTTCGTGCGCATTCCTGCGATGTTCGGCGGTCCTTGGGACGCTCACGGTCAAATGTTCCTGACCCTGGAAGCCATGGGCGTCGAGCACAACGTGCACGCTGCCGTATTCAACGCGATCCAGAAAGAACACAAGAAACTGACCGACAAGAACGACATGGCCGACTTCCTCGCCACTCAAGGCGTGGACAAGGACAAGTTCCTGGCGACCTTCGATTCGTTCGCCATCAAAGGGCAGATCGTAAAAGCCCGCGAGCTGGCCAAGAAGTATGAAATCTCCGGCGTTCCAACCATGATCGTCAACGGTAAATACCGCTTCGACATCGGCTCTGCCGGCGGCGCCGAACAAGCGCTGAAACTGGCTGACCAACTGGTGGCCAAAGAGCGAGCGGCCAGCAAGGCAGCCGCCAACTAAGCGCGGCAATCGCCATGCGCCGCTGGGGAACCGGACGCGTCGTTGGCCTGCATGATCCGCAGGTCAACGAGCATCACCTGGAATCGACGGGCCTGCCCGCAGACAGCCGTCTGCGCTTGCTCAGCTTCAATATTCAGGTCGGCATCAGCACCGAGCGCTATCGGCACTACCTGACCCGCAGCTGGCAGCATCTGCTGCCGCACCCCGGGCGCTCCAGCAATCTGCAAAAGATCGGCAATCTGCTCGGCGACTTCGATCTCGTCGCCCTGCAGGAAGCCGATGGCGGCAGCCTTCGTTCAGGCTACGTCAATCAGGTCGAACACCTGGCCCAACTGGGCGCCTTCCCTTACTGGTATCAACAACTCAATCGCAACCTTGGCCGACTGGCCCAGCACAGCAATGGCGTGCTCAGTCGCCTGCGACCGTGGGCAATCGAGGACCATCCGCTGCCGGGTCCGAAAGGGCGCGGTGCAATTCTGGTGCGTTTTGGCGAGGGCCCGGAAGCGCTGGTAGTGGTGATGATGCATCTGGCACTGGGCGCGCGCGTGCGCAGCATGCAACTGGCCTACATCCGCGAGCTGATCGGCGGCTACAAGCATCAGGTGCTGATGGGCGACATGAATACCCACGCCAGCGATCTGCTGCAACACTCGCCGTTGCGCGACCTCGGCCTGTTGGCCCCGCAACTCGAAGCGACATTCCCCAGCTGGCGCCCCCAGCGTTGCCTGGACCATATTCTGCTCAGCCCGACCCTGGCCCTGGAAAAGGTCGAAGTGCTGGCACAACCGATTTCCGATCACCTGCCGGTCGCGGTAGAGATTCGTCTGCCGGGTTCGCTCACGGCCGATGCATTGCCCGCGTTGAGCACTGCCCTTCGCGGAACCCCTGAATGAGCGACGAAGCCCAGCGCTGGAAAGAGAAATACCTCAAAAGCATCGAACAACAGGAAAAGCTCGAACGTCGATGGGACGCCCGGCTCGACCTGCTGCGCCGTGGTCTGGTGCGCAGCACCCTGGCGGCGGAAGGCACCGACCGCGTAGTCGATCAGTGCATGAAAGAAATGCGCGACGTGGTGCGCACCGATGACATGGACGCCGGCCTCGCCGCCCTGTTGCCACGCCTGGAAAAAGCCGTGCTCGATTCCGAGCAGCGCCGGGAAACCCGGATCGAACAGGTCAGCACCGCACTGACTGCGCTGGTCACTCAGCTGCAATCCCTCCCGCTGCCCCGCGATGTGGCCCAGCCGCTGAAGAAATTCGCCAAGCAACTGGACGGCCGGGTCAGTCAGGCAAGGGAAATGCCGCTGTTGCTCAGCGAGCTCAGCGGCTTGCAGGGCAAGGCCTTGAGCCGGCTGGAGACGCCAGCGGAACCCGGGCGCCCGGGGCTGTTGCAGCGCCTGTTCGGCAGCCGCGACAGCGAGGAAACGCATGCCGCAGTGACTCAGCCTGGCGTGGTCGCGCCTCCAGCACAGCCAGAGCAAACGCCCGTCACGCATGAAATTGCGCCCTTGCAGGAAGCACCTGTCACGACCAGCGAACCGCTCGCCCCTGCGCCCGTCAGCCAAGCACCGGTCGCCGAAACCGTGGCAGAACCAGCGAAAACTCCCGCGCCGCTGCCTGAGTACCATTCTGAGCCGGAGGTGGTTGCCTTTGAGCCTTCCAGAATCCTCACCGAAGCCCCCACGGCCCCCGGCGAACAAGAACCCACCGAACCAGAACCCAGCAAGCCTGAGCCGGAGCCGCAGGCCTTCACGCCTCCTCCGGTTTTCGCGCCCGCAGTGTCGAAAGCCATCAATCCGGACGAACTGATCCACCCCGGCGATACCCCGCCACCCGTGATCCTCGACAGCCTACCCCTGCCCGAACCCATCGCTCAGGCACTGGCCGCCATCGATCCGGAGCAATCCGAGCACGACATTCTCTATGCCCTGCCCGACTCGCCGGAACCGTCCTACAGCTCGGTCGCCAAACATATCGAAGACACGCTGATCGGATTGCTGGATGACCTGACCCTGCCGGAGCGCCACCGCCCGCAAGCCGAAGCCATGCGCGACCGCCTGAAAAACGGTCTGAACTGGTACGAACTGCTGCCGATCCTCGACGATCTGGCGACCTTGATGCTGGCCATTACCGACAGCGGCCAGCACGAATTCGAAGCCTACCTGCAGCAACTCAATGAACGCCTTGAGGCATTTCAGAGCAACTTGCAGGCCGCCAGCGAAGGCCACGCCGACAACAGCTCCGCGTCGCGGGCGATGGACACGCAGATCCGCGAACAGGTCGACGGCTTGCAGAACAGCGTGCAGGAAGCGGCTGATCTGGATGATCTGAAGCAAGTGCTGGAAAACCACCTCGAAGGCCTGCTCGGCACCATGGATCAGCACCAGAAGCAGCGAGACGCCCGGGAACAGGAAGTCGCCGGACGCCTGAAAAGCCTGGCCGAGCGCGTGGCGCACATGGAGCAGGAAGCGCTGGGCTATCGCGAACACCTTGAAGAGCAGCGCCAGAAAGCCCTGATCGATCCACTCACCGGCCTGCCCAACCGCGCCGCCTGGACCGAACGGCTCGAACATGAAATCGCACAATGGCGGCAACACGGCAACACCCTGAGCCTGGCCATGCTCGACCTCGATCATTTCAAACGGATCAACGATAACTATGGCCATCTGGCCGGCGACAAGGTGTTGAAGATCATCGCGACCGTGCTGCGCAAGCGCCTGCGTGGCAGCGACTTCATCGCTCGTTTCGGCGGCGAAGAATTTGTCCTGCTGCTGCCAGCCACTACGCCGGCCGTCGGCGCCAAATTCCTGGAAACCCTGCGAGCGGCCATCGAAGCCTGCCCGTTTCACTTCAAGGGTGAGCGCGTCACGATCACGGTTTCCATGGGACTGGCGTCGTTCCGGCCAGGAGAACACAGCGATCTGGTGCTCAAAAGAGCCGATCAGGCGCTTTACCGGGCGAAAAACGCAGGGCGTAACCGGGTGGAGCTGGGCTGAGGCAATTGTTCCATATTGTTTAAATCAGCCCTTCAAGCGTCGAAGCGCGAGGCGATACGTTACACTGTTGCATTATCGTCTTGCGTGTACTGCCCTCTGCCATGAAATTTTTTACCCTCCTCGTGTCGCTGATCCTCCTGGCCGGTTGTGCCAGCGGCCCGCGTTTTGACACCAGCCATCCTTCGCTCAATCACGACAGTCGCGTGCAGTTTGTGATCGTGCACTACACGTCCGCCTCGCTCGAACACTCACTGCAATTGCTGACCCACGGCGAAGTCAGCAGCCATTACCTGATCGGCGACGACAAGAACGCCACCATCTACAAGCTGATGGACGAGAACCTGCGTGCCTGGCATGCCGGCGAAAGCGAATGGCAAGGCCGTACCTGGCTCAACTCCAGCTCGATCGGCATCGAAATCGTCAATCCGGGTTTCAAGGACACACCGACCGGTCGCCTCTGGTATCCCTACAGCGAAGCCCAGGTGCAATCGCTGATCGTTCTGCTCAAGGACATCAGCAAACGCCAGGGCATCAGCCCGCGCCACATCATTGGCCACAGCGACATCGCCCCGCTGCGCAAGCTCGACCCGGGGCCACTGTTCCCATGGAAGCGCCTGGCCGCCGAAGGGCTGGGGCTCTGGCCCAACGAACAAGCGGTGGCACGCCAACAGGCGCAGTTCGATGCCGAACTGCCGAGCATCACCTGGTTCCAGAGCCAACTGGCGCGCCTGGGCTACTCGACGCCGCAGACCGGCGAGCTTGATGTAGCGACCCGTCATGTGCTCGCGGCCTTCCAGATGCACTACCGCCCGACGCGCTTTGACGGCACGCCGGATGCACAAACGGCAGCGTTGCTGCTGGTGTTGAATCAGACAAAATAATGACGCCCGCCCGACGGTCAGGGCGAAAACGCAATCAGCAGCTATAACTCATTGGTAATTCTTCGGATATCCATGATGGTTGCTACCCGAGAGACGCTGCGTAGCTGGTTTTATCGCCCCTGGTTTCTGGCGATGATCGCGGCTGTCCTCAGTGCGAGCCTGCTGATCACCGGCGGGCTGTTCGTGGCCGTGCGCCAGGTCGAGCAAAGCGAAAGCCAGGAAATGAATGCCCAGGGCGAACGGTTCCTGGCGCGTCTGGAGCAACTGTTCGGCCAGTTGCGCGAAAGCCTCGACGACCTCGAAGCCCAACCCTTGCGCAGCTGCGACGACGAGATGATCGCCACGTTGCAGCAAGTGACGTTCAACTATCGCTTCGTCTACGAAGCCGCCTACATGGACGCCACGCGGATCTGTTCCAACCGTCCGCGCCAGGATGGCCTGTCGGTGATCCGTCCTCCGGACATCAAAGGTCCGACCTACAGCTACTGGCTGAACACCACCACCGAACCCGATGAAAACCGCGCGGCACTGATGCTCGGGCGCGGCAATTTTCGCGTAGCCACCTCACGCGGGCACCTGACCGACATGGTCGACCTGTCGCCCGGCAGCAGCCTGTTGGTGGTGCTGGATCACGGGACCCGGGCGATTCCGGTACTCGGCGTTCCACAGACCTGGCCACCCGCGCAACCCTGGCCGCCGAAAACCCGGGATGCGCTGCAAGTCACCCAGTCGCGCCTGATCTACCGCATGCCCACCGACAACCCGGAATATCAACTGGTGCTGATCAGCCCACGCACGGGCATGCACATTCCGCAGCTCTGGTGGTGGATGGTGCCCTTCTGTCTGGTGCTCGGTGCGGTGGTGGGCGTTCTGGTGTTCTGGATCGTACGCCAGCGCCAGTCGCTGGACGCCGAGTTGCACGGCGCGATTCGTCGGGGTGAATTGCAGGTGCTTTATCAGCCGATTTTCGATCTCGACAGCCGCAACTGCGTCGGCGCCGAAGCGCTGCTGCGCTGGCGCCGACCGGACGGCACGCTGACCAGTCCCGACCTGTTCATCCCGATGGCCGAAAACACCGGGCAGATTCGCCAGATGACCGACTTCGTCCTGCAGCGCTTGCTCGAACAGTTGGGCCAGTTGCTGCGGGCCAACCCGCAGCTGTATATCTCGGTGAACCTGGCCGCCTGCGACGTGATGGTGCCGCGCATCGGCCAGGTCATGGCGCGGCTGCTGACCCTGCACCGGGTCGCGGCGCGGCAGATTGCGTTCGAGGTGACCGAACGCGGTCTGATCGATGTGGTGGTGGCCAGGGAAAACCTGCAAGCGCTGCGTGATGTCGGCCATCAGGTGCTGATCGACGATTTCGGCACCGGCTATTGCAGCCTCGCCTATCTGCAAACCTTGCCCGTGGACTGCCTGAAGATCGACAAGGCGTTCATCGACGCCCTCGGGCATGATGCCGCCAGCAGTGGTGTTGCGCCGCACATTATCCACATGGCCCAGGCACTGGACCTGAAGGTGATCGCCGAAGGCATCGAATATGAATCCCAGGCCGAGCTGCTGAGCAGTGAAGGGGTGAAATTCGGCCAGGGCTGGCTGTTCGCCCACGCCTTGAGCGCGGTGCAGTTCATCGAATTGATCACCCGTGGCCGACGACTCGCCGGACGCCGACTCGACGACGAAGCCTAGACGGCCAGCGCCATGTAGAACTGCGTGCCCTGCCCCGGCCGCGAGTAAACGCCCATCCGTCCACCGTGCAGCTGGACGATTTCCTTGCACAGCGCCAGTCCCAGCCCGGCACCGCCCTTCTTCCTGCCGACCTGGACGAAGGGTTCGAAAATCCGCCCTTGCTGACCGTAAGCAATCCCTTCGCCGTTGTCTTCGACGCTGATGATTACCCGCTCGCCATGGCGCCGGGCCTGCAAGCGGATCAGCCCGTCACGCGCGGTGTGGCGCAACGCGTTGTCGATCAGGTTGTCGAGGACTCGATCGAGCTGCGCCTGATCCGCCTGCAGGCGTGGCAGCGGACCTTGCGCTTCGACCTGCAGGGCAACGCCCTTCTCGGCCGCTGAATCGGCGAAACGCAAACGCGCCTGTTCCAGCAAGTCTTCGATGGAACACGGCGCCAGCGTGAGCTTCTGCAAGCCACTCTGATACCGCGAGAAATTCAGCAGATCGTTGATCAACTGCATCAGGCGCTGCATTTCTTCATTGACCGTGTCGAGCAGGTCGGACTCGCGAGACTCCGGTGGAAACTTCGCCCGCTCGCGGAACAGGCCGAACGCCATGTGCATGCCCGTGACCGGTGTGCGCAATTCGTGGGACGCACGCAGCACGAACTCGCTGCGCACCCGCTCGAAGGCGCGCTGCTCGGTGACGTCATGCAACACCATCACGGCGCCGAGGATGTGCCCCTGGGTATGGCTGACCGGCGTAAGACTGTAGGTCAGCAGACGCGATTCGCCATCGACTTCGATGCTCAAATCATCCGGCGCTCGCTCCAGCGTGCCACCGCGCAACACCAGTTGCAGTTGTGCATCCAGTTCCGGACGCTGAAGCGCCGTACCCAGACCCTCGCCGAAACGGTCGCTGTCCCAGCCCAGTTGTCGCTGGGCCACAGGGTTCAAGTGTTCCAGACGTCCCTGACGATCGATCATCAGCAAGCCGTCATCGATGCTGTCGAGTACCGCCTGCAGGCGCTGCTGGCCGGCAAGCAATTCGTCGACATTGGTCGCCTGGTGTTCGCGCAAAGCTTCGGCCATCAGCCCGAATCGGCGGGTCAACAGGTTGATCTCCATCGCCGAAGATACCGGCAGCATCACTTCGAAATTGCCTTGGCCGATATTGTCCGCCGCTTTGGCCAGCGCCTCGATCGGCGCACCAAAACGCCGGGCAATGCCTTGGGCGGTGATGAAGCCGATGATCAGCACTGCCAGCCCAACCAGCCCAAGCAGGCCGGAAATCAGCAACGCGCGGTCGCGGGCGGCGTGCTGGACCGAATTGATGTTGTCCAGTGCGTGTTTGTGCTCGGTGATCAATCCGTTGCGTAGCGTATTGAAGCGCTCACGCAAATCGCCACCGCCACTCAGGGCAGCTGCCGGGTCGCGTGAAATGTCGAACGCCTGGAGGAAGTTCAGGTAATCGGCTTTTGCCTGGCTGAAACCGTATGGACGGTCGTCGTCTTTCTGTTCCTGGGCGATGCCCTCGTCGAGCAATTCGAAATAACGCCGTTTGGACGCCTCGAACGCCACGGGGTCGGGCTTCTCGGCAAGCATCATGATCAGCTGATCGCCGAGGGTCTGGCGCAGTTTGAGTCCGAGATCGAGGGTGACGAAGTTGTTGCGGATCAACGCCTCCTGGGTCCCGGCCATCTGCATCACGCTGACCAGCCCGAGCAACAGCCCGAGCAAGGCCACGGTGATCAGTGCGGATATGCTCAGGAACAAGCGGGTCCGCAACTTCATCGCCAGTTTCATCGGCGGATGCTCACAGGTTGTACTGCTTGCGCTTGCGATACAGTGTCGAAGCGTCAATCCCCAAGGTCTTGGCGGCCTGATCGAGGGTCCCGGCAGTCGCCAATACCGCGCCGATGTGGGCTTTCTCCAACTCATCGAGGCTCAAAGCGGCGCCAACCCGTGGCGCGTTGTTCGCCGGTTGTTCGGCCATGCCGAGGTGGCTGATTTCCACGCGCTCCTGCGGGCAGATGATGCTCGCTCGCTCGACCACGTTACGCAGCTCGCGAATGTTGCCCGGCCAGCGGTAGCCGAGCAGCGCTTCGCGGGCCTCGTCACTGAAGCCCCGCGCAGGGCGCGCATATTCCTTCACAAAGCGTGCAAGGAACCGGTCGGCCAGGGTCAGGATGTCTTCGGCGCGTTCGCGCAACGGCGGCAAATGCAGGGTAATGACGTTCAGGCGATAGAGCAGGTCTTCACGGAAACGGCCGTCGCGCACCATGTCTTCAAGATTGAGGTTGGTGGCGGCGAGAATGCGCACATCGGCCCGGCGGGTGACCGGATCCCCCACCCGCTCGTATTCTTTGTCCTGAATGAAACGCAGCAACTTGGGTTGCAACGTCAACGGAAAATCGCCGATCTCGTCGAGAAACAGCGTGCCGCCATCAGCCTGATTGACCCGTCCCAAGGTACTTTCACTGGCCCCGGTAAACGCGCCGCGACTGTGACCGAACAGCTCGCTTTCCATCAGTTCGGCGGTCAGCGACGGGCAGTTGATGGTGACGCAGGATTTCTTCTCGCGCTTGCTCCAGCCGTGAATGGCTCGGGCCAATTCACCTTTACCGGTGCCGGACTCGCCGAGAATCAGGATGTTGGCGTCAGTACTCGCCACTTGCCGCGCCGTTTCGAGTACGACTTTCATCGCCGGACTGTGGGAATCGAGACCGTCCTTGGGTTTGCGGATCTCGCCTTCCAGGGCTTCCAGGCGCGCCGAAAGCTGACGTACCTCAAGCTGCTTGGCAGTCGCCAGGCGCAGTTGATCCGGACTGCACGGCTTGACCAGATAATCGGCGGCGCCAGCCTGGATCGCATCCACCGCAGTGTCGACGGCCGAATGGGCGGTGACGATCACTACCCGCATCCACGGCGCCTGGATGCGCATTTGCGCCAGCACATCTAAACCGTTGTCTTCGCCAAGGCGCAAATCAAGGAAGCAAAGATCGAACACCTGACGTTGCAACAGCGCGTCAGCCTGGGCCGCGCTGTTGGCGGTGGCGACTGTATAACCTTCGTCTTCGAGGCAATAACGGAAGGTTCGCAGGATGGCGGATTCATCGTCCACCAGCAGAATGCGGCCTTGGTGCTCAGTGGCTGATTCCATTTTTCCTACGCTCCATAAGTAAATGTCTTGGGTTAGTCCCGGAAAAATCGGGCAAGTTGCATGGTTGATTCTGATCGATTCCAGCCATTGCAGGGTAGCTCTCTCCTGCCATAACGGCTAATCCTCTGATTTTGTTGATTTTTTAAACATCGCACCGTTTCAAGTCGGTTTCCTGCCTACTTTTCTGACATCTGCACCCTGCACTCAATTCAAAAAGAATGATTTTTCCTACGAAATAATCGTGCATTACGCACGAGCCTGCGGGGGTCATCGTGCAGGATGCGTCGTCAGGAATTTTCACTACATCTGTAACCAACTGATTTTATTGATTTTTTTAAAACAAAAAAGCTGGCATGCAGGCTGCAATACCTCTCTCAGCCCGGGCAGAAATGCACTGCCCCAACCGAACAAGAGTGAGGAACCCAGGATGACTCGCCCACGTGCCGCCCAAATGCGTATTTCGCCACTGCACTTGCAGCAGGCCTTGTTTGGCGCACTTGCGCTCCTGATTACGCTGATCGCTTGCCAGCAATACCTGCGCTGGGAGCAGAGTCAGCATCCTGAGCCCCTGATTTACATGCAACACGCGACACAGACCCACTTCAGCGCCGTCAGCAGCAGCCAGGCAGACAACGGCGCAATGCGCATGATGGACGTCGACCAACCACAGCCGCTGGGCGACATGCCCCGTGAAGAACGCTGGGTTTTCTAATCAACGAATCTGGGCGCCCCCGCGCCAAGACCGGCAACACCCTTAAATAGAAGCAAGGAGAATCACCATGTTGAGCTGGGCAATCACTTTCCTGATCATTGCCATCATCGCTGCAGTACTGGGCTTCGGTGGTATCGCGGGCACCGCCACGGGTATCGCCAAGATTCTATTTGTCGTTTTCCTGGTGATGTTCATCGCTTCTTTCTTCTTTGGCCGTCGCGGTCGAGGCTGAACATGAAGGGTTTAAAGACGCTGGCAGCCGCCCTGCTCCTGGGCGGTAGTGCCATGGCGATGGCGGCCAATGACGGCCAGACGCGAGTCAACGAGCTGTTGAGTTCCGACCCGCAATACAGGGAAACCTGGGAAGGCGTGGTGAAGAAGGAAGAACGCCTGCCGGAATGGGTGATGAACCTGTCCGGCGCGCCGGACCAACAGATGAATGCCGTCACCGAAGATGGCGATCAATATCTGGTGGGGCCGCTCTGCGAATCGCAGGACAAATGCCTCAACCACCGCCTGATCGTCGCCTTCAGCTTCGACAAGAAAGACGCCTACGCCATGCTGGTCGATGTGCCCGAAGGATTGCCGGCCGACAAGTCGCCAACGCGACATGCCACCTACCGCTTCCTCGGCAAGCCCGACCAGGGCATGCAGGATCTGTTGATGGAAACACTGAAGAAAGATCCGAACTGGTATTGAACATGAGGGCAGCCGAGAGGCTGTCCTCTATTGCACCCGCCCGAGGAAGGCCGGTGCATGACCAGGGGGCCGGGACGTTCTGACTGTTGCAGGGTCGGAGTGACCTACGGGTACAGGGAGTGCCTGCGATGAGGGCCGGGTCAGGGTAAAAGCTGCGACGCAAGTCCGCCAACCGGAGCGGTTCGACGGACTTGCGCTGGGCTTGCAACGTGACAAAACGTTGATCCAGAGCGTTCTGCTCGTCTTTTTATCGCCCACACTGCATGCGAAAGCATTTCGCGGTGTTTCGTTGCGACCGTATATCGAGAAAGAGTCGATCAAGTAAGTCGGACATTTAGAGTCCGAACGTAGGCTTTTTCCTGAATTTTTTGTCGAAATCACTCGTTCAAAAAACAACCAACCTACGCTGTAATGGCCGGTTCACGGCACTTATGCCTGCCGAAATGTCGTATTCGAACCGGTTGGGACGCCAGTTTCATTTGAAAAAGCTCATGCCGATTCGGCATAGGGTAGGCGTTTACGGCATTAGACGGCGCAACCTTGCATCGGAATAGTTGCGCCTTTTTTCGCCTGCCGGAGAGCCGTAAACACGCGCTTCGGGGCACCTTATACGGAGGCAGATGCACAGACTTTTCCGCTGATGAGCGTTCCAGTTCCTGCATGTGCCTGAGTCAAACGCAAGTAAGGGTAAAGATAATGAAGAAGGCAAAGCTTAGCCTCGCCTGGCAGATCCTCATCGGTCTGGTATTGGGGATTGCAATCGGTGCGTTGCTCAACCATTTCAGTGCCGAGAAGGCCTGGTGGATCAGCAACGTCCTGCAACCGGCAGGCGATATCTTTATCCGTCTGATCAAGATGATCGTGATCCCGATCGTCATCTCTTCCCTGATCGTCGGCATCGCCGGCGTGGGCGACGCCAAGAAGCTCGGGCGCATCGGCCTGAAGACCATCATCTACTTCGAAATCGTCACCACCATCGCCATTGTCGTCGGCCTGCTGCTGGCCAACCTGTTCCATCCGGGTGCGGGCATCGACATGAGCACCCTGGGCACCGTGGACATCTCCAAGTACCAGGCGACCGCCGCTGAAGTGCAGCATGAACACGCGTTCATCGAGACCATCCTCAACCTGATCCCGTCGAACATCTTCGCGGCCATGGCCCGCGGCGAGATGCTGCCGATCATCTTCTTCTCCGTACTGTTCGGCCTCGGTCTGTCGAGCCTGCAGTCGGACCTGCGCGAGCCGCTGGTGAAGATGTTCCAGGGCGTCTCGGAAAGCATGTTTAAAGTCACCCACATGATCATGAATTACGCGCCAATCGGTGTGTTCGCCCTGATCGCGGTGACCGTGGCCAACTTCGGTTTCGCCTCGCTGCTGCCGCTGGCCAAACTGGTGATCCTGGTTTACGTCGCCATCGCCTTCTTCGCCTTCGTGGTTCTGGGCCTGATCGCCAAGATGTTCGGTTTCTCGGTGATCAAGCTGATGCGCATCTTCAAGGATGAACTGGTGCTGGCTTACTCCACCGCCTCCTCGGAAACCGTGCTGCCACGCGTGATCGAGAAGATGGAAGCCTACGGCGCACCGAAAGCCATCTGCAGCTTCGTGGTACCGACCGGCTACTCGTTCAACCTCGACGGTTCGACCCTGTACCAGTCCATCGCGGCGATCTTTATTGCCCAGCTGTACGGCATCGACCTGTCGATCAGCCAGCAACTGCTGCTGGTCCTGACCCTGATGGTCACCTCCAAAGGCATCGCCGGCGTGCCGGGCGTGTCCTTCGTGGTGCTGCTGGCCACTCTGGGCAGCGTCGGCATTCCGCTGGAAGGCCTGGCTTTCATCGCCGGTGTCGACCGTGTGATGGACATGGCGCGTACCGCCCTGAACGTCATCGGCAACGCCCTCGCCGTACTGGTTATCGCCCGTTGGGAAGGCATGTACGACGACGCCAAGGGCCAGCGCTACTGGAACTCGCTGCCGCACTGGCGCAGCAAGGAAAAACTGCCGGCCGGTGACGTTTCGAAAAACTGATCCCGCCCGCAAGGCACCCTGACAAACCCCGGAGAAATCCGGGGTTTGTCGTTTCTGGCGACCCCGCTATCATTCGCCGCATCTTCCGGGGGATTTGACTGATGCTTAATGGCCTGTGGCTTGGCTTCTTCATCGTGGCAGCCGTTTCGGCACTGGGACAATGGCTGATCGGCGGTAACGCCGGAATCTTCGCGGCGATGGTGGAAAGCATTTTTGCCATGGCCAAGCTGTCGGTCGAAGTCATGGTGCTGCTGTTCGGCACGCTGACCCTGTGGCTGGGTTTTCTGCGCATCGCCGAGAAGGCCGGCATCGTCGAATGGCTGGCCAAGGTGCTCGGGCCACTGTTCCTGCGGCTGATGCCGGAGGTGCCGGCAGGGCACCCGGCGCTGGGCCTGATCACCCTGAACTTCGCCGCCAACGGCCTTGGCCTGGACAACGCCGCCACGCCGATCGGCCTCAAGGCCATGAAGGCGCTGCAGGAGCTCAACCCCAGCTCGACCATCGCCAGCAACGCGCAGATCCTGTTCCTGGTGCTCAACGCCTCGTCCCTGACCCTGCTGCCGGTGACGATTTTCATGTACCGCGCCCAGCAAGGCGCGCCGGACCCGACGCTGGTGTTCCTGCCGATCCTGCTGGCCACCAGTTGCTCGACCATTGTCGGCTTCCTGTCGGTGGCGTTCATGCAGCGCCTGCGTGTCTGGGACCCGGTGGTGCTGGCTTACCTGATTCCCGGTGCGCTGATTCTCGGCGGCTTCATGGCGCTGCTCGCGACGATGTCGGCCACCGCGCTGGCGGGGCTGTCATCGATTCTCGGCAACCTGACGCTGTTCGGCCTGATCATGCTGTTCCTGGTGATCGGCGCATTGCGCAAGGTGAAGGTCTACGAGGCCTTTGTCGAAGGGGCGAAGGAAGGTTTCGACGTTGCCAAGAGCCTGCTGCCGTATCTGGTGGCGATGCTGTGCGCGATCGGCGTATTGCGTGCCTCAGGTGCGCTGGATTTCGGTCTCGACGGCATTCGCCATCTGGTGGAGTGGGCAGGGTGGGACACGCGTTTCGTCGATGCGCTGCCGACTGCCATGGTCAAACCGTTCTCCGGCAGCGCCGCCCGGGCGATGCTGATCGAAACCATGAAGACCTCGGGCGTGGACAGTTTCCCGGCGCTGGTGGCGGCGACAATCCAGGGCAGCACCGAGACCACGTTCTACGTGCTGGCGGTGTACTTCGGCGCGGTGGGCATCCAGCGGGCGCGACATGCCGTGGGATGCGCGCTGCTGGCCGAGCTGGCGGGCGTGCTCGGCGCTATCGGCGTCTGCTACTGGTTCTTCGGTTAAACACAAATCTCGAATATGGAGCCTCAAGGTCTGGGTTGTTGCGCAAACTGCTGGCCTTGCTGAACGGTCCATGCCACAACCTTCGCGGTGAGGCGATCACTGGCCTGTCCAAACCCGGCCACCACCGCCGGCACCTGCACATCACTCAGCGGCTGGCGCTCTTCAAAGCGCTGGCTGGCGAGAATCTTCTGGTCATAACCGCGCACCAGCAACGCATCGACCCGCACCACGACGCTGGCCTGATTGCCCTGGTACTCGGTCTGAAACGCTTGCAGGCTGCCGCCCAGCTCCAGGTCCGCAGCAAAATTGCTGTCATCGGTACTGAGCAACGTCACCCGGCCATCACGCGCAAAGCCATCAAGCAATCGATTACGCACCAGCACCGGTGCCGGATCGCTCCAGCGCGAGGCCTTGTAGCTGCTGATCACATCCCCTTGGGGAATCACCGCGATGCTCGGCCGATTCAGCGCTTCGCTGGCCTGCAGTTTGTTCAGACGCAGCGACCAGTGCCGAGCCGCCGCCGAACCGGCCGAGGCGGGCGCCTGTGCGGCTGGCAAACGGTAGACGTCCAGCGGTTCGGACTTGGGCAGGATCGAGCACGCACTGATCAGCGTGAAGCCGGCGAGGAGGGCGAGGCGAGTCAGCTTCATGGCGTGAACTCCTTGTTCTTGTCACTGCCCAGCAGGTAACCGCTGGGGTTGGCCTCCAGGCGTTGGGAAATGGCGCGCAGCGAGTTCAGGGTTTCACGCAGTTCGCGGATCGCCGGGGCCAGACCGTTAAGGCCCTGCATGCCGCTGTCGAGGGAATTCTGGTTCTTGCTGAGCAGGCCGTTGATGGTGGCGCTGCTTTGCTCCAGGGACTTCATCGCCTGCTCGGCGCTGCCCAAGGCCTGCTTGCCCTGATCGTTGAGCAAACCGTTGGCGTTACGCATCAGCGCAGACGTCTGTTCGAGCATGTTGCCAGCCTGTTTGCCGACCGTCGCCAGTTGCTGCATGGCCTGACGCAGGTCGCCACGCTGATCGTTGATCGAGCCGGTGGTCTGCTCCAGATGCTCGAGGGTTTTGCTCACGCGCTCGATGTTGTCGGCGGAGAACATCTGATTGGCGTTGCTCAGCAGCGTGCTGACCCCGCTCATCAGGTCATTGCTGTCATTGAGCAACCGCGAAATGGGCGAGGGCGATGCGACGATGGTCGGCAGGTTGCCGTCGTGGCCCTTGAGTTTCGGGCTCTCTGGCGTGCCTCCGCTGAGCTGGATGATCGAGGTGCCGGTGATCCCGGCCAGAGCCAGTTTGGCCTGAGTGTCTTCCTTGACCGGCGTGTCACCCGCCAGACGAATCCGTGCCAGCACCCGGCGCGGGTCCTTCGGGTCGAGGCGCAGGCTGACCACATCGCCGACCTTGATCCCGCTGTACTGCACCGGACTGCCCCGGGACAGGCCGCTGACCGCTTCGTTGAAGACGATTTCGTAATCCTTGAACTCGGTGTCGACGCTGGACTTGGCCAGCCACAGACCGAAGAGCAGGGCGCCCGCCACCACAATCACCGTGAACAGGCCGATCAACACATGATGGGCTCGGGTTTCCATGTCAGACCTCGTTGAGCTGTTTGGCGGCGTCCAGCGCCGAGCGGCCGCGAGGGCCGTGGAAGTATTCGTGAATCCACGCGTCGTCGGTTTCCGAGACCACATCGATGGGACCGGCCACCAGCACCTTCTTCTGCGCGAGTACCGCGACGCGGTCGGTGATGGTGTAGAGCGTGTCGAGGTCGTGGGTCACCAGAAACACGCTCAGGCCGAGCGCGTCGCGCAGGGTCAGGATCAATTGGTCGAACTGCGCCGCGCCAATCGGATCGAGGCCGGCGGTGGGTTCGTCGAGAAACAGGATGTCCGGGTCCAGCGCCAGCGCCCGGGCCAGTGCCGCACGCTTGATCATGCCGCCGGACAGCGAGGCGGGGTATTTGTCCGCCGCCGACAGCGGCAGCCCGGCCAGCGCCAGCTTCACCGCCGCCAGATGCTCGGCGTCATCGCGGCTCAGACCGGCGTGTTCAATAAGCGGCAGGGCGACGTTCTCGGTCACCGTCAACGACGAGAACAGCGCGCCTTTCTGGAACAGCACACCGAAACGCCGTTCAATCAACGAACGCTCATGCTCCGCCAGGCTCGGCAGGTTCTGACCGAACACCTTGACCACGCCCTCGCTCGGCTGGCGCAGGCCGACGATGCTGCGCAGCAGCACCGATTTACCGCTGCCGGAGCCGCCGACCACGGCCAGGATCTCGCCCTTGTATAAGTCGAGGTCGAGATTCTCGTGCACGCTCTGGCGGCCGAAGCGATTGCACAGGCCACGGACTTCGATCACCGCCTCGGAGGGCGCGCGGGGTAGACGACTCACCAGCCCATCTCCATGAAAAACAGCGCGGCGACCGCGTCGAGCACGATCACCACGAAAATCGATTGCACCACGCTCGAAGTGGTGTGGGCGCCGACCGATTCGGCGCTGCCGCTGACCTTGAAGCCCTCCAGACAACCGATGGCGGCAATCAGGAAGGCAAAGATCGGGGCTTTGACCAGGCCCACCAGGAAATGTTGAATCCCTATGTCGCTTTGCAGCAGCGACAGGAACATCGCCGGCGAAATATCCAGCGACACCGCGCAGACCACCGCGCCGCCGACGATCCCGCAGATCATCGCCAGAAAGGTCAGCATCGGCAGCGCCACCAGCAGCGCCAGCACCCGCGGCACCACCAGCAATTCCATGGGGTCGAGGCCGAGTGTGCGGATCGCGTCGATTTCCTCGTTGGCCTTCATCGAGCCGATCTGCGCGGTAAAGGCACTGGCGGTACGGCCGGCCATCAGGATCGCCGTGAGCAACACGCCGAATTCCCGCAGGAAGGCAAAACCCACCAGATCCACGGTGAACACGCTGGCACCGAAACTGGCCAGCACCGTCGCCCCGAGAAACGCCACCACGGCGCCCACCAGAAAGGTCAGCAACGCGACGATGGGCGCGGCGTCGAGGCCGGTCTGTTCGATATGGGCGATCATCGGCGTGATCCGCCAGCGCCTGGGCCGGAACAGGCTGCGGGCGATGGTTTCGAGGATCAGGCCGACGAACCCGAGCAGATGCAGCGTGTCTTGCCAGACCGCGTCGACAGCCCGGCCGATGCGCGTCAGCAATTGCACGCTGACGCTGATTTCCGGTTCCTTGATCGGCACGCAGAAGTCGGTCAGCGAGCGATACACGGTTTGCAGCAAGGCGCGGTCGGCGCTGGAAAGCGTGCAATCGGGGTGTTCGGCGGACTTGCCCAGCCGCTCCGAGCCGAGCAGTTCCACCAGCAGCGACGCGCCGGCGGTGTCGAGGGCGCCGAGACCGTTGAGATCGATGGGCGTGTTGGCGTCGTACTGGCCGTGGAGCGTTTCGCTCAGTTGCTTGAGGTCGGCGTAATGGGCAAGCGTCCAGTCCCCGGTAACCCGCAGGCGGGCAGGGGTGATCGAGGTGTCCAGGCGGGCACTGCCGGTCATTGGGCTGCTGGTCATAAGCTCCGGGCTTGTTCGGCTGAATACGCTGGCATACGTAATAGCACGAACCCGGTTACTTTTCTTTGGTCGGTGTGCTGTCCTTGACCTCGAAGCGCAGCACGCCGATCACCTGACCGTCTTCGGTCAACACCCGCACCTGCCATTTGCCCGCCGGGTTGCCGGGGAAATTCTGTTTGTGGGTCCAGGCCCGATAGCCTTCCTTGCGCCCGCCGTGGATATCGAGGGCGATGCGGTCGACCTCTTTACCGTTGAACTGCCACACGTGATAAATCCGCTCATCGAGCCCGCGCGGCGCGTTGATTGCGGTGTAGGCATATAGCCCGCCGCCACGGATCTGCTCGGCGCTGACTTCCTTGAGGCTGTCGCCCGGAACCCGGTCCTGCACCTGAGTGCTGATCGCCACGTCAGTCATCCACAGCGTTGCCGGTGGCACCCACGAACGCAGGACCCAGCCCACACCGCCGATCCCGATGGTGATGCTGAGGATCGCCAGCGCATTGCGCACAGTGCGGATCGGGAAGATCGACGCCAGGCTCGGGAACGACAGCACCACCGCAATCCCCAGCGCCCATTTGAAACTCTGCGAGGTAGTCAGGTGCATGATCACCGGCAGCGCCGTGAGCAGGGCGGCGAACAGGGTCAGGGTGTGCAGCGCGAGGAACGCCCAGCGCCTTGGCGCCAGCCACTTGTAGTAGAGCGGGTCGATGATCGAAATCAGCGCCGCGATGCACAGCAGCCCGGTGAAAAACAGCTGGCCGCTGTTCCAGGTGGTGGTGATGAAGAAGAACGGCAGGACGAAAAACAGGCTTTCCTGGTGGATCATCTGCGTCGCGTAACGCAGCAGCGGCTGGGGGATTTCCCGTTTGAAGATCCGCGTGAACAGCTGGGTCAGGCTGTTTTCCAGCATCAGCCAGATCCAGCTCAGCAGCATGATCGTGGTGATCCAGCTCGCCAGCCCCTGTTGCCGGTCGACCAGAATGAAACTGCCGACCCCGGAGATGAATCCGCCGAGCGCAATAACCCCGGGGTAGCGCTTCATCAGTTCGAGAATGCGCTGGATCAGGAGGGTCAATTTAGACATGTGGGCGGTTCACGACTGGATAGGAAAAAAACCTCGACAGAGTAGCGCCCGCCGGGCCGCGTGGCGAGGCTGCCGGTCAATCCGGATGCACGGACTTGCGCCGATGCAGGCGCCAGCCGAGCAGAATCAGCACCAGCACGCCCAATCCGCCCGCCAGCAGCCACAACACCTGATCGTCGCTGAGCAGCGGTTTCTCGATGCGCAGATAACCCGGTTGCAGCAGCAACTCGCGCATGGCCTTGTTCGCCGCCTCCAGCGTCACGCCTTGCAGCTCCCGCGCAGGATCGGCGAAGCGACCATCCTCGTAGTCGCCCAGGGCGCTCCAGTAATAGTCGGCCAAGGCGCTGGTGCCTTGCACGGCCCAGGCCTGATGGGCGATAGCGGCTTGTTTCAAGCGATTGAAGGTGTCGGCATCGAGGCCGTTTTTCAGCAGGTCGGCCTTGAGGTCTTCCAGCACTTGTTCGGCTTCGGCAATGTCAGCGCGATCCAGATCGGCGTTCAGGCTCATGAAACCGACACCGCCAAACACTTCGCGCTCGGCCCACGGCCCGTAGGACAAACCGTGGTTCAGGCGCAATTGGCGGTACAGCGCCCACTCCAGGTATTCCTTGAGCAGATCGAAGGTTTCGTCGTACTGATCGTCCAGCACCGGCTCCGGCACCAGCCAGTGCAGCTTGGCGCTGTTGCCGATGAAGCCGCGAGTGATCGTGCGCTCATGAGCGGCGCTGGCGCGGATGTCCGGCAACGGACGGTGTTCGCTCGGTTCGACCGCTTCCAGCGCGCCCCACGCGCGTTCCAGATAGGCCGGCAGCAACTTGTCGAGGTCACCGACGACGATCAGGGTCATGTTGTTCGGCGCGTACCAGGCCTTGCGTACTTTCTCCAGCTGCTCGCGGGTCAGGCCATCGACTTCGGCCCGCTGCGGGCATTTGAGGCCCAGTTCGACCGCCAGTTGATTGCTGGCGGTGTGGCCCAGATCCTGCCGATCGAGAAAGCGTTGCAGCCGGGTGTAATGACCGCCGTCCTCGCGCTCGACCACCCGTTTGGCGGCGTTGATCGCGTTGTCGTCGAAACGGGTCTGGGTCAGCAGGTCCAGCAGCAGATCGAGGACCTTGCGCTGGTTTTTCGCCGGGGCTTCGATGACGAAGGTGGTGTCGGCGTTGCTGGTGAAGGCGTTCCAGTCACCGCCGAGGGCCTGCATGCGCTCTTCGAGGCCACCTTCGCCGGTGGCGTCGATGCCGCTGAACAGCAAGTGTTCGAGCAGGTGCGGCAGCTCCTTTTCATTGCAATCGAAGTCGTCGAGCCCGACACCGATCACCAAGCGGATCGCCACGTGCCCACGCTCGGTGCCGGGCTTGAGCAGCAACTGCAAACCATTGGGCAACGCATAGCCTTCGACCTGAAAACGATCCAGGGCGAAGGCGGGCAGGGAACCGAGCAACAGACAGGCGAACAACAGGCAACGCATAACGAGCTTCCATACGGCTGAATTGGAGATCCGTGTCGTCAGTCAGATCGCTTTCGCGAGCAAGCTCGCTCCCACAAAGGAATGCATTTCAAATGTGGGAGCGAGCTTGCTCGCGAAGGCGCCCTGGAGACTGAACTCTGAGTTACTGACTGACCACAACCCCAGACGTTCAAGGCGAATGCGTGATGTCTGCCATATCGTCCGCCGCCAACGCGCCGGTATCGGAAGTTTCCAGCACCACGTAGGCACTGCTGCAGAACAGCGAGTTCAGGCGTTTCATGTCGGCAATCAACTCCAGGTGCAACGAACTGGTCTCGATACTCTGCACGACCTTACGTTGCAACCGGCTGACATGGGCGTGGGCCAGACGCCGTTCCTGTGCGCGAAAACGACGTTTCTCGCGCAGCAACTGACGGGCGCTTTCCTTGTCGCCGCTGAGGAACACGGACAATCCCAGCCGCAGATTGGCGATCAATTGCTGCTGCAGACCGGCCAGTTCTTCCAGCCCGTCCTCGGAAAACGACCGGCGTTGCGAAGTCTTCTGCTGCTGCACTTTGCGCAGCATGCGTTCAATCAGGTCGCTGGCGAGTTTGAGGTTGATCGCAAGCTCAATGATCTCCGCCCAGCGCCGACTGTCCTGTTCGCCGAGATCTTCACGGGGCATCTGCGCCAGATACAGCTTGATCGCGCTGTACAGCGCTTCGACGTCATCGGTCAGCTTGCGCATTTCCTGGGTGACGGCGGTCTGCTTGCCGCGCAACACGTCGAGGGTCGCGTCGAGCATGTTGTCGATCAGGTCGCCAATGCGCAGGGTTTCCCGGGCAGCGTTGGCCAGCGCCAGGCTCGGCGTGACCAATGCCGTCGCATCCAGATGACGCGGCTTGGCGGTACCGTTGACCTCCGGGCGCTCCGGGAGCAGCCAGGCGCACAGCCGCGCCATCGGCGCGACGCTTGGCAGCAGGATCAGGCAGCGCGCGGTGTTGTAGAGCAGATGGAAGCCGATGACCATTTCCTGCGGGCTGAAATCCAGGCTGTCGATCCAGTGCACCAGCGGGTCGAGTACCGGAATGATCAACAGCAACCCGATCAGTTTGTACAGCAGACTGCCCAGCGCCACTTGCCGGCCGGCGGCGTTCTGCATGCTGGTGCTCATGAACGCCAGCACGCCGCTGCCGATGTTGGCGCCGATCACCAGACCGATCGCCACCGGCAGACTGATCACCGCAGCGCCGGCGAGCGTGGCGGTCAGCAGCACGGCGGCGAGGCTTGAGTAGGAAATCATCGCGAACAGCGCGCCGACCAGGGCGTCGAGCAGGATATCGCCGGTCAGCGAGGCGAAAATCACCTTCACCCCTTGGGCATGGGTGATCGGCGCGGCGGCCTCGACGATCAATTGCAGCGCCAGAATGATCAGCCCCAACCCGATGGCCACGCGGCCCATCTGCCCGAGCCGCGTCTGTTTGCGCGACAGAAAGAAAATCACCCCGAGGAAAATCAGCAGTGGCGACAGCCACGACAGATCGAACGTCAGCACCCGCGCCATCAGCGCCGTACCGACGTCGGCACCCAGCATGGTCGCCAGGGCCGGGGTCAACGCCATCAGGCCCTGACCGACGAAAGACGTCACGAGCATGGCGGTGGCGTTACTGCTCTGCACCATCGCGGTGACGACAATGCCGGCGACAAAGGCCAGCCAGCGCCTGGACATGTTCTGGCCGATCACGTGGCGCAGGTTGGTGCCGTACACCCGCAGGATGCCGGTTCGAACGATGTGCGTGCCCCAGATCAACAGGGCCACGGCAGAGAGCAGATTGAGCAGGGTGAGCATGCAGACCCCCCGTAATAGCAGCGCCCCAGAGGGGCAAGTTGACGGTACCGCGCAATTTCTACGTTCTGATACTTAAGCTGTAGTTGGCTAACGGTCTGGGCGCCAGCATTGCACAGCTAAAGCGGGGATTGAAACAAAAGTGTCATGAAAACAGATTCACGCGGCCATGAAAAAAGGGCCCGAAGGCCCTTTGATCTTTCGTGCAATGTTCGGGTTACTGACCCGGAATATCCTTGCGCAGTTTCACCGGATCCTGCTGTTTCTTCTTGCGGGCAATCGCGGTGCGCATCTTGATGTTGATCGCTTCGACCGCCAGCGAGAACGCCATGGCGAAGTAGACGTAGCCTTTCGGTACGTGCACGTCGAACGACTCGGCGATCAGCACGGTGCCGACCACCAGCAGGAACGACAGCGCGAGCATTTTCAGCGACGGGTGCTTGTCGATGAATTCGCTGATCTTGCCCGAGGCCGCCATCATCACCAGTACCGCAACGATAATCGCCGCAACCATCACCGGCACATGAGACACCATGCCAACCGCCGTTATGACCGAGTCCAGCGAAAACACGATGTCGATGATCGCGATCTGGATGATGGTGTAGAGGAAGTTGCCGCCCTTGCCCGAAGGCTCGTCGCCGGCTTCGTCTTCACCTTCCAGCGCGTGGTACATCTCCTGGGAGCTTTTCCACAGCAGGAACAGGCCACCGAAGAACAGGATCAGGTCGCGACCGGAAATGCCCTGGCCGAACACTTCGAACAGGTCGGCGGTGAGGCGCATGACCCAGGTGATCGACAGCAGCAGCAGGATCCGCGTGATCATGGCCAGGCCAAGACCGAAGATCCGGGTGCGCTGCTGCATGTGTTTGGGCATGCGGCTGACCAGGATCGAAATCATGATGATGTTATCGATGCCCAGGACGATCTCCAGGGCGGTCAGGGTGAAGAAGGCAACCCAGATCTCAGGGTTGGTCAGCCATTCCATGTGTATTCCTTTGAGCGAGTGTTAAACCAGGACGCCAGCAATCAGCTGGCGTCCTGGTGAGTTTGGTGCCGTTACAACGTGCTGAACAGCGGGAAAGTCCCCAACAGCAAGGCGGCGACCAGTATGCACAGGCAGACCAGCACTGCCCACTTCAGGGTGAAACGCTGGTGATCGCCGAACTCGATGCCCGCCAGTGCGACCAGCAGGTACGTTGACGGCACCAGTGGGCTCAGCAGGTGAACCGGTTGACCGACGATCGAGGCACGGGCCATTTCCACTGCGGTGATGCCGTAATGGCTGGCCGCTTCCGACAGCACCGGCAGCACACCGTAGTAGAACGCGTCGTTCGACATGAAGAACGTGAACGGCATGCTCACCAGCGCCGTGATCACCGCCAGGTAAGGGCCGAGGAAATCAGGGATCACCGCCAGCAGGCTTTTCGACATCGCGTCGACCATGCCGGTGCCCGACAGGATACCGGTGAAAATGCCCGCCGCGAAGATCAGACTGACCACCGACAGCACGCTGCCGGCGTGGGCCGCGACGCGATCTTTCTGCATTTGCAGGCAAGGGTAGTTGACGATCATGGCAATACTGAACGCCACCATGAACAGCACCGGCAGCGGCAGCAGGCCGGCGATCAGGGTGCACATCAGGGCCAGGGTCAGCAGACCGTTGAACCAGATCAGTTTCGGACGGCGGGCATCCGGGAATTGCGAGACGCTAATTTCGCTGTGATCGATTTCGTCGCCGATCAGGTGCAGCTCACCCAGACGCGCACGCTCACGTTTGCCGTAGAAGTAGGCAATGATCAGGATCGCCACCACACCGGCAGCCATCGCCGGGATCATCGGCACGAAAATGTCCGACGGGTCCACATGCAGCGCACTCGCGGCACGGGCGGTCGGGCCACCCCATGGCGTCATGTTCATCACGCCGCCGGCGAGGATGATCAGGCCGGCCATGATCCGCGGGCTCATGCCGATGCGGCTGTACAGCGGCAGCATGGCGGCCACGCAGATCATGTAAGTGGTCGCGCCGTCACCATCGAGGGAAACGACGAGCGCCAGTACGGCGGTGCCGACCGAAACTTTCAGCGGGTCGCCCTTGACCAGTTTGAGGATCTTGCGCACGGCCGGGTCGAACAGGCCGGAGTCGATCATCAGGGCGAAATACAGAATCGCGAACATCAGCATCACGCCGGTCGGCGCAAGCTTGGTAATACCTTCGAGCATCATCGGGCCGATCTTCGGGGCGAAACCACCGAACAAGGCGAACAGGATCGGGATGATGATCAGAGCGATCAGCGCAGACAGGCGCTTGGTCATGATCAGGAACATGAACGTGATGACCATGGCGAAGCCAAGGAAAGTCAGCATGGGAATACTCCAGGCGTAGCGCGGCTAGGTAAGTGAGCGGATCGGGCGGGATCAGCGCAGAACGGGAAGCACGAGACGTACGGGCGGAGTTGCAGCGAGGAGGCGGGTTGCAGAGAACATCAGAATCACCATTGTTGTTGTTAATTGGGCCTGTCGTGCGAGCAATCACACGCATTGGCCAACCGGTCTGTTGCCGGTAGTGGCGGCGATCCTAATGGGGCAACCTTTCAGCCAGCTTTCGCAGCTGAAAGCTTCGATGCGAACGACCAACCGGCCGTCGGATGCGACTGGAGTCAATGAACACGGGAAGCGGAGGGCAGGTCGATGACTGAATTACACAGCAGTGCCTGCCATTGCGGACATATCCGCTATCAGTTCAGCGGAGCGTTGCACGACATCGCCGACTGTCATTGTTCGATCAGTAAAGAAACCATCTGATCAAAAAACAGACAGATCCAGCGGCCGCATTGCGCCCATCCAGATCGCGTGTTCGGTGTGATCGAGCAAGTCATCGCCGGTGTCCGGGTGCAGGAACACCACCAACCCCTTGCGATTGAGCGCCAGCCACGGCAGCACATCGCCGATCAACTCCGGGCCGAAGGCCAGCTGGCAGCTCCAGTCCGGGTGCGGGCCGACCGGACGTTCATGCACGCGGCCCATCTTCAATGGAAACAGCGTTGCCGCCTGCTCACACAGCGCCCGCGCCTGTTCGATCGTGCTGGCGTCGTAATAAACGTGGGCGTGATAACCCTTGATCGTTTGCATCGCAAACCCTCTGTATCGGTTCGAACCCTTGGCGTTGGCTGCATGTCACACACCATACAAGGGAAAACACAAGGGATCTCAGCCATGAAAAATGCCGAAACCCCGGTGGTAAAAGTGGTGCTCTATGGTGCCATGAGTAGCCTGGGCAGCGCGTTGATGGCTGAACTGCTGCGCCGCCAGCACGAAGTCATCGCGATCCTCGACGATCTGACGGCGCTCGCGCCACGGCCGGGGCTGCGCACCAAAAGCGGCGACCTGCTGGACGCCGAACGGGTCCATCAGAGCGTGGCCGGCAGCTCGGTGGTGATCTGCCTGCTCAATGCGCCGGGCCTGCCGTTGAGCAGCGATCATGTCGAGAAATCCGTGGTGCTGGGACCGGTGGAACAGGTCCTGGCGGTGGATGCGTTGATCGACGGGTTGCAGGCGGCGAACGTCTCGCGGCTGTTTGTCATTGGCGAATTCGAAGCACTGGACGATCCGGAAAACGCCGAGCCGTTGCAACGCCACGCCGCCAAGGAAATACGCGAAGCCCTGCAAAGCAGCCCGCTGCACTGGACGCTGGTCAATGCACCGCGCAGTGTGGCGGGGCTGACAATCGAGCATTTCAGTCAGGTCGGCCGCGCGCTTGAACCGGGTCTCGCCGAGCCGCTGGAGCGCCTGAACCGGGTGGCGGTGGGGATTTCCGATGAGCTGCGGTTGAATCTGCATCTGCGTCAGCACGTGGATTTTGTTGCGGCTTCCTGATCCGTTACACAGCAATCGAGGGCAACGGCAGTCCAGCCAGGGACTCGGCGCTGCTGGCCTGTTCGGCCATCAGCCAATCCACGAACGTCTGGATCAATGCTCCCCGGCGTTTGCGCTGCGGCAACACCACGTAATAACCGAGGCGCGACAGAGTGGTCTCGGCGATCGGCCGGCACAACAGCCCTTGGGTTAATAAGTTATCCACAAGGTGCCGCCAGCCGATCGCCACGCCCTGACCGCCAATCGCCGCTTGGATCAGCAAGGTGTAATTGTCGAAGCGCAGCTGGCCCGGGGCCGGCGGTGTAATGATGTTCAGCGCGCGGAACAGGCCACTCCAGTTGAACCAGTTGCTGCTGTTTTCTCCACGCAGGTGCAGCAGCGGAAACTCCATCAATGCCTGGGCCGGCAAGGGCAGGGCGCGATCCCTGAGCAACTGCGGGCTGCACACGGGAAACACTTCTTCGCTGAACAGCCAGTGACTTTCGCCCTGCTTGAAGCGACCGTCGCCGAACAGCACGGCAACGTCGATATCCGGGCGCAGCATATTGTGATTGCGCTCGCTGGTAACCAGGCTCACGTCCACCTGTGGATAAGCCTCATGGAAACGGTGCAGACGTGGCATCAGCCAATACGCGGCGAAGGCGAAATCGGTGGCGACCTGCAGCACTTCATGTTGCTGCTGCGTGCTGATTGCACTCAATCCTGCGTCGATATTCTGCAAACCGAGGGTAACCTGCTCGAACAGGATCGAGCCGACCTCGGTCAGTTCGATGCCTCGGTAGATGCGATCGAACAGCCGCGTTCCGAGCTGTTCCTCCAGGCGTTTGATTTGCTGACTGATAGCCGGTTGGGTGGTCCCGAGTTCCACCGCCGCAGCGGTAAAACTGCGATGACGGGCCGCCACCTCGAAGGCGCGCAGCAGATCCAGCGACAAATCACCGAGGGCTTCATACATAAGCTGTGCTTATCCTAGTCATTGTCCGGCGCGGGCTTTACCGGATATTGCGTGGAATCCATGCTCAATCGCAGCAATGTCGCATAAATATTCACTATGGAATGCCGCGATCACATGAAGCGCAAGAACATTCTTTTCATCATGGCCGATCAAATGGCCGCGCCAATGTTGCCGTTCTACGGCCAGTCGCCCATCAAACTGCCGAATCTCAGCCGCCTCGCCGAACAAGGCGTGGTGTTCGATGCCGCGTACTGCAACAGCCCGCTGTGCGCGCCGTCGCGTTTCACCCTGGTCAGTGGCCAGTTGCCGAGCAAGATCGGCGCCTACGACAATGCCGCCGATTTCCCCGCCGACATCCCCACGTACGCCCATTACCTGCGCCGCCTCGGTTACCGCACCGCGCTGTCGGGCAAGATGCACTTCTGCGGCCCCGATCAACTGCACGGTTACGAAGAGCGCCTGACCAGCGATATCTACCCGGCCGACTACGGCTGGGCGGTGAACTGGGACGAGCCCGACGTGCGGCCGAGCTGGTATCACAACATGTCGTCGGTGCTGCAGGCCGGGCCGTGCGTGCGCACCAATCAGCTCGACTTCGACGAAGAGGTGGTGTTCAAGGCGCAGCAATACCTGTTCGATCACATCCGCGAGGACGGCGACCAGCCGTTCTGCCTGACCGTGTCGATGACTCACCCCCACGACCCGTACACGATTCCCAAGGCGTTCTGGGATTTGTACGACGATGCGGATATCCCGCTTCCGACGACGCCGGATCAGCATTCTCTTGATCCGCACTCCCAGCGCCTGCTCAAAGTCTACGACCTGTGGGACAAGCCGCTGCCTGTGGATAAAATCCGCGACGCACGCCGTGCATACTTCGGTGCTTGCAGCTATATCGACGCCAACGTCGGCAAACTCCTGCAAACCCTTGAGGATTGTGGGCTGATGGACGACACCGTCATCGTGTTCTCCGGTGACCACGGCGACATGCTGGGAGAGAAAGGCCTCTGGTACAAAATGCACTGGTTCGAAATGGCCGCGCGCGTGCCCCTGTTGATCAGTGCACCCGGACAGTTCAAATCCGGCCGTATCAGCGCCGCGGTGTCCACCGCCGATCTGCTGCCGACTTTCGTAGAACTGGCGGGCGGCAGCCTGGAACCGAACCTGCCGCTGGACGGCCGTTCGCTGGTGCCGCACCTGCAAGGGCGGGGCGGTCACGACGAAGTGTTTGGCGAATACATGGCCGAGGGTACCGTCAGTCCACTGATGATGATTCGTCGTGGCGCCTTCAAATTTATCTACAGCGAAACCGACCCTTGCCTACTCTTCGATGTGGATAACGATCCACGCGAACAGGAAGAACTCAGCCAATCACCGCAACATCGTCAGCTGTTCGACGATTTTCTTGCCGAAGCGCGGGCCAAGTGGGACATCCCGGCGATCCACCGCGATGTTCTTGCAAGCCAGCGGCGTCGGCGTTTCGTTGCCGAGGCACTGACGATCGGCAAGCTGAAGAGCTGGGATCACCAGCCGCTGGTAGACGCCAGTCAGCAGTACATGCGCAACCACATCGACCTCGATGACCTGGAGCGCAAGGCCCGTTATCCACAACCCTGCCAAAACCAATAACGTTAAGGGGAAGTCCATGGTCAAGTTATCCACAGTCGTGACGGTCAGTCTGCTGGCACTGGGCAGCGCATCCGCGTTCGCCGAGAGCTGCGACACGGTGAAAATGGCCGATCCCGGCTGGAGCGACATCGCTGCGACCAACGCCATCACCGGGTTTCTGCTGGATGGCATGGGCTACAAGGCCAAGGTCGACACCCTCGCGGTGCCGATCACCTTCGGTGGTTTGAAGGACGGTCAGGTCGACGTGTTCCTCGGCAACTGGATGCCGGCGCAGCAGGGCTTCTACGACAAGTTCGTCGCCACCGGCGACGTCACGCAACTGGCGAAGAACCTCGACGGCACCGAATTCACCCTGGCCGTGCCGGATTATGTGTGGGATGCGGGTGTGCATAACTTTGCCGACCTGAACAAATTCGCCGACAAGTTCGAGCGCAAGATCTACGGCATCGGCTCCGGCGCGCCGGCGAACATCTCGCTGCAAGAGATCATCAAGAAGAACGACTTCGACATGGGTCAGTGGAAGCTGATCGAGTCCAGCGAGCAGGCGATGCTGGCCGAAGTCTCGCGGGCGGTGAAGAAACAGAAATTCGTCACCTTCCTGGGCTGGACCCCGCATCCGATGAACGTGCAGCTGAAAATGCATTACCTCAAGGGCGGCGAGAAATACTTCGGCGACACGGGGAGCGTCTACACCCTGACCCGCAAGGGCTACGCCGAGGCGTGCCCGAATGTGGGTAAATTGCTGACCAATCTTTCGTTCACTCAGGAGATGGAGAACAGCATCATGGCTGAAGTGGTGAACAAGAAGGTCAGCAATGCCGATGCGGCAAAGGCCTGGATCAAGGCAAATCCGGGGGTGTTGGATAAGTGGCTTGATGGTGTGAAAACCGTGGACGGCAAAGATGCGTTGCCAGCCGTAAAAGCCAAATTGTAACTACGCGGCCGACCGTTCCCACGCTCTGCGTGGGAACGCCGCAATGGACGCTCGGCGTCCCGGACTGCGTACAATGCGCAAAATTTCACCCGAGAGGATCCATGGCCCTCCCCAGCCGTCGCGCACTTTTCCCCTTCCTGACCTGGCTGCCCCGACAGACCCGCGCCAGCGTCGGGCGGGACCTGGTCGTCGGCCTCTCCGGAGCGATTCTCGCGCTGCCCCAGTCGATTGCCTACGCCCTGATCGCCGGTCTCCCACCGGAATACGGGCTCTACGCCGCCATCGTTCCGGTATTGATCGCTTGTCTGTGGGGCTCGTCATGGCACCTGATCTGCGGGCCGACGGCAGCCATTTCGATTGTGCTGTTTGCCAGCGTCAGCCCACTGGCCGTGCCCGCGTCACAGGACTACATCACCCTGATCCTGCTGCTGACTTTCCTTGCCGGGATTTTCCAGTGGCTGCTCGGCCTGTTGCGCTTCGGTGCGCTGGTGAATTTCGTCTCGCACTCTGTGGTGCTGGGTTTCACCCTCGGCGCGGCGGTGGTGATTGCCATCGGTCAATTGCCGAACCTGCTGGGGCTGGATCTGCCGGCCAGGGCCACGGCGCTGGACAGCCTGATGGATCTGCTGCGCCATCTGGGGGCTGTGGATAAACCGTCGCTGCTCCTCGGTGTCGCCACGGTGGTGGTCGGTGCGTTGCTCAAACAATGGCTACCGCGCTGGCCGACGTTGTTGATGACCCTGGTGCTCGGCAGTCTGGTGGTGTGGCTGTGGCCGGCGATGTTCGGCCATGTTCAATTGGTCAGCGCGTTTGCCGGGCGCCTGCCGCCGTTCAGTGGATTGCCGCTGGATATGGATCTGATCCTGCGCCTGCTGCCCAGTGCCGTGGCGGTGGGCATGCTCGGGCTGGTCACCAGCCTGTCGATTGCCCGTTCGATATCCGCGCGCTCGCAACAGTTGCTCGATGCCAATCAGGAAGTCCGCGCGCAGGGCCTTTCGAACATTATCGGTGCGTTTTTTTCCGGCTCGTTGTCCGCCGGCTCGTTCACCCGTTCCGGGCTGAGCTATGAGGCCGGGGCCTGTTCGCCATTGGCCGGAGTGTTTTCGGCGTTGTGGGTGGCGTTGTTCGCGATTTTCGGTGCCGGGCTGATCGCGCACATTCCGATCCCGGCCATGGCCGGCAGCATTCTGCTGATCGCCTGGGGACTGGTGGATCATCGTGGCATTCGTGCGTTGTTGCGGGTCAGTCGAGCCGAGTTCGTGGTGATGAGCCTGACCTGCATCGCCACGTTGCTGCTGGAACTGCAGACGGCGATCTATGCCGGTGTGCTGGCCTCGCTGTTTTTCTACCTCAAGCGCACCTCACAACCCCGGGTGCAGCATTGGCGCGATGGCGAAGACGATGTGCTGCGGGTCGGCGGTTCGATCTTTTTCGGCGCCAGCCACTACCTGCAAGTGCGCTTGCAACGAATGCACGGCGCACGGGTGGTGATCGAGGCGCAGCAGATCAACTTCATCGACTATTCAGGCGTGGAAATGCTCCATCAGGAAGCCCGGCGCCTGCTGCGCCAGGATCGCAGCCTGACCTTGCGTCAGGCGCGCCCCCAGGTGGTGGAGGAATTACGCAAGCTCGAAGGGCCGGAGAAGTGCCCGATCCGCTTCGAGGACTGAGGGCGCCTTACAGCGCCAACTGCCGACGCAATTGCGCCAGAACCGGCGCCGTGTCGGGACGCACGCCACGCCACAGGAAAAAGGCTTCGGCAGCCTGTTCGGCCAGCATGCCCAACCCGTCCATCACCACGCCCGCGCCATGCTCGCTGGCCCAACGGCAGAACGCGGTCGGTTCCTTGCCGTACATCATGTCGTAGCACAGCGTTTTGCCGGGTTCGATCAGGCTTGGGGCAATTGGCGGCACATCGCCGGTGAGGCTGGCGGAGGTGGCGTTGATGATCACGTCCACTGGTTCACGCAACCAGTCGTAACCACTGGCCGACACCGGCCCCAGATCACAAAACAGTTCAGCCAGCAGCTCGGCCTTGTCCACTGTGCGGTTGGCGATGATCACCGAGGCCGGTTTTTCTGCCAGCAACGGCTCCAGCGCACCGCGCACCGCGCCACCGGCGCCGAGCAGCAGAATGCGTTTGCCGGTAAGGCTGAACCCGGCGTTGACCGTCAAATCCCGCACCAGCCCGGCGCCGTCGGTGTTATCGCCGAGCAGGCTGCCATCGGCCAGTTTGCTCAAAGTGTTCACCGCACCCGCGCGTTCGGCGCGGGCGGTCAGGCTGTTGGCCAGGCGATAGGCATCTTCCTTGAACGGCACGGTCACGTTGGCGCCGCGACCTTCCTGGAAAAACGCCGTGGCGCAGCCGGAAAAATCGTCGAGCGGCGCCAGCAGCGTGCTGTAGTCGAGGCTCTGCCCGGTCTGTTCGGCGAACAGTTTGTGAATCATCGGCGACTTGCTGTGGCCGATCGGGTTACCGAAAACGACATAACGATCCATCAGAAGTCCTCAGGCCTGAGCCAGCCAGTCGCGGTCTTGCAGGAAGTACTCGGTCAGGCGCGCTTCTTCGCTGCCCGGCTCGGCTTTCCAGTCGTAGGCCCAGCGCACTTGCGGCGGCAGCGACATCAGGATCGATTCGGTGCGCCCGCCCGATTGCAGGCCGAACAGGGTGCCACGGTCGTAAACCAGGTTGAACTCGACGTAGCGGCCGCGACGGAATTCCTGGAACTCGCGCTGCTTGGCGGTGAAGGCGTCGTTCTTGCGGCGCTGCACGATCGGCAGGTAAGCGTCGATGTACGCATCGCCGATGGCGCGCATGAAGGCGAAACTGGTGTCGAAGTCCCACTCGTTCAGGTCGTCGAAGAACAGGCCGCCGATGCCACGCGGCTCGTGGCGATGCTTGATGTGGAAATAGGTGTCGCACCAGGCCTTGTAGCGCGGGTAGACGTCCGGACCGAACGGCGCGCAGGCCTGTTCGGCGACGCGGTGCCAGTGAATGCAGTCTTCTTCGTTGCCGTAGTAAGGGGTCAGGTCGAAGCCACCGCCGAACCACCAGACCGGTTCTTCACCTTCCTTCTCGGCGATGAAAAAGCGCACGTTGGCGTGGGACGTCGGCACATGCGGGTTGTGCGGGTGGATCACCAGCGACACGCCGAGGGCTTCAAAACCACGCCCGGCCAGTTCCGGACGATGGGCGCTGGCAGACGGTGGCAGGCCACTGCCGAATACGTGGGAAAAGTTGACGCCGCCCTTTTCGATCACCGTACCGTTCTCGATCACTCGGGTTCGACCGCCACCGCCGGCCGGACGGGTCCAGGCGTCTTCGACGAAGCGCGTGCCGCCGTCTTCAGTTTCCAGCGCGGCGCAGATGCGGTCTTGCAGGTCGAGCAGATAGGCCTTTACGGCGTCGGTGCGGGTCGTCATGGCTTCACCTTGGATCGGGCGGAACTGCGCGGCCCCCCGCGCAAATGGGCGCGTAGCATACCATCGCAAACCGGCACGCCGCAGTTGACGAAGATCAAGCATGAGCGTTCGATAGGGGCCTTCCCGAATCACCCAAGGAGTAGGCAGATGGCCAAGCGAATCCAGTTCCGCGCCCACGGCGGCCCCGAAGTGCTCGAGTACGTTGACTATCAACCCGCCGAACCCGGTCCGCAGCAGGTTCGCGTGAGCAACAAGGCCGTCGGCCTGAACTTCATCGACACCTACTACCGCAGCGGTCTGTACACGCCACCGGCCTTGCCGTCGGGCGTAGGTGCGGAAGGCGCCGGCATCGTCGAGGCGGTGGGCAGCGAGGTCACCCGGTTCAAGGTCGGTGATCGTGTGGCTTATGGCAGCGGCCCGCTGGGCGCGTACAGCGATGTCCACGTCCTGCCGGAAGCGAATCTGGTGCACCTGCCGGACGCCATCAGCTTCGAAACCGCCGCTGGCGTGATGCTCAAGGGCCTGACCGTGCAATACCTGCTGCGCCAGACCTATGAACTCAAGGGTGGCGAAACCATTTTGTTCCACGCAGCGGCCGGCGGCGTCGGCTTGCTCGCCTGCCAATGGGCCAAGGCCCTGGGCGTGAAGCTGATCGGCACCGTCAGCTCGCAAGCCAAAGCCGATCTGGCCAAGGCCCATGGCGCCTGGGAAACCATCGACTACAGCCACGAAAACGTTGCCCAACGGGTGCTGGAATTGACCGACGGGAAAAAAGTCCCGGTCGTCTACGACGGCGTCGGCAAGGACACCTGGCTGGCCTCGCTGGACAGCGTGGCGCCCCGTGGCCTGTTGGTGAGCTTCGGCAATGCGTCGGGCGCGGTGGACGGCGTGAATCTGGGGATTCTGGCGGCGAAAGGCTCGTTGTACGTCACCCGGCCGACCCTGGCGACCTACGCCAACAACGCCGAGAACCTGCAGCGCATGGCCGACGAGCTGTTCGGGATGATCGCCAGCGGCAAGCTGAAAGTGGATATCAGCCAGCGTTATCCGCTGGCTGACGCGGCGAAAGCGCAAACCGAGCTGTCCGCGCGGCGCACCACGGGCTCCACTATCCTGCTGCCCTGACCGCCTATGGCCTCTGCATATCGTCATGACAGTGCCGGGGTCTGTTCCAGCGTCATAAAAAACGGCGTCTTGCCGGCCAGGGTGGTTTCGAATTCCTGACGGGCAAGACGCTTCACCTCAAGCCCCAACACCCCGGGCAGCCTGAGCAATCCGCTGGCCTGCCCTTCGACCTGCAACGCACCTTCAATGACGCTTCGGGTGTCGGCTGTCAGTGTGTCCTCAGCGAGGACCAGACGCATGCGTGCGCCCTCGGGCTGTCGATCAATCTGCACCTGGACATCGGTGGCCTGCAACTGCGGTAAAAGTTGCCGGAGTACGTGCAATACCTGTGACTGAGTGACGAGCGCGCCACCCAGTTTGATCGAAGTCTCGACCCGCCCCTCCAGCGCCAGCACCGGCAGGGAGCTGCCACAGGCACACGTCGTCCCTGTGCGCAGGATTCGCCCACGATCCCCGATCCGGTAGCGCAACAGCGGAACGTGATCGGGCAGCAGTGGCGTCAGCAGAAACTCACCGGTTTGCTCTTCAGCCACAGCGTTCAGGGTCAGAGGATCAACCACCTCGAGCAGCATGGCGTCGGCATGCAGATGATAAAAGCCGTGCTCCAGATGGGCACACTGAAAACCGATGGGGCCGGTCTCCGTCGAGCTGTAGCCCAACGAGCGAATATTGAGCATCGGCCAGTCCCGGGCCAACTGGTCGCGCAGCGTTTTACTGCAGGGTTCTCCGATGTAATAAAGCCACTTCAGGGTGCCCAACCGGGCTGCGTCATGATTGAACAACGCGGCGGCGAAGGAGGGAGTGCATATCAACGCATCGGCCTTGTGTGCCTCAATCAGCTCGGCGATGCGTTCCACGCCCATTTGTGAACCGGCAGGCAACAAGCGTGCGCCAATGTGCTGGACGATGGCTGACGCGTACTGAAAGGCTCCCTGCATTTCTCCGGCAGTCAGGCAGTTGATGACCACCTCAGGGCGTTCGTCCATCGCACCGAACATCCGTGCCCCCAAGTGCACGATTGCAGCGTTGAACGCCCAGGAATGGGTGATCTGTTTGCGACTGCCGGTACTGCCTCCCGAGGTCAGGGTCAGTCCACCGCCCGGTGCTCGATGAGAAGCGTCACCGAGCGCGGAAAACAGGGCCCCGCCGAACTCGTCTTCCACCGCCAGAACCGGCAACCGATGCTGATCGGCCAATCCCTGCACTTCCAGGATTCGCGGGTACAACGCAAGGAACCAAGGCAGCGAACGCGCGTGAGCCAATTTGCGAGCGAAGGCCTCGGCCGATATATCCGTTATCGATTCATTGCTCATTGCCGCGCCTTCCCTGACGAATGCCCAGCTCATCGAATCCGCTACGGACGGCGTTCGCCAGACATTCCAGCTGGCGCTGACTGTGGCTCGCGCTGATGGCCAGACGCAAAATTGCCTCGCCTTTCGCCACCACCGGAAACAGCGCGGTAGTGACCGCCATGCCCTGCCGACGCAAATGCTGCGCCAGGCTGATCGCATCTCTCTCGGCCCCGACGCGGACGAATCGAATGGGGGACGCGACGTGATGATTACCCAGCCCTGGCCCCAGCAAACGGTCGATCGTGGCGATATTTTTCCACAGCGCCACCTGCAATTGCCCCAACTCCGGCGACAAATGAATTTTCCCCGAGGCAACTGCCGCGCCCACTCCGCCAACAGACAGTGGCCCGCCAAACGTATAGGTCGACGCATGGCGCCGAATTATTTCGGCATCGGCTTCGGTGCGCACAGTGATTGCCCCGCCGGTTGCACCGAACGCCTTGGACAGCGATGACAGGAGTATCAACCGGCCACGATATCGGTCACCCGCCGCATCCAGCGCGTAACCACCTCCGGCGAAACCATGGATCGAGGTACCGTGGGCGTCATCCGCATAGAGATAACCGTCGAAACGCTCCGCCAGTTGCAGCAGGCGACTGACCGGGTATACACCGCGCATCGAGCCGATGCTGTCCGTCAGAATGATGGGCGTATTACCCGCTGCGACGGCCGTTGAACACGCTTCCTCCACCTGTTCTATATCGCTGCAGTCACGGCGCTGGATCGGCCCGAACTGCCAGAGAATGCCTTGCAGCACTTGCATCGAAGCGTGAGCGGCACGGTCAACAATCCAGCAAGGGCCTCGACGCATGGGATACGAGGGCATCTCGCCGGAGCCGAGCAGCGGCAAACAGCCAAGATGCGCACTGCCCACCGAGTTGAAGGTGACTGTATGTCCCTGAAATATCCGGTTCAGCAGTTCATCCAGTTCACGCATGGGCGGCAACAGCGCTCGGGTTCGTGCGGCGGCGAACTGCACGCCGAAGGACTCCGAGGCGCTCACCGCTCCTTGAATCAAGCGAGGGTCACACTCCAGTCCCAGATAAGAGCAGGAAAGAAACTCGGTCAGCCGTTCGCCACTCTCGAGTTCGATCTCTTTGCCTTCACGTTTGGCCAATTTCAGACCATTGAGTCCGGCATCGAACAATTGCTGCTGATCGTCACGCGCTTGCCGGACACGGTTTTTGACCCAATTGACGGTCGGTTGAAAAGTGTTCATCGGGATACCTGCAAAGAGGGAGTACGGCGATAGACCTGGACTCGCCAGAGCTGGGTTTTTTCTCGCGCAATGTCTGCCTGGTACTGCTGGGTGATATCGCAGAAACCTGCGCAATCGGGTCGCACCACATGCAAATGCCCCCGCATGACCACCTGTGCGTTTTCCGACAGGGACGGTGCCAGGCGCTGTAAAACGTTCTTGCCGGCCGCTGCGGACATGAAGGAAGGCACGTCCGACAGCGATACGAAATCGATGGCTGTTTCCCCGGCGGCACAGTCGAGGATGTCGGCCTGCACCACGCGTAACTCGCACTGCTGAAGTCCCTCGCGGGCCCGCTGGAAAATTGCCGGATCGCACTCCAGCGGAAAGCCTTGTGGATAACGCAGCTCACCGAAAAACAGCATTTGCAGGAAAAAGCTCTCGCGGATCACCTGAGTGGTGAACAACGTATGAAAAATTTCCAGATACGCCGCGCGGGAACTGATCCCCAGGTTGTTGGGTGGAAACGCGCCCTTGTACAGCAGCGAATTGAGCACTGCTGCGTTCCCCAGCAAAGCGACCACGGCTTTCCAGCGCTTGAGTGGAAAGCGGTTTCGGTAATATTCCGTCTGTTCGTCAAGCCGGCTTGAATGAAAAATGCCTCGGCCAGCCTTGCCGGTAAACAGTCCGGTGATCCTCGCCAACCGCTTCAAGGTTTGCTCGAATGCACCCATGTAAATCGGCGCTTCCCAGTGCCGGGACTGGAACAGCGCGAACAACCAGCGACGATCCGCCGGCGGTAAAACCAGTTGCTGGAAAATGGATTGGCGTTGCGACCTCAGGCTTTCCATTCGATAGCCCATGAACGCCATGAACGACTCGTGATCGGTCTGTTCCAGCAGGGCAAAACGCAACCGGCTGAACGCCAGTTGCGGCGCACTGATATCGGTACAGGTCATGCGTGACGGAGCGGCGGCCAGCAACGGCAACATCCGGCCGCCGCATCCGGCAATACCCAGCACGTGCCCGGCATGTCTGGGCAGGATCGCGTACTCGAGTGCAGTGTCTTCATCCCCCAGCGTGTAGTTGAGCCGGTCGAAATAATCAGCCATGTCTGCCTCCAGCCGTCTGATTGGAACAAGGGCGGCCAGACTTCATTGGTTGTCCACGGCGTGAAGGAAGTCATAGCGAGGCGCCAGCCCGTTTTGCCAGGCCTCGAACTGCTCATAAACCGCCTCGAGCATGTTGCCGGTCAGACGCAGGCTGGTTTCCATGACAGTGCTGATCGCATCCCAGTCTTCCTGTCGCTTGCAGGTGCGTTGCAGCATGAGTTTGATTTCATTGAAGTGCTCGACATCAATGTCGGAATGCGCAATGAAGAACGTCAGCTGAGCGGGCTTCAGTTCCAGAACTTCACTCAGGCTGTTAATCAACGGAGTAATGAACTGGTAAGCGTTCTCTGCCCAATAACTATAACCAAGCCGTTGTAGCGGATTACCGGTAAAGGAAATCCAGTATAAGTAGGCGATCAATACATCCGTAGCTGGAAGTGCAGGCGGAATATCGAACACCTCATTCTTCAAACCAAGACTCATGACATCATGCAGCGCCATTTTTTCATGGCCGACTTCTTGTGCCGCATGTTCAAAGCAAAACTTGGCATACACCGGATTATCCGCATGTCGGACTCCGACCAATCCCTGATTTCGTGCATTGTGTGCCGTGTAGTGAAAAGTCTGGATCATGTAGATCGCGTACAAGGCTTTTGAAACACTGCCTTCACGTATGGCTTTTATCAGTCGCGAACTTTCCAGAATATCGGCCCATGTCTTTTCGATTCGCTCATCGAGCAGGCTTAGTTGTTGTTCAAAACTGAGAGGCGAGTTCATCAACCGGGTTCTCCAATGGGTTGGCGAGCAGGTGGGCAGACTGTTGAAGTGCTGTGAGGATTTGCGGCCATTGAGCCGAGAGCAGCCAGTAATCGCCGCGCTGGCGCTGTTCGATGCGCAGGGCGTTGGTGGTAATGGGCGTCAGGCCGAAACGCTGGAACAATCGCCGTTGCGGTGATCGGCAGAGCGCGGTGACCCCTTCATAACCCCGCTTGATCGCCCATTCCGTGGCAGCCGCCAGCAGGCCGTTGATCGACACGGGGAACTGCGTTTGCGAGTGGCTGATCAAGCGGCTGAACTCGACATGGCGCGACAGCGTCGTGGCAGGGGATAGTTGCAGCTGCGTCAGTGAAGCCCATTCGAACGGCCCGGGGGTCACGCGCAATACCGCCGTGGGCCTGTCGTGCTGATACAACAAAAAGTGGGTACTGCGCGAGATAATCGCCAGACGTGTTTCAAGTAATCTGGCTTTGGGTGTCAGCATGTAGTGTTGCAATCGCAACCTAAAATGACGGGAAACAAACCGTTCAAACTCTCGTGTATCCGATCCTGCTTCAAGAATAACGATGCGATAATTTTCATGACGCCTTTTAAAGGTCGTCTGAATCTCCTGAAAATAATCCGTTAATTGCGAATCCCTGATATCCATTTCTTCTCCGCAGCCGTTAACTTTTCGAAGTTTTCTGAGCGCATTGAAATAATGAATGGTTTTAGAAAAATCGCCACTGTGTGGCTTCTGAGAATAACGTCGGAAAAATTACAACAATTTAATACTTACGGATTCATCTGACGTAGAAGGGAAAAAATCGAACAAAAAACCGGACTATAACTACAGCTACATGAGGGAAAAATCGCGGGCAAGCGTAGTACCCCTCGCCATGAAAGCCGAGGAGTACTCACGAAATTAATCAGGGGTGATATCAGCCCGGACGCACGATATTGCCAGTGGCCAGATCCCGAATCAGGCTCGGGTTCTTGCGACCGCCCAGCGCTCCGCCGAGCACCAGATCGACCTGACCACGGAAATACTGCTCGACCCGCAAGCGACTTTTCGCTGCCGGCCGCCCCTGCGGATTCGCCGACGTCGAAATCAACGGCCCCACCAGCGAGCACAGATCCCGCACCTGCGGATGATCGCTGACTCGCAATGCCACGGTGTCATGCACCCCGGTCACCCACTCCGGCAACAGGTTCTGATGCGGCACCAGCCAGGTGTTCGGGCCCGGCCAGGTGCTGGCCATGCGATCGATCCAGTCCTGGGGGAAATCCTCGAACAGAAAATCGAACTGACGAATGTTGTCGGCGACCAGGATCAAGCCCTTGTCCACCGAACGGTTCTTGATCGCCAACAGACGATCCACCGCTTCTTCATTCCAAGGATCGCACCCCAGCCCCCAGACGGCTTCGGTTGGATAGGCAATCACCGCCCCGGCGCGAATCTCTCGTGCGGCTTGTTGCACCCGCCAACTGTTGACCATGAAAAACTCTCCGCAAACAGGTTTCGCGCAGTTTACCGATCTTCAATGTAAAACCTAGCTTATGCGCGCAAACCAGCGGCCGTTTTCGCACACGGCGCTACCATCCATCTCCAGTTCGGACAATGCCGCCAGGACTTTGGGTAACGCCCAGCCACTGCTGTCGGCCAGACCCTCGCTGGTGTGCGGCGCCGCGCGCAACAGATCCAGCAGAGGATGATCGGGATCCGGTGCGGAGGCGGACAGCGGCAACTGCTGCCAGCCGCGCAGGGCTTCGAGAATGTGCTCGATGGTTTCCACCAGCACCGCCCCGTCACGGATCAGTTGATGACAGCCCCGGGCGCCGGGGTGGTGGATCGAACCCGGAATGGCGTACACCTCGCGCCCCTGTTCCGCAGCCAGCCGCGCGGTGATTAAAGAGCCGCTGGCGACACTGGCCTCGACCACCAGCACGCCGAGGGACAAACCGCTGATGATCCGGTTGCGTCTGGGGAAGTTGCTCGGCGTTGGCCCGACATCCAGAGGAAATTCCGAAAGCACTGCACTGCCGGATGCAATCATCGCGTCCGCCAACCGACGGTTGCGCTGTGGATAAAAGTTTTCCAGACCCGTACCGAGCACACCGACCGTTTGCCCGCCGACGTCGACGGCGGCTTGATGCGCGGCCGCATCAATGCCCAGCGCCAAGCCACTGGTGATGACAAAACCGGCGCCGGCCAGGCTGCGGGAAAATGCAGCGGCAGTGTCCATGCCCGGACGGGAAGCGCGGCGACTGCCGACCATCGCCAGTTGCGGTTTTTCCAGAATCCGGGGGTCGCCAGCGACGAACAGCAAGGGTGGCGGGTCGGGAATCTGCGCCAGCAAGGCTGGGTAATCCGGGTGATCCCACATCAGCAAATGTTGATCCGGACGCTCTAGCCAGCGCAATGCATGACTGGCACCGTCGCGAACGTCAGGGCAGCGTCGGGCCTCGACGCAAGCCATCGGCAAACCCAGCGAGCGCCAGGCGCTGGCGGGCGCACTAATCGCCTTCGAGGCCGAGCCGAAAGCTTCGAGCAATTTGGTAAAACGCTTGGGACCGATTTCCGGCAAGCGGTGCAGGCGCAGGCGCGCTTCCAGTTCCGCCGGGGAAACCGGCGACGAGTCAGGCATCATCATGGATCATCCTTGATCGTTATAAGGCCCGAACCTTTCGGAACAAGCTGTGGATAACTCTGTTGGTAACTTGTGAAGCCAGCTAAGGATTTCGCACCTTGTCCAGCACCGCCAGCGAGCGCGATGCGTTCAGCACGAGGCCGTAACTGAGTTTGTCGTAGGTGCGGAACACCATCAGCAATCCGGCGCGTTCATCGGGGATTTTCAGCGGCTGGCCGGTGATGCGGTCACGTACGGTTTCCCCGGTTTTCATCACCACCAGGACGTTGCCCTCCGCCAGGCCGTCGCGTTTGCCTTTGTTCAGGGTCACCACGTCCATCGCGCCGATCTGCGTGACGCCGCGCGGCACATCGATGATCAGGCCGTTGATGTCGGCGGCGGGCGCGCTGGGCATGAAGGTCGAGTTGATCGAACGCTCTTCGCCGCTGAACAAACGGTCGCCGAGGCGTACTTCCTGGGTCGTGCGTTGCAGAGCGAGGGTGGCGACATCGCCTTCAGTGGCAACGATTTCACCGCCGCCGATGTCGTCGGCGTTGATCCCCAGAAACTCCTTGCTCTGCGGATCGGTATAAACCTTGCCCTGGCGGAAGATGCCGTAGACCGACTGGCTCGGGTCGAAATGGCCACGGGCGAAGATCCGGTCGCCAGTGCCGCTGAGCACCCGTTCGGCATCGCCGGCGACGATGTACGGCGCCTTGTCGAAGTCCTCGACCTTGTCGACGATGCGGTTGCTCAGCAGAAAGCTGTTGATCGATTTGAGCGGAATGCTCGGAATCGCCTCCGCGACCGGACTGGTGCGGATGCGCGGCGACAACTTGATGGTGCCGCGCGACTCGCCGCGATTGACGGTCAGACGCGGCTGGCCGTTGACGTAGCTGAGCGTCAGCGTGTCGCCGGGATAGATCAGATTGGGGTTTTCGATCTGCGGATTGGCCTGCCACAGTTGCGGCCACTGCCAGGGTTCGCGCAAATATTTACCGGAGATGTCCCAGAGCGTATCCCCCGAAACCACCGTGTATTGCTGTGGAAAACCTTCCTTGAGTTGCACTTGCCCGTGCGCGGCGCCGGCCGAGGCCAGAAACAGCAGGGCGAGTAGTGATTTCCTCATGCGGTGAATCCCTTTATTATGTGCGTTCGCGTGAAACGCCAGAGCCCCCGTGGCTCGCTCCCTGCTCTATGCTGAAAAGCAAGGAGCTACGTTTCACAACGGTAGCCTGCATCTTCGGACCCGCCAGGCCATCGCCCGACTTTACCTCACACGTGCAGCAATCAAGCTTATGGCCATTTTGAACATCCTCGAATTTCCGGACCCGCGTCTGCGCACTATCGCCAAACCTGTGGCTGTAGTGGACGACGAAGTGCGTCAGCTGGTCGATGACATGTTTGAAACAATGTATGAAGCGCCGGGCATCGGCCTTGCCGCGACCCAGGTCAACGTGCACAAACGTATCGTCGTGATGGACCTCTCCGAAGACCGCACCGAACCCCGGGTGTTCATCAACCCCGAGTTCGAATCGCTGACCGACGAAATGGAGCAATACCAGGAAGGCTGCCTCTCGGTGCCGGGTTTCTACGAAAACGTCGACCGCCCGCAGAAGGTCAGGATCAAGGCTCTGGACCGTGACGGCAAGCCTTACGAACTGATCGCCGAAGGTCTGCTCGCGGTGTGCATCCAGCACGAATGCGACCACCTCAACGGCAAGTTGTTCGTCGATTACCTGTCCACGCTCAAACGCGACCGGATCAAGAAGAAACTGGAAAAGCAGCACCGCCAGAACGCTTGATGCCCCTCTCCAAAGGCTTGCTGCGGCAAGCCTTTTTCTTTTTATGAGACTCCCCCATGACTGAGCCACTGCGCATCGTTTTTGCCGGCACCCCGGAATTCGCCGCCGAACACCTCAAGGCCCTGCTGGACAGCCCTTACGAGATCGTTGCGGTCTACACCCAACCGGATCGCCCGGCCGGTCGTGGGCAAAAACTGATGCCGAGCCCGGTCAAACAGCTCGCCCTGGAAAACAATATCCAGGTGTTGCAGCCGCCGACCCTGCGCAACGCCGACGCTCAGGCCGAGCTCGCGGCGCTGAAACCGGATTTGATGGTGGTGGTCGCCTACGGCCTGATCCTGCCGCAAGCGGTGCTGGATATTCCGCGTCTGGGTTGCATCAACAGTCACGCCTCGCTGCTGCCGCGCTGGCGCGGTGCTGCGCCGATCCAGCGTGCCGTCGAAGCAGGCGACGCTGAAAGCGGCGTGACCGTGATGCGCATGGAAGCCGGCCTCGATACCGGTCCGATGCTGCTCAAGGTCGTCACCCCGATCAGCGCCGAAGACACTGGCGGCAGCCTCCACGATCGCCTCGCCGAAATGGGCCCGCCCGCCGTGGTGCAGGCGATTGCCGGTCTGGCCGCTGGCACCCTGGAAGGCGAAGTGCAGAACGACGACCTCGCCACCTACGCGCACAAACTGAACAAGGACGAAGCGCGCATCGACTGGAGCCGTCCGGCCGTCGAGCTGGAACGTCTGGTCCGCGCCTTCAATCCATGGCCGATCACCCACAGCACGCTCAACGGTGAAGCGCTGAAAGTGCTGGCGGCGACACTGGCCGAAGGCAAAGGCGCGCCGGGTACGATTCTCGGCGCCAGCAAGGAGGGCCTGCTCGTCGCGTGCGGCGAACAGTCACTGTGCCTGACCCGCCTGCAATTGCCCGGCGGCAAGGCGCTGAACTTCAGCGATCTGTTCAACAGCCGTCGTGAGAAATTCGCCACCGGCACCGTGCTGGGCGCAACGGTGGACGCGCCATGAACCCGCGTCTGGCCGCCGCCAAGGCACTCGCCGCCGTCCTGAGCGGCAAGGCTTCGCTCAACAGTTCTCTGCCGACGCAGCTGGACAAGGTCGAAGATCGCGATCGCGGTTTCACCCAGGACCTGGCGTTCGGCACCGCCCGCTGGCAGCCACGTTTGTCGGCGCTGGCGGAAAAACTGCTGCAGAAACCGTTCAAGACTGCGGACGCCGATGTCGAGGCGCTGCTGCTGGTCGGTCTCTATCAACTGCTTTACACCCGCGTCCCGCCGCACGCCGCCATCGGCGAAACCGTCGGTTGCGCCGACAAGCTGAAAAAGCCGTGGGCCAAAGGTCTGCTCAACGCCGTGCTGCGCAATGCCCAGCGCGAACATGAGGCGATCTTCGCCGAACTGGAACGCGATCCGGTGGTTCGCACCGCCCATCCGCGCTGGCTGCAAAAATCCCTGAAGGCCTTCTGGCCTGAACAATGGGAAGCCATTTGCGAGGCGAACAACGCGCATCCGCCGATGATCCTGCGGGTCAACCGCCGTCATCACAGCCGTGACACGTACCTCGGATTGCTGACTGAAGCAGGTATCGCCGCGCAGCCGTGCACCTTCAGCCGCGACGGCATCGTTCTCGACGCCGCCGCTGATGTACGCAGCCTGCCGGGCTTCGCCGAAGGCTGGATCAGCGTGCAGGACGAAGCCGCGCAACTGGCTGCCGATCTGCTCAACCTCGCGCCAGGCCAGCGAGTACTGGACGCCTGCTGCGCGCCGGGCGGCAAGACGTGCCACATCCTCGAAGCCGAACCGGCACTGACCGGCGTGGTGGCAGTGGACCTGGAAGCCAAACGTCTGGTGCGAGTGAAGGAAAACCTCGAGCGCCTCGGTCTGAACGCCGAACTGATCGCCGCCGACGGTCGCGACACGGCAGCGTGGTGGGACGGCAAACCGTTCCAGCGCATCCTGCTCGACGCGCCGTGCTCGGCCACCGGCGTGATCCGCCGCCATCCGGACATCAAGTTGACCCGTCAGGCCGACGACATCGCCGCCCTCGCACAACTGCAAGGCGAGTTGCTCGACGCGATGTGGAAAACCCTCGATGTGGGCGGCATCCTGCTCTACGCCACCTGCTCGACCTTGCCGACCGAGAACACCGAGGTGATCGGCGCTTTCCTTGAGCGTACGCCGGGCGCACGGGAGCTGGATCTGGCCACCGCCGCCGGGATCAAGCAGCCCCATGGTCGCCAATTGCTGGCCCAGCAGGGCGGGCATGACGGGTTCTACTACGCCAAGCTGATCAAGATCGCTGCCGCGCGCGGCTAAACGGATTCAATGGAGTGACTGGATGAAAATCATCATCCTCGGTGCGGGACAGGTCGGCGGTTCGCTGGCTGAACATCTGGCCAGCGAGGCCAACGACATCACGGTGGTCGACACAGACGGCGACCGTCTGCGCGATCTTGGCGATCGACTCGACATCCGTACCGTGCAGGGCCGTGGCTCGCTGCCGACCGTGTTGCGTCAGGCCGGTGCCGACGACGCCGACATGCTGGTGGCGGTGACCAACAGCGACGAAACCAACATGGTCGCGTGCCAGGTTGCCCACACCCTGTTCCATACACCGACCAAGATTGCCCGGGTGCGCGAAGCGTCGTACCTGACCCGCGAGGAGCAACTGTTCCAGAACGAGGCGATTCCGGTCGACGTGCTGATCAGTCCCGAGCAAGTGGTCACCAACTACATCAAGCGGTTGATCCAGCACCCCGGTGCCTTGCAGGTGATCGATTTCGCCGAAGGCCAGGCGCAACTGGTGGCGGTGCGCGCCTACTACGGCGGGCCGCTGGTGGGTCAGCAACTGCGCCAGTTGCGCGAGCACATGCCGAATGTGGAAACCCGAGTGGCCGCGATTTTCCGTCGTGACCGACCGATTCTTCCCCAGGGCGATACGGTGATTGAGGCGGACGACGAAGTCTTCTTCATCGCCGCCCGTGCGAACATTCGCGCGGTGATGAGCGAAATGCGCCGCCTAGACGAAAGCTACAAACGCATCGTGATTGCCGGCGGCGGGCAGATCGGCGAGCGGCTGGCCGAGGCCATCGAAAGTCGCTATCAGGTGAAGATCATCGAGATGAACCCGGCGCGCTGCCGCTACCTCTCCGACACCCTCGACAGCACCGTGGTGCTGCAGGGCAGCGCGTCGGATCGCGACCTGCTGCTGGAAGAGAACATCGCCGACGCGGACATCTTCCTCGCGCTGACCAACGATGACGAAGCCAACATCATGTCGTCGCTGCTGGCCAAACGTCTGGGCGCGAAGAAGGTGATGACGATCATCAACAACCCGGCCTACGTCGACCTGATCCAGGGCGGTGACATCGACATCGCCATCAGCCCGCAACTGGCGACCATCGGCACCTTGCTGGCCCACGTGCGGCGCGGCGATATCGTCAGCGTGCACTCGTTGCGCCGGGGCGCGGCAGAGGCCATTGAAGCGGTAGCCCATGGCGATTCGAAGTCGAGCAAGGTCATCGGCAAGGCGATCGAAAACATCGCACTGCCTCCGGGCACGACTATCGGCGCGATCATCCGTGATGAGGAAGTGATCATCGCCCACGGCGATACGGTCATCGCCGCCGGTGACCATGTGATTCTGTTCCTTGTGGATAAAAAACATATTCGCGATGTGGAGAAACTGTTCCACGTGGGCCTGAGTTTCTTCTGACCACCAGGAGCCGAACCGATGATTGAATCGCTGGAGAAAATGCTCGCCAAGGGTGTGGATAACTCGCTGCTGCGCTTCGGCCTGGGCAAGGGTTATCTGGATCTGGGGGAGAACGCGAAGGCTGCCGAACATTTGCAGCGTTGCGTCGGCTTCGATCCGAAATACTCGGCGGCCTGGAAACTGTTGGGCAAGGCGCAGCTGGCGCAAGGTGATCACGCGGCAGCGCGGCAGGCATGGGAACAAGGGCTGGAGGCGGCCCGGGCCCATGGCGACAAGCAGGCCGAGAAAGAAATGACGGTGTTCCTGAAGAAGCTCGAACGGCAGAAGCCGTGACAGCTGTGGATAACCCGCCTGGTCAGGTTATCCACAATCTCCCATCGCCGATCAGTACCAGCGCGCCTCGCCCGGCGGACGCTTCTTGAAGCGTTTCATGCTCCACATGTACTGGCTCGGATAAGCCGCCACATAACGCTCGACCACCTTGCTCATCGCCGCGCAGGACGTTTCGGTGTCGGTGCTGTACATGGCTTGCGGCGCGGCTTCGAGGATCACCTTGTAGCCAGAACCGTCCGGCAGACGCAGGGCATGCAGGAACACCCCGACAGCCTTGCCACCGGCAAGCATGTTCGGCACGAACTTGCTGGTCAGGGCCTGGGTAGCGAAGAACGGCACGAAGATCCCGGCGGATTCGGCCGGCTCCGGGTCCGCAGGAATCCCCACCTGACCGCCCTTGCGCACTTCCTTGATGACGCTGAGGATGCCTTCCTTGGTCGACGCGGCGACCTTGTTGCCCAGTTGCACGCGCTGTTTGCGCAGCAATTCATCCACAGCCTTGAGCTTCGGCGGACGATAGAAAATGATCGGTTTGCACTGGCTGCAATAGAAGTGGTTGAGCACTTCCCAGTTGCCCAGGTGGCTGGTAATGCCGACCACGCCTTTGCCCGACGCCAGCGCATCCTTGAGGATGTCGAGGCCTTCGACTTCGCGCACCAGGTCGATGGAGCGCTGGGCCGGCCAGATCCAGGCGCAGGCGCTTTCGGTCAGAGACTTGCCGATGTCTTTCAGGGTCTGGCCGACCAGACGCTCGCGTTCGGCCGGATCCATCTGTGGAAAACATTTGGCCAGGTTGATCCGCACCACGTCCCGGGAGCGGTTGGGGGTTTTCCACATGATCCAGCCGATCGCCGAACCCACGGCCTGCACGGCCCGCCACGGAAGCAGGGCAAACAGCCGCAGAGCGCCAACCAGCATGGCGCCTTTAAACTTTTCCACAGGTCACTCCTGATCTTGTGCTGTGCGCGAGGCGGCCATTCTAACCGCCGTTGACGAGCTGCGCGTAGCGGTCGCAGTCCTGCGTGTGATCCATGACCATGCCCGAGGCCTGCATCAGCGCGTAGCAGATGGTCGGACCGACGAAGGTGAAACCGGCCTTTTTCAGGCCCTTGCTCATGGCCACGGCTTGCGGGGTAATGGCCGGGACTTCACTGCGATCCTTGAAATGATTGATGATCGGGCGGTTATCCACAAACGACCAGAGGAACGCCACCGGGTCTTCCAGCTCCAGCCACGCCTGGGCATTGCGCCGGGCGGCATTGAGCTTGAGACGGTTGCGGATGATCCCCGGATCGAGCATCAAATCGTCGATTTCCGCGTCGCTCATCTGCGCCACGCGTTGTACGTCGAAGCCGTACAACACCTCGCGATATCGCTCGCGCTTGCGCAGCACGGTGATCCACGAAAGCCCGGCCTGGAACCCTTCGAGCAAAAGCAACTCGAACAAACCCTGCGCATCGCGTAGCGGCGTACCCCACTCCTGATCGTGGTAAGCCATGTACAGCGGATCTTCGTTGCACCAAAAGCAGCGTGGCATAAGGCTCCAGGGGGTGGAGGTGCGACTGAATCGGGTATACTCCCGCTCTTTAAATCGCAGCCCAAGAAACAGGTGAATTTCGTGAGCCAGCCTACGCCAGCCGTGCGTACCTTCCAAGACTTGATCCTCGCGCTCCAGCAATACTGGGCCGAGCAAGGTTGTGTGGTACTTCAGCCCTACGATATGGAAGTAGGCGCCGGCACTTTCCACACCGCGACATTCCTGCGTGCCATCGGCCCGGAAACCTGGAACGCCGCCTACGTGCAGCCAAGCCGCCGTCCGACTGACGGCCGTTACGGCGAAAACCCGAACCGTCTGCAGCACTACTACCAGTTCCAGGTAGTCCTGAAGCCGAACCCGGACAACTTCCAGGAGCTGTACCTGGGCTCCCTCAAGCATGTCGGCCTGGACCCGCTGGTCCACGACATCCGCTTCGTCGAAGACAACTGGGAATCGCCGACCCTCGGCGCCTGGGGTCTGGGCTGGGAAGTCTGGCTGAATGGCATGGAAGTGACCCAGTTCACTTACTTCCAGCAGGCAGGTGGCATCGAGTGCTACCCGGTGACCGGCGAGATCACCTATGGTCTGGAGCGTCTGGCCATGTACCTGCAGGGCGTGGATTCGGTCTATGACCTGGTCTGGGCTGACGGTCCGTTCGGCAGAGTCACCTACGGCGACGTGTTCCACCAGAACGAAGTGGAGCAGTCCACTTACAACTTCGAACACGCCAACGTCGACAAGCTGTTCGAACTGTTCGATTTCTACGAAAGCGAAGCCAAGCGCCTGATCGAACTCGACCAGCCGCTGCCGTTGCCAAGCTACGAAATGGTCCTGAAGGCCTCGCACACCTTCAACCTGCTGGACGCACGCCGGGCGATCTCGGTGACTGCGCGTCAGCAATACATTCTGCGCGTACGCACCCTGGCGCGTTCCGTCGCCCAAGCCTACCTGCTGGCCCGCGCCAAGCTGGGCTTCCCGATGGCAACCCCGGACCTGCGTGACGAAGTACTGGCCAAGCTGGAGGCTGCACAATGAGTGCTCAAGATTTTCTGGTTGAACTGGGCACCGAAGAACTGCCACCCAAAGCCCTGAACACCCTGGCCGAAGCGTTTCTGGCCGGTATCGACAAGGGCCTGCAGGCCGCTGGCCTGAACTACGAGACCAAAACCGTCTACGCCGCCCCGCGTCGTCTGGCCGTGCTGATCACTGCGCTGGCGACCCAGCAGCCGGATCGCAGCATCAACCTCGACGGCCCGCCACGTCAGGCCGCGTTCGACGCTGAAGGCAACCCGACTCAAGCGGCACTGGGTTTTGCCAAGAAGTGTGGGGTCGAGCTGAGCGAAATCGACCAGAGCGGTCCGAAATTGCGCTACAGCCAGAACATCGCCGGCAAACCAACCGCCAGCCTGCTGCCGACCATCGTCGAAGACTCGCTGAACGACCTGCCGATCCCGAAACGCATGCGTTGGGGTGCGCGCAAGGAAGAGTTCGTGCGTCCGACCCAGTGGCTGGTGATGCTGCTCGGCGACCAGGTCATCGACTGCACGATCCTCGCGCAGAAGGCTGGCCGTGAGTCCCGTGGCCACCGTTTCCACCACCCGCAAAGTGTGCGCATCGGTTCGCCGTCGAGCTACCTGGCCGACCTGCGTGCCGCTTACGTGCTGGCCGACGCCAACGAGCGTCGCGAAATCATCAGCAAACGCACCGAAGAACTGGCGACCCGCCAGGAAGGCACCGCGATCGTGCCGCCGGCGCTGCTCGACGAAGTGACCGCGCTGGTCGAGTGGCCGGTGCCGCTGGTGTGCTCGTTCGAGGAACGTTTCCTCGACGTGCCGCAGGAAGCGCTGATCACCACCATGCAGGACAACCAGAAGTACTTCTGCCTGCTGGATGCCGACGGCAAGTTGCTGCCACGTTTCATTACCGTGGCCAACATCGAATCCAAAGACCCGCAGCAGATCATCGCCGGTAACGAGAAAGTGGTTCGCCCACGCCTGACCGACGCCGAGTTCTTCTTCAAGCAAGACAAGAAGCAGAAGCTCGAAGCATTCAACGATCGCCTGCAGAACGTGGTGTTCCAGGAAAAACTTGGCAGCGTCTACGACAAGGCCGAGCGCGTGTCGAAACTGGCCGCGTACATCGCCGCACGCATCGGCGGCAACGCTTCGTGGGCTGCCCGCGCAGGTCTGCTGTCCAAGTGCGACCTGGCGACCGAAATGGTCGGCGAGTTCCCGGAGATGCAAGGTGTCGCCGGTTACTACTACGCCCTCAATGACGGCGAGCCGGAAGACGTCGCCCTGGCGCTGAACGAGCAGTACATGCCACGCGGTGCCGGCGCTGAACTGCCAGCGACCCTGACCGGTGCAGCAGTGGCCATCGCCGACAAGCTCGACACTCTGGTCGGCATCTTCGGCATCGGCATGCTGCCGACCGGCAGCAAAGACCCGTATGCCCTGCGCCGTGCGGCACTGGGCGTGTTGCGGATCCTGATCGAAAAACAACTGGATCTGGATCTGAACGATGCCGTGGCGTTCGCCGTGAATTCCTTCGGCGCGAAGGTCAAGGCTGCCGGCCTGAACGACGCAGTGCTGGAATTCATCTTCGACCGTCTGCGTGCGCGTTACGAAGACGAAGGCGTGGACGTTGCCACCTACCTGTCGGTACGTGCCCTGAAGCCGGGTTCGGCGCTGGACTTCGACCAGCGTGTGCAGGCGGTCCAGGCCTTCCGCAAACTGCCGGAAGCGGCAGCGCTGGCGGCGGTGAACAAGCGTGTGTCGAACCTGCTGAGCAAGGTGGAAGGCTCGGTGCCGACCGAAGTCCAGGCCAAGTACTTCGACAATGCCAACGAGTTCTCGCTGTACTCGGCGATCCAGCAGGCGGACCAGGCTGTACAGCCAATGGCCGCGGCGCGTCAGTACAACGAATCGCTGGCACGCCTGGCCGCCCTGCGCGAGCCGGTGGACGCGTTCTTCGACGCGGTGATGGTCAATGCCGAAGACGCCAACGTGCGGGCCAACCGTTACGCGCTGCTGGCGCGTCTGCGTGGTCTGTTCCTGGGCGTTGCCGACATCTCGCTGCTGGGTTGAGGGATTGCTGTTGAAACTGCTGATTCTCGATCGGGACGGAGTGATCAATTACGACTCCGACGCTTACATCAAGTCGGTGGAGGAGTGGATTCCGCTGCCCGGCTCGATCGAAGCGATTGCGCAGTTGAGCAAGGCCGGCTGGACGGTGGCAGTCGCCACCAACCAGTCGGGCATTGCTCGCGGCTACTATGACCTCGCCACCCTCGATGCCATGCACGCGCGTCTGCGCGAACTGGTGGCGGAGCAGGGCGGTGAAGTCGGGCTGATCGTGTATTGCCCGCATGGCCCGGACGAAGGTTGCGATTGCCGCAAGCCGAAACCGGGGATGTTGAAAACCATCGCGCAGCATTACAACGTCGCGCTGACAAATGTCTGGTTTGTCGGCGACAGCCTTGGTGACCTGGAGGCCGCCAAAGCCGTCGATTCACAGCCCGTTTTGGTAAAGACCGGGAAAGGCGAAAAGACTCAGGCCAAGACCTTGCCGGTGGGCACCCTGATTTTTGACGATCTCGCGGCGATTGCCGCAGAACTTATCCACAACTAGAGTACTTCTGAAGTTCCTGACCAGGGATTGATCGGGAGTGCGCTTGAACAGTCGGGCATCGCCCGTAATGGTAAACGTCGCCATGTCGATACTGCAGGCCATCAGAATCTTCCTCTTTTACCTGCTGCTGGGCACCACTGCTCTGCTGTGGTGCAGCCTGAGCTTTTTTATCGCGCCCTTTCTGCCGTTCAAGGCGCGCTATCGTTTCATCAACGTGTACTGGTGCCGTTGCGCCTTGTGGTTAACCAAGGTGTTCCTCGACATCCGCTACGAAGTCAAAGGCGCAGAAAACGTGCCTGACCGGCCCTGCGTGATTCAATCGAACCACCAGAGCACCTGGGAGACGTTCTTTCTCTCCGCTTATTTCTCGCCCTTGAGCCAGGTGCTCAAGCGCGAATTGCTGTACGTGCCGTTCTTCGGCTGGGCGATGGCCATGCTGCGGCCGATCGCAATTGACCGGGAAAACCCGAAAGCCGCCCTCAAGCAGGTCGCGGCGAAGGGTGACGAGTTGCTCAAGGACAATGTCTGGGTGCTGATCTTCCCTGAAGGCACTCGCGTTCCCCACGGCACCATCGGCAAGTTCTCCCGCAGTGGCAGCGCATTGGCAGTGAATGCGGCGCTTCCGGTGCTGCCAATTGCGCACAATGCCGGCAAGTTCTGGCCGAAAATCGGTTGGGGCAAAAAGTCCGGCGTGATCACTGTGGTGATTGGTGAGCCGATGTACGCCGAGGGCAACGGCCCTCGCGCCATTGCCGATCTGAATGACCGGGTACAGGCGTGGAACGAGAAGACACAACGGGAAATGGGCTCGCTGCCTCCGGCCCCTGAAGCTCCGGCTGCGAACGATCAGATCGCTGTCTGAGATTTGTGGATAACCTGTGTACGGTTTGTTCGCAAAGTGCCTGATTATCAGATTAAGTGACTGATTTATTTATATATTTCTGAAGCTGATAAAACACCGTAAAAGGTGCATAAGTTTTTTTGGGAAGTAAGGAAACCGGCTGATATAGCCGGTTTTTTTATGCCTGCTCTTCGGCAATCAGCGGCAGTTCCACACGAAACGTCGTGCCTTGATCGACCACGCTCAGGCACTCGATCCGACCGCCATGGTGATCCACCACGGCTTTGACCATCGACAGCCCCAACCCCACGCCGTCGATGCCTTGTGCAGAAGAAAAGCGTCGGTATTGGCTGAACAGATCAGGCAGTTCCTCTGCCGCGATGCCTTTGCCTTGATCGGTCAGTTCACAACGCAACCAGTCGTCATGGCAGCTGACACGCATGACGATCGTGGATCCGGCCGGGCTGTACTTGATTGCGTTTTCCAGCAGGTTGAACAGTGCTCGGGTCAACAAGCCTTGATCGGCCAGGATCAAACGCTCCTGGGAGTGTTCGTCCATGTCGTTCAACAGCTGGATGCGCTTTTGCTGGGCGATGGGCAGTGCCTGATCCAGCACGTCCATGACCAGCATTCCGAACAAGCTCGGCTGAAACCGGTACGCCTCGGATTCCGCCCGGGCCAGCAGAACGAAGCCGTCGGTGAGTTCCAGCGCCCGGCGTACCTGACGCTCAATCTGTTCGAGCAGTGGCGAATCCGTTCCTGCCTGATGCCGGTGTACATCGAGCAGGGCGAGAATCGCCGAATGGGGCGCGCGCAGGTCATGGGACAGAAAGCGCAGCAATACACCGCGCTGTTCCTCGGCGGCGCGTTCGGCGCTCAGGTCAGTGAGACTCAGGAGCCAGCCGATCGGCAGGTCGCCATCGACGGGCAACAACGCAGCACGCTCCAGGCGCAGGCTGCGTTCCTTGTGATCACGAAACTCCAGCAGAGGCAGCTCGGAGAGCGGCGGGCGCTGATCGGTGGACAACTCCGGATAGCCCAGGCTCGCCAGTTGATCGAGCACATCCTCGCCCACCAGATTGTGATCGAACAGGCTCCGGGCCTTGCGGTTGCCCAACAAGACTTGCCCCCGTGGATCGCTGATCAGGGTCGCGACCGGGAGATATTCCAGCCCGTCGGCAATGAACCGGCGGGTATCGCGGGTGCGGCTCATGGCTTGCTCAAGCGCCATGATCTGCCCCTGCAAGCGGTCGGCGCCGGGAAACTGCGCCCGACGCCGTTCGGGGAAGACTTTCGGTTCACTGTCCAGCCGCGCAAGCTCCCAACCGAAGTAGGTCAGCACCACGCTCAGGCGTCGCCAGTTCCAGATCAGATAACCGAACAACATACCCAGCACTGCCGGCGTCGGTGACCACCAACGCCGCATCTCAGCCAGGCCTGCACTGGTCAACAGCACGCAGGCCATCCCGCCCAATGTGAGCCAGAGCGCCAGACGCGGGCGCCACAGCAGCAACCCAAGTACGCACGCGACCATGGCTACCGAAAGTCCTGCGCCCATTAATGGCGACGGGTCATGCAAATTGATCTGCGCACGCCAGGAAAGCAGTGCAGTCAGCGGCAACAGCACTAGACTTATCCACACCCACTCGCGCACCAGTTGCCGGAACAAACGCTGAACCTGGCTGGGTACGCGACTTTCGTGTCGGCGCTGGTTATTCATGGGAAACAGGGCAGGGCGGGTTGAATGGATTCATGGACGGCCGGTCTGAGGACGTAGACCCGAAGAATCATAGCGGCTCACCCCACGGCGTGCCGCTTACTTTCACTGCATGGAGAGAGCCGATCCGGTCGGCACCCATTGCCCGAGCGACAAGGAACCACCGCGTATGCGCGTTGCGATACTGGACGATGAACCCGCCGAACTGCGCCGGGTCGAGCAGACCCTGCAACAAATCGCCGAGGCTGGAGGACAGCCGTGGTCACTTCACAGCTTCGAAAGCGGTGAAGACCTCCTGCGCCAGTTGCGCCGGGAAACCTTCGACCTGTTGATCCTCGACTGGCAATTGCCCGACCTCACCGGCCTGGCACTGCTGCGCTGGACCCGCGAACACATGGAAGCCCCGCCGGCCGCCATAATGCTCACCAGCCGCGACGGCGAGAGCGATATCGTCCAGGCGTTGAATGCGGGAGCCGACGATTACGTGAGCAAACCGTTTCGACCCAATGAATTGAAGGCCCGCGTGGCAGCGGTATTGCGTCGGCATAGCCTGCAACGTAGCGCACCCGCCGAAGTCCTGCGTTTCAACGATCTGGTGTTCGACGACGCCGAACTGACCGTTACCCGCGACGGGAAACCGATCGTCATGACCGAACGCGAATATCGTCTCGCCCACTGCCTGTTCAGCAACCTGGGGCGGCCGCTGTCGCGGGATTACCTGTACGAGAGATTCTGGCCCCACGAAGAGATGTCCACGTCGCGACCACTGGACACCCATATTTATCGCCTACGCAACAAACTCGGACTGACGGCGGATCGGGGTTGGCAGCTGCTGACGATTTATGGGTATGGGTATCGGTTGGAGAGTGTGGCGGCGGTGTCTGAGTAAGACTGCGTATTTTGATCTGCCAATAAAAAGGCCAACGCAATGCGTTGGCCTTTTTTTGACGACGACCGGGATCAGAAGTCCAGGTTGGACACCGCCAGAGCGTTGCTCTCGATGAAGTCACGGCGAGGTTCGACCGCATCACCCATCAGGGTGTTGAAGATCTGGTCTGCGCCAATGGCGTCTTCGATGGTGACTTTCAGCATGCGGCGCACGCTTGGGTCCATGGTGGTTTCCCACAGCTGATCCGGGTTCATTTCACCCAGACCTTTGTATCGCTGGATGGTGTGGCGCTTGGTGCTTTCGGCCATCAGCCAGTCCAGGGCTTCCTTGAACTCGGTGACCGCTTTCTTGCGTTCGCCACGCTGGATGTACGCGCCTTCGTCGAGCAGGGTGCTCAATTGAGCGCCGAGGGTGACGACGGTCTTGTAGTCGTTGCTGCCGAAGAAGTCGCGGTTGAAGGTGACGTAGTTCGACAGGCCGTGGGAGATCAGCTCGACCTCTGGCAGCCATACGCCACGCTCGCGGTCTTCACGCAGACTGGCCTTGTAGACCAGACCCGACTTCTCGACGGTGCGCAGACGGACTTCGTATTGGGCCAGCCAATCTTGCATCTTGGCGTGGTCGCCGAGCATTTCCAGGCTGACGGCCGGCAGGTAGATGAAGTGCTCGGTCAGCTCCTGCGGGTACAGGCGCGACAGACGCTTGAGGGTCTTCATCACCATGCGGAAGTCATTCACCAGACGTTCCAGCGCTTCACCCGAAATGCCCGGGGCGTCTTCGTTCAGGTGCAGGCTCGCATCTTCCAGGGCCGACTGCGTCATGTACTCTTCCATGGCGTCGTCGTCTTTGATGTATTGCTCTTGCTTGCCTTTCTTGACCTTGTACAGCGGCGGCTGGGCGATGTAGATGTAGCCGCGCTCGATCAGCTCAGGCAACTGGCGGAAGAAGAACGTCAGCAGCAGGGTACGGATGTGCGAACCGTCGACGTCAGCATCGGTCATGATGATGATGTTGTGATAGCGCAGCTTGTCGATGTTGTACTCTTCGCGACCGATACCGCAGCCCAGCGCGGTAATCAGGGTGCCCACTTCCTGGGACGAGATCATCTTGTCGAAACGGGCTTTCTCGACGTTGAGGATCTTGCCCTTCAGCGGCAGGATGGCCTGGGTCTTGCGGTTACGTCCCTGCTTGGCAGAGCCGCCCGCGGAGTCACCTTCCACGAGGTACAGTTCGGACAGCGCCGGGTCTTTTTCCTGGCAGTCAGCGAGCTTGCCCGGCAGACCGGCGATGTCCAGCGCGCCTTTGCGACGGGTCATCTCACGGGCCTTGCGCGCCGCTTCACGGGCACGGGCTGCGTCGATCATCTTGCCGACAACCAGTTTGGCTTCGTTCGGGTTTTCCAGCAGGAAATCGGAGAAGTACTTGCCCATTTCCTGTTCGACCGCGGTCTTCACTTCGGAAGAAACCAGCTTGTCTTTGGTCTGGGAGCTGAACTTCGGATCCGGCACCTTCACCGAAATGATCGCAGTCAGGCCTTCACGGGCATCGTCACCGGTGGTGGCGACTTTGTGCTTCTTCGCCAGACCTTCCTGCTCGATGTAGTTGTTCAGGTTACGCGTCAGTGCGGAACGGAAGCCCACCAGGTGGGTGCCGCCGTCGCGCTGCGGAATGTTGTTGGTGAAACACAACAGGTTCTCGTTGAAGCTGTCGTTCCACTGCAGGGCGATTTCCACGCCGATGCCGTCTTCACGCTGGATGTTGAAGTGGAACACTTGGTTGACCGCAGTCTTGTTGGTGTTCAGGTATTCAACGAACGCACGCAGGCCACCTTCGTACTTGAACAGCTCTTCCTTGCCGCTGCGCTCGTCCTTCAGGACGATACCGACACCGGAGTTGAGGAAGGATAGTTCACGAATACGCTTGGCCAGGATGTCCCAGCTGAAGTGAATGTTCTTGAAGGTTTCCTTGGAAGCCTTGAAGTGAATCTGGGTACCGGTGGTTTCGCTGTCACCAACGATCGCCATCGGCGCCTGAGGTACGCCATGGACGTAGGTCTGTTCCCAGATTTTGCCGCTGCGGCGAACGGTCAGGACCAGCTCTTCGGACAGCGCGTTCACTACCGAAACACCTACACCGTGCAGACCGCCGGATACCTTGTAGGAGTTGTCGTCGAACTTACCACCGGCGTGGAGGACGGTCATGATGACCTCGGCGGCGGAAACGCCTTCCTCTTTATGCACGTCTACCGGGATGCCACGACCGTTGTCTTTGACGGTGATGGACTCATCCGGGTGGATGATGATGCTGATGTCGTCGCAGTGGCCGGCGAGGGCTTCGTCGATCGAGTTGTCGACCACCTCGAACACCATGTGGTGCAGACCGCTGCCATCGTCGGTGTCACCAATGTACATACCGGGACGTTTGCGCACGGCATCCAGGCCTTTCAGCACTTTAATGCTCGATGAGTCGTACGTATTTTCTTCGCTCAATGCCTTCACTCCCGATGGTCGTGGGTCTGGGTGATACGGCCCTGTTCCACGTGGAACAGAGCGACTGGCGTTTCCGTCTGCCAGCCTTCCCTCAATAATTCGTGATCTACACAGGTAATAAAAACCTGGCAGCGTAAGTCTTCCAGCAAGCGGCACAGCGCGCGACGGTGGCTCTCGTCCAGCTCGGACGGCAAGTCATCCACCAGATAAATACACTGGCCGCGTCGGGCCTGGCTCACCAAATGCCCCTGGGCAATCCGCAACGCACAGACCACCAACTTTTGCTGACCCCGAGACAAGATGTCCGCAGCGTTGTGAGCGCCCAATCTAAGACGCAAGTCAGCCCGTTGTGGCCCAGCCTGGGTATGACCCATTTGCTGGTCCCGTTGCACGGATCCGGCGAGTACAGCGCTCAGTTCCCGGTCCTTGTCCCAGCCTCGGTAATAGCTGAGCGTCAAACCTTCGAGCTCAACCAGTTCGCTCAAGGTTTGTTCAAAGACTGGTTTCAAGGCTTTGATGTAAGCGCGGCGGTATTCATCGATTTCAGCGCTGGCCTGGCACAGTTCCCTGTCCCAAACCGCTTGCGAAACGGCGTCAAGTGTACCATGCCGCAGCCAGGAGTTTCTCTGGCGCAAGGCCTTCTGCAAACGCTGCCAGGTGGCCATGAACCGCGGCTCGACGTGGAACACGCCCCAGTCGAGGAACTGTCGGCGAATCTTCGGCGCGCCTTCCAGCAGGCGAAAGCTGTCGGGATTGATCAACTGCAGCGGCAAGATTTCCGCCAGTTGCGCAGCGCTGCGGGCATTCTGACCGTCGATGCGGATCTGGAACTCGCCCTGACGATCGCGAGATATCCCCAATGCGCTGTGGCCACCCTCGGCGAGTTCGACCTGTCCGAAAACGGTGCAGGCAAGCTGCTCGTACTGGATGACCGGCAACAGCCGCGTGCTACGAAACGAACGGGCAAGCCCCAGCAGGTGAATGGCTTCCAGAACACTGGTTTTGCCGCTGCCGTTGGCACCGTAAAGAATGTTGATTCGGGGGGAGGGGGAGAAGGTCACCGGGTGCAGATTGCGCACCGCGGTGACCGAGACGCGACTTAGCGACATCCAGAGTCAGCTGATTACAGACGCATCGGCATGACAACGTAAGCCGAATCGTCGTTGTCGGACTCTTGCACCAGCGCACTGCTGTTGGAGTCGGACAGGATCAGACGAACCTGCTCGGTGGTCATCACGCCCAGCACGTCGAGCAGATAGCTGACGTTGAAGCCGATTTCCAGGGAGCCGCCGTTGTATTCCACACCTACTTCTTCTTCCGCTTCTTCCTGCTCCGGGTTGTTGGCCTGGATCTTCAACTGACCGCTGGCCAGTTGCAGACGGATACCTCGGTATTTCTCGTTGGACAGAATCGCGGTACGGCTGAAAGCTTCACGCAACGCCTGACGATCGCCCAGCACCAGCTTGTCGCCGCCCTTCGGCAGAACGCGCTCGTAATCCGGGAACTTGCCGTCGACCAGTTTCGAGGTAAAGGTGAACTCGCCGGTGGTAGCGCGGATGTGATGCTGACCCAGGACGATGCTGACGTTGCCGTCCGGCTCGGTGAGCAGACGTGCCAGTTCGAGAATACCTTTACGCGGCACGATTACCTGGTGGCGTTCCTGCTGACCGATATCGGCCTGCATCGAACACATGGCCAGACGGTGACCGTCGGTAGCGACGGCACGGATCACACCGGTCGAGACTTCCAGCAACATGCCGTTGAGGTAGTAACGCACGTCCTGCTGGGCCATCGCGAAACTGGTGCGTTCGATCAGGCGACGCAGCTTGCTCTGTTCCAGGCTGGTGGTCAGCGAACCCGGGCCTTCTTCTACAGTCGGGAAGTCATTGGCCGGCAGGGTCGACAGGGTGAAGCGGCTACGGCCGGCTTTCACCACCAGCTTCTGCTCGTCGACCTTGATATCGATCAGCGCATCGTTCGGCAGGCTCTTGCAGATGTCCATCAGCTTGCGCGCCGGCACGGTGATGGAACCTGTTTCAGCCGGCTCCTCAAGTTGCACGCGACCGACCAGCTCGACTTCCAGGTCGGTACCGGTCAGCGACAGTTGCTGGCCATCGACAACCAGCAGCACGTTGGACAGTACCGGCAAGGTCTGTCGGCGCTCGACGACGCCTGCGACCAGTTGCAGGGGTTTCAACAGGGCTTCGCGTTGAATGGTGAAATGCATGGTCTAGTCCCTTGCCTTAATAAGCTGCGCTGGTGTTCATCAAGTGGTCAGTGTACGCAGCAGGTTCTTGTAGTCCTCGCGGATGTCCGCGTCGGATTCCTTAAGTTCGTTGATCTTGCGGCAGGCGTGCAACACCGTCGTGTGGTCGCGGCCGCCAAACACATCGCCGATTTCCGGCAGGCTGTGGTTGGTCAGTTCCTTGGACAGGGCCATGGCCACCTGACGCGGACGAGCGACCGAACGCGAACGGCGTTTGGACAGCAAATCGGAGATCTTGATCTTGTAGTACTCGGCGACGGTACGCTGAATGTTATCCACAGAGACCAGTTTGTCCTGCAGCGCCAAAAGGTCTTTCAGGGATTCGCGAATCAACTCGATGGTGATGTCGCGGCCCATGAAGTGCGAGTGGGCGATCACGCGTTTCAGCGCACCTTCCAGCTCGCGGACGTTGGAGCGAATACGCTGGGCAATGAAGAACGCCGCGTCATGAGGCAACTCGACTTTGGCCTGGTCGGCCTTCTTCATCAAAATCGCGACGCGGGTTTCCAGTTCCGGTGGCTCGACGGCAACCGTCAGGCCCCAGCCGAAGCGGGATTTGAGGCGTTCTTCAAGGCCTTCGATTTCTTTCGGGTAGCGGTCACTGGTAAGGATGACCTGCTGGCCACCTTCAAGCAGGGCGTTGAAGGTGTGGAAAAACTCTTCCTGGGAACGTTCCTTGCGGGCGAAGAACTGAATGTCGTCGATCAGCAGGGCGTCCACCGAACGGTAGAAACGCTTGAACTCGTTGATTGCGTTCAATTGCAGCGCCTTGACCATGTCGGCCACGAAACGCTCGGAATGCAGGTACACGACCTTGGCATTCGGGTTCTTCTTTAATAGATGGTTGCCCACCGCGTGCATCAAGTGCGTCTTACCCAGACCTACACCGCCATAAAGGAACAGCGGGTTGTAGCCGTGCTTGGGATTGTCTGCCACTTGCCAGGCCGCCGCACGGGCGAGCTGGTTGGACTTACCTTCGACGAAGTTTTCGAAGGTGAAGGTACGGTTCAGGTAGCTGGTGTGCTTGAGCGCGCCTTCGACCTGCACGGTGCGCTGTTCGGCGCGAACCGGTGCCTGTTGCGAAGCGGCGCCGGCCATCGAATCAAAGCTGTCGCGGGACGGCTCTTCACTGATCTCTTCGGTTTTCTGAGGCGAACGCTTGTTCGGTGCAGGTGTCGGCGCTGGCGCTGGTGCGCTGGCCGGTACTGCATTGGCCTGAGCCTGGGCCACTTGAGCAGCAGCCAATGGCGCATTCGGGGCGGCACGCGGGGCCGAACTGCGTTTGCTGCCTATTAATAAGGAAAGCGACGGTGCCAGACCATTGCCATGCTCATCCAGCAGTTCAAGGACGCGCCCCAGGTACTTCTCGTTGACCCAGTCCAGAACAAAACGATTCGGTGCATAGACGCGCAACTCGTCGCCTTCGGCTTCGACCTGTAGTGGACGGATCCAGGTGTTGAATTGTTGGGCAGGCAGCTCTTCGCGCAAAAGCTCCACGCACTGCTGCCAAAGTTCCACTGACACGGATATCCCCTAAGTTGAAAGCCGGTGAGGCAAAAACAAGCGGCCATTGTAGCGGCCAGTCGTCCACTTATCCACATGCAGGTTGCCCGGTGCACATGATTTATCAATGCGTTAAACGAGAAAAAGGCGACCAACGGTGTGTGCATAAGCTTTGTGGATAACCCTATCTGAGCACACTGGACAACTGGGGGCGAAAGTCGGTGGATAACCGGCCTGTGGATAACCGCCCTTTCCACACACAGGTTATCCGACAGTGCAGCACAGGCTTAACACGGTTTTCCACTGTAGTTGTCATTCTCTGTACATCGCTTGAAACAAGGCCTTGAGCCAGTTATCCACAGACGAGGTCGCGCCTAGCTTTTACAAGCTTTACAGAAAAGCTTTAAATAATTCCCTTCTTTATTTTTATCTCTGGCAAACGGTTAATCAGGTCCCGCACGCTCCGAAGATCTATTTATAAGGAAACGTTGGTTGGAAATTGACCTATGGACTTGCTTTCTCTAGAATCCCCGGTCTCTTAAAACGGGGGCCATTCCGGCCCGTTGTGGACGAACCAGGTAACACGACATGAAACGTACTTTCCAACCAAGCACTATCAAACGCGCTCGTACCCACGGTTTCCGTGCTCGCATGGCTACCAAGAACGGTCGTGCCGTACTGTCGCGTCGTCGCGCCAAAGGCCGCGCACGTCTGGCAGTTTGATAATCCGGCACTGGAGGTGAGTCAGGACTTCAGTCGGGAAAAGCGTCTGCTTACTCCCCGGCACTTCAAGGCGGTCTTTGACTCCCCTACCGGCAAGGTTCCGGGGAAAAATCTCCTGCTCCTTGCGCGCAACAACGATCTCGATCACCCCCGTCTCGGGCTGGTTATCGGGAAAAAGAGTGTAAAACTCTCCGTCGAGCGCAATCGCCTCAAACGTCTGATGCGCGAATCGTTTCGCCTGCACCAGGATTCACTGGTCGGCTGGGACATCGTTATCGTCGCGCGCAAAGGTTTGGGTGACGTAGAAAACCCCGAATTGATTCAGCATTTCGGCAAACTCTGGAAGCGTCTGGCACGCAACAAGCCGGTACCAGCAGTCAAAACCGAAACTGTAGGGGTAGACAGTCCCGATGCGTAAACTGGCACTCGTTCCGATCCAGTTTTATCGCTACGCCATTAGTCCCTTGATGGCCAGTCACTGTCGTTTCTACCCCAGCTGTTCCTGCTACGCGTATGAAGCCATCGAAAATCATGGCCTTCTGCGCGGTGGCTGGCTGACCTTTCGTCGTTTAGGTCGCTGTCATCCGTGGAATCCCGGTGGTTATGACCCGGTTCCACCTATCCCTACCTCCCGTTCTTCTTCGATGGCCGAGTAATCATGGATATCAAACGCACGATCCTGATCGTCGCCCTGGCAATCGTGTCCTACGTCATGGTCCTTAAATGGAACCAGGACTATGGCCAGGCTGCCCTGCCGACTCAGAATGTTGCTTCCAGTACGACTACATCCGGTTTGCCGGACACCGCCACTGGCAATAATGCTGCCGCCAGTGACGATATTCCGCGCGCCGCAAGTGATACCAGCGCACCTGCCGAAACGCCGGTCGCCGTCAGCAAGGATCTGATCCAGATCAAGACCGACGTGCTCGATCTCGCGATCGATCCACAAGGTGGCGATGTTGCCCAGCTGACCTTGCCGCTGTATCCACGCCGTCAGGATCGTCCGGACGTACCGTTTCAGCTGTTCGACAACGGCGGCGAACGTACTTATCTGGCACAGAGCGGTCTGATCGGCACCAACGGTCCGGATGCAAACCCGGCCGGTCGTCCGATCTACTCCTCGGAGAAGAAGACTTATCAACTGGCTGACGGTCAGGACCAACTGGTCGTTGACCTGAAGTTCAGCAAGGACGGCGTCAATTACATCAAGCGTTTCACTCTGAAACGTGGCCTGTATGACGTGACCGTGACTTATCTGATCGACAACCAGAGCGCTCAGCCTTGGTCCGGTTCGATGTTTGCCCAGCTGAAACGCGATGCAAGCGCCGATCCTTCGTCGACTACTGCTACCGGTACCGCGACTTACCTGGGCGCTGCCCTGTGGACAAGTTCCGAGCCGTACAAGAAAGTGTCCATGAAGGACATGGACAAAGGTCAGCTCAAGGAAACCGTCACCGGTGGCTGGGTAGCCTGGCTGCAACACTACTTCGTGACGGCATGGGTTGCTCCGAAGGGCGAAAACAACATCGTCCAGACCCGTAAAGACAGCAAAGGCAATTACATCATCGGTTACACCGGTCCTTCGCTGACCGCTGCACCGGGTGCGAAAGTCGAAACCAGCGCTGTTCTGTACGCCGGTCCGAAAAGCCAGGCTGTGCTGAAAGAGTTGTCCCCAGGTCTGGAACTGACCGTCGACTACGGCATTCTGTGGTTCATTGCCCAGCCAATCTTCTGGCTCCTGCAACATATCCACAGCATCGTCGGCAACTGGGGCTGGTCGATCATCTTCCTGACCATGCTGATCAAAGGGATTTTCTTCCCTCTGTCGGCCGCCAGCTACAAGTCGATGGCCCGCATGCGCGCCGTGGCTCCGAAACTGGCTGCACTGAAAGAGCAACATGGCGATGACCGGCAGAAAATGTCGCAAGCCATGATGGAGCTGTACAAGAAAGAGAAGATCAATCCGCTGGGCGGCTGCTTGCCGATCCTCGTGCAGATGCCGGTTTTCCTTTCTCTGTACTGGGTTCTGCTGGAAAGCGTGGAAATGCGCCAGGCGCCGTTCATGCTGTGGATTACCGACCTGTCGATCAAGGATCCGTTCTTCATCCTGCCGATCATCATGGGCGCGACCATGTTCATCCAGCAGCGTCTGAACCCTACACCTCCGGATCCGATGCAGGCCAAGGTGATGAAAATGATGCCAATCATCTTCACCTTCTTCTTCCTGTGGTTCCCGGCAGGTCTGGTGCTGTACTGGGTTGTGAACAACTGCCTGTCGATTGCCCAACAGTGGTACATCACGCGTAAGATCGAAGCGGCGACGAAAAAAGCCGAGGCGTAACTTACTCTGTGGATAACACCACTCAAAACGCCCCCTAGTGGGGCGTTTTGCTATCTGCCATTTTTGTCTGGATACCGGTTTATGAGCGCACCTCGTGAAACCATCGCAGCCGTCGCTACCGCCCAGGGCCGTGGCGGCGTGGGCATCGTTCGAATTTCCGGGCCGCTGGCCAGCGTTGCAGCCAAAGCCATCAGCGGCCGTGAACTGAAACCACGGTTTGCCCACTACGGCCCGTTCTTCAGTGACGATCAGCAGGTGCTGGATGAAGGTCTGGCGCTGTATTTCCCGGGGCCGAACTCGTTCACTGGCGAAGACGTACTGGAACTGCAGGGCCACGGTGGCCCGATCGTCCTCGACATGTTGCTCAAGCGTTGTCTGGAACTGGGTTGCCGTCTGGCGCGGCCCGGTGAGTTCAGCGAAAGAGCATTCCTCAATGACAAACTCGACCTGGCCCAGGCCGAGGCCATTGCCGACCTGATCGAAGCCAGTTCTGCCCAGGCCGCACGAAACGCTCTGCGTTCGTTGCAGGGTGCATTTTCCCAACGTGTGCATAACCTCACCGAACAGCTGATCGGTTTGCGGATTTATGTCGAAGCCGCGATCGACTTCCCGGAAGAAGAGATCGACTTCCTTGCCGATGGCCATGTCCTGAGCATGCTCGACAAGGTTCGTAACGAGTTATCCACCGTATTGCGCGAAGCCGGGCAGGGCGCATTGCTACGTGACGGCATGACCGTGGTGATTGCCGGTCGTCCGAATGCCGGCAAATCCAGTCTGCTGAATGCATTGGCCGGACGAGAAGCCGCCATCGTGACGGAGATTGCCGGCACGACTCGGGATATCCTGCGCGAACATATCCACATCGACGGCATGCCGCTGCACGTAGTGGACACCGCCGGTCTGCGCGACACCGATGATCATGTGGAAAAGATCGGCGTTGAACGAGCATTGAAAGCCATCGGCGAAGCTGATCGAGTGCTGCTGGTTGTCGATGCCATGGCGCCCGAGGCCGCCGATCCGTTTGCGCTGTGGCCGGAATTCCTTGAAACCCGGCCGGATCCGGCGAAGGTCACGCTGATTCGCAACAAGGCTGATCTCACCGGTGAACCCATTGCTCTGGAAGTCAGCGACGACGGCCATGTAACGATCAGTCTGAGCGCAAAATCCGCCGGTGAAGGGCTGGATCTGCTACGTGATCACCTCAAGGCCTGCATGGGCTACGAACAGACGTCGGAAAGCAGCTTCAGCGCACGCCGCCGGCACCTGGAAGCCCTGCGTCACGCCAGTGATGCCCTGGAACATGGACGTGCCCAACTGACGTTGGCGGGAGCGGGTGAGTTGCTGGCCGAAGACCTGCGTCAGGCCCAGCAGTCCCTTGGGGAAATCACCGGCGCCTTCAGCTCCGATGATCTGCTGGGACGGATCTTTTCCAGCTTCTGCATCGGTAAATAATCCATCCGCTGTCCACAGACAGGTCCATACGCGACCTGTCTGTTCCCTCTTCCTCGTATTTCCTTGCCCCAGTGCCGGACAGGTTTTCTGATCCTGGGCGGATTTTCTGCGTCCGCGATCCCTTCATTCATCAGATTTCTGTGAATTAAGCCCTGTGAATAACCGCCGCTGAGGGCAGTTGATAACAGGGCCTGAAAACTGAACATAACTGCCTCTGTGGATAACCACCGCATTAATCCACAGGCTTAAACCGGTTATCCAAGGGCCTCATGGCGACATGGCCACAGGGTTTTGAATCTCTGTACACATTGAAAATAAAGGCCTGTAGAAATCTATCCACAGAAATCATGGGCAGTAAGAATAAGCTTTAAAACAAAGGTTTTATAAATTTCTCTCTTTTTTATTCTTTTAACCGCGAGTTCTCCACAGCTGGTTAAATTTTGTGCAAAGGGTTCTTTAGGAAGGGCGAAGTCCCTATACTTGCCGACCAGGTCCAGAAACCTGATCTCAAACTATTCCTGAATTACCTACTTAAGCAGGCACGAGGTGCGTGGTGGATTTCCCTTCCCGTTTTGAAGTGATCGTCATCGGCGGCGGTCATGCCGGTACCGAGGCAGCACTGGCCTCAGCACGCATGGGTGCAAAAACCCTTCTGCTGACGCACAACGTGGAAACCCTCGGTGCCATGAGTTGCAACCCGGCCATCGGAGGCATTGGCAAAAGCCATCTGGTCAAGGAAATCGACGCCCTCGGCGGCGCGATGGCCATGGCCACCGATCTGGGCGGTATCCAGTTTCGCGTGTTGAACAGCCGCAAAGGCCCGGCCGTACGTGCAACCCGTGCGCAAGCCGACCGTATTCTTTACAAGGCCGCTGTCCGTGAAATTCTGGAAAACCAGCCGAACCTGTGGATATTTCAACAAGCCGCTGACGACCTGATCGTCGAGCAGGAACAAGTACGCGGTGTTGTCACGCAAATGGGTCTGCGTTTCTTCGCCGATTCCGTGGTGTTGACCACCGGCACGTTCCTCGGCGGACTTATCCACATCGGTTTGCAGAATTTTTCCGGCGGTCGTGCCGGTGATCCCCCGTCGATCGCCCTTGCGCATCGCCTGCGTGAATTGCCGCTGCGCGTTGGACGCCTGAAAACCGGCACGCCACCGCGTATCGACGGCAAGTCTGTGGATTTCTCGGTGATGACCGAGCAGCCAGGTGATACGCCGATTCCGGTGATGTCGTTCATGGGCAACAAAGAACAACATCCACGGCAGGTCAGTTGCTGGATTACTCACACCAACGCCCGTACCCACGAAATCATTGCCGCGAACCTCGACCGTTCGCCGATGTATTCCGCTGCCGGCGAGATCGAAGGCATTGGCCCGCGTTATTGCCCGTCGATCGAAGACAAGATTCATCGCTTCGCCGACAAGGAAAGCCATCAGGTTTTCATCGAGCCGGAAGGCCTGACCACCCATGAGCTGTATCCGAACGGGATATCCACAAGCCTGCCGTTCGACGTGCAATTGCAGATCGTGCAATCGATTCGCGGCATGGAAAACGCGCACATCGTGCGTCCGGGTTATGCGATCGAGTACGACTACTTCGATCCGCGCGACCTGAAGTACAGCCTGGAAACCAAAGTCATCGGCGGTCTGTTCTTCGCTGGTCAAATCAACGGCACCACCGGTTATGAAGAAGCCGGCGCCCAGGGTTTGCTCGCAGGAGCCAACGCCGCGCTGCGTGCGAAAGGCAAAGAAGCCTGGTGCCCGCGTCGCGATGAAGCGTACATCGGGGTATTGGTCGACGACCTGATCACCCTCGGTACTCAAGAGCCGTACCGCATGTTCACTTCCCGTGCCGAGTACCGCCTCATCCTGCGTGAGGACAACGCGGACTTGCGTCTGACCGAAAAAGGTCGCGAACTGGGTCTGGTCGATGACGCGCGCTGGGCGGCTTTCTGCAAGAAGCGCGAAAACATCGAGCTGGAAGAGCAGCGTCTGAAAAGCACCTGGGTTCGCCCGGGCACCCAGCAGGGCGATGCAATTGCAGAAAAATTCGGCACTCCGCTGACTCACGAATACAACCTGCTCAATCTCTTGAGCCGTCCGGAAATCGACTACGCTGGTCTGGTCGAAGTGACCGGGCAGGGCGCTGAAGATCCACAGGTCGCCGAACAGGTCGAGATCAAGACCAAGTACGCCGGTTACATCGATCGCCAACAGGACGAAATCGCCCGTCTGCGCGCCAGTGAAGACACGAAACTGCCTGTGGATATCGATTACACCAACATTTCCGGTCTTTCCAAGGAGATCCAGAGCAAGTTGGGCGCCACGCGTCCCGAGACGCTGGGCCAGGCTTCGCGGATCCCGGGTGTGACCCCGGCAGCAATTTCGCTGTTGATGATTCATTTGAAAAAACGCGGCGCGGGCCGTCAGTTGGAGCAAAGCGCTTGAGTTCTAAGGTCACTTCGCAACACGCCGAAGAGTTATCCACAGGAGCCCGCGAGCTCGGTGTCAATCTCACTGAAACCCAGCACGAATTGCTGCTGGGTTATCTGGCCCTGTTGATCAAATGGAACCAGGCCTACAACCTGACCGCCGTTCGCGACCCGGACGAAATGGTGTCCCGTCACTTGCTCGATAGCCTCAGCGTGATGTCGTTCATCGAAAACGGTCGCTGGCTGGATGTCGGCAGCGGCGGCGGCATGCCTGGGATCCCTCTGGCGATCCTGTATCCGGACTCGCAAGTGACGTGCCTGGACAGCAACGGCAAGAAAACCCGTTTTCTGACCCAGGTCAAACTCGAACTCAAACTGGATAACCTGCAAGTTATCCACAGTCGCGTCGAAGCGTTCCAGCCTGCACAGCCATTCAACGGGATTATTTCCCGGGCATTCAGCAGCATGGAAAACTTCACCAACTGGACTCGCCACCTCGGCGACGCCGATACGCGCTGGCTGGCAATGAAGGGCGTCCATCCGGCCGATGAGCTGGTAGCATTGCCGGCAGACTTCAAACTCGATAGCGAACACGCCCTGGCCGTACCCGGTTGCCAAGGCCAACGCCATCTGCTGATACTGCGCCGCACGGCATGATTGGGAACACAAGCAAGAATGGCTAAGGTATTCGCGATAGCGAACCAGAAGGGTGGTGTGGGCAAGACCACCACCTGCATCAACCTCGCAGCATCCCTGGTCGCGACCAAGCGCCGGGTGCTGTTGATCGATCTCGATCCACAGGGCAACGCCACCATGGGCAGCGGTGTGGATAAACATGGCCTGGAAAATTCGGTCTACGACCTGCTGATCGGTGAATGCGATCTGGCCCAGGCCATGCACTATTCGGAACACGGCGGTTATCAACTGCTACCGGCCAACCGCGACCTGACGGCGGCCGAGGTGGTGCTGCTGGAAATGCAGATGAAGGAAAGCCGTCTGCGCAGCGCGTTGGCGCCGATCCGTGAAAACTACGATTACATTCTGATCGACTGCCCGCCGTCGCTGTCGATGCTCACGCTGAACGCACTGGTTGCCGCCGACGGGGTCATTATCCCCATGCAGTGCGAGTATTTTGCGCTCGAAGGTCTGAGCGACCTTGTGGATAACATCAAACGCATCGCCGAACTGCTGAACCCGAACCTGAAAGTCGAAGGCCTGCTGCGGACCATGTATGACCCGCGCCTGAGCCTGATGAACGATGTATCGGCCCAGCTCAAGGAACACTTCGGCGATCAGCTTTACGACACGGTGATCCCGCGCAACATCCGTCTCGCCGAAGCCCCGAGCTACGGCATGCCGGCGCTGGCGTACGACAAGCAATCGCGTGGCGCGCTGGCCTATCTGGCCCTGGCGGGCGAGATGGTTCGCCGTCAGCGCAAAAATTCACGCACCGCCGCTGCCCAGCCAACTTAAGGAATTCCCATGGCCGTCAAGAAACGAGGTCTCGGACGAGGACTGGATGCACTGCTGAGCGGTCCGACTGTCAGCGCGCTGGAAGAACAGGCAGCGCAGGCGGACAGCCGTGAGTTGCAGCACCTGCCGTTGGACCTGCTGCAGCGCGGCAAGTATCAGCCACGCCGGGACATGGATCCGCAGGCGCTGGAAGAGCTGGCGCAGTCGATCAAGGCCCAGGGCGTGATGCAGCCGATCGTGGTTCGCCCGATTGGCGGTGGTCGTTTCGAAATCATCGCCGGCGAACGTCGCTGGCGCGCAAGTCAGCAAGCCGGGCAGGAAACCATTCCTGCGATGGTTCGCGACGTGCCGGATGAAACCGCGATCGCCATCGCGCTGATCGAGAACATCCAGCGCGAAGACCTGAATCCGATCGAGGAAGCGGTGGCCCTGCAGCGCTTGCAGCAGGAATTCCAGCTCACTCAGCAACAGGTCGCCGAGGCTGTGGGTAAGTCCCGCGTCACGGTAGCCAACCTGTTGCGCCTGATTGCGCTGCCGGAAGTCATCAAGACCATGCTGTCCCATGGCGACCTGGAAATGGGTCATGCCCGTGCATTGCTCGGTCTGCCGGACAATCAGCAGGTGGAAGGGGCGCGACATGTTGTCGCACGCGGCCTCACTGTGCGCCAAACTGAGGCACTGGTTCGTCAGTGGCTGAGCGGCAAACCGGAGCCGGTCGAGCCTGCCAAACCCGACCCGGATATCGCCCGGCTTGAACAGCGTCTGGCCGAGCGGCTGGGCTCTGCGGTGCAGATCCGCCACGGCAAGAAGGGCAAAGGCCAGTTGGTGATTGGTTACAACTCCCTCGATGAGCTTCAAGGTGTGCTCGCACACATCCGCTGAAACAATTCCCCTTGTAGCGCGCAGTCGGAAATCACTACCTGACAGTTGAATAGGGGCAGAACCGCCCCTATACTCTGCGCGCATTTTGTCGGCACAAATTATGCCAAGTTATTGAATTTTGGCAGCCGACCATTGGAGAGCAATAGTGATGGAAACCCGCAAGCCAAACCGCCTGCCGTTCCATCGCCTGGCGGTTTTTCCGGTGTTGATGGCTCAATTTGTCATTTTGCTCATTGCCGCTTTGGCGCTCTGGCAATGGCACGGAGTCGTTGCCGGATACTCGGGACTTTGCGGAGGCCTGATAGCCTTGCTGCCCAATGTTTATTTCGCTCACAAGGCATTTCGGTTTTCCGGCGCCCGAGCAGCCCAGTCCATCGTCCGGTCTTTCTATGCCGGCGAGGCAGGCAAACTGATTTTGACGGCAGTGCTGTTTGCACTGGTGTTTGCAGGTGTGAAGCCACTGGCGCCGATTGCTGTATTCGGCGCGTTCGTGCTGACTCAGTCGGTCAGCTGGTTCGCTCCCCTGCTGATGAGAACAAGACTTTCGAGACCTTAGGGCGTTTGAGGCAACCATGGCAGAAACAACCGCTTCGGGCTATATCCAGCACCACTTGCAGAACCTGACCTTCGGTCAGCTACCCAACGGCGGCTGGGGCTTTGCCCACACCGCAGCAGAAGCCAAGGAAATGGGCTTCTGGGCTTTCCACGTCGATACCCTCGGCTGGTCGGTCGCGCTGGGTCTGATCTTCGTCATTCTTTTCCGCATGGCGGCCAAGAAGGCGACTTCCGGTCAGCCGGGTGCACTGCAGAACTTCGTTGAAGTCCTGGTCGAATTCGTCGATGGCAGCGTGAAAGACAGCTTCCATGGCCGTAGCCCGGTGATCGCACCGCTGGCACTGACCATCTTCGTCTGGGTGTTCCTGATGAACGCCGTCGACCTGGTACCGGTCGACTGGATTCCTCAGCTGGCCGTCCTGATCTCCGGCGACCACCACATCCCGTTCCGCGCCGTGTCGACTACTGACCCGAACGCGACCCTGGGCATGGCGTTCTCGGTTTTCGCACTGATCATTTTCTACAGCATCAAGGTCAAGGGCCTCGGCGGCTTCATCGGCGAGCTGACCCTGCATCCGTTCGGCAGCAAGAACATCTTCGTTCAGGCCCTGCTGATTCCGGTGAACTTCCTGCTGGAGTTCGTGACCCTGATCGCCAAACCGATCTCTCTCGCTCTGCGTCTGTTCGGCAACATGTATGCCGGCGAGCTGGTGTTCATCCTGATCGCTGTGATGTTCGGCAGCGGCCTGCTCTGGCTGAGCGGCCTGGGCGTTGTCCTGCAGTGGGCGTGGGCTGTGTTCCACATCCTGATCATCACCCTGCAGGCGTTCATCTTCATGATGCTGACCATCGTCTACCTGTCGATGGCGCACGAAGAAAACCATTAAGACCAGTCTCGACTAGTCTGATGTCCTTCCCGGTCAAACGGGAAGGGGCTCCTCACGGGGCACCATGAAACGATTTGTTTTACCGCTTTAATCTAAAAAACCTAAACCATACGACGTAAAAGTCGGGAGGAAAGATGGAAACTGTAGTTGGTCTAACCGCTATCGCTGTTGCACTGTTGATCGGCCTGGGCGCACTGGGTACCGCAATTGGTTTCGGCCTGCTGGGCGGCAAGTTCCTGGAAGGCGCAGCGCGTCAGCCAGAAATGGTTCCAATGCTGCAAGTTAAAATGTTCATCGTTGCCGGTCTGCTCGACGCCGTAACCATGATCGGTGTTGGTATCGCTCTGTTCTTCACCTTTGCGAACCCGTTCGTTGGTCAGATCGCTGGCTAATCATTCGGATTTTCCGAGTGATTTGGTGTGATGGACAACGTAACTGCGAGGTGTTGGCGTGAACATTAATGCGACCCTGATTGGCCAGTCCGTTGCGTTCCTGATTTTTGTACTGTTCTGCATGAAGTTCGTATGGCCTCCGGTCATCGCAGCTCTGCACGAACGTCAAAAGAAGATCGCTGATGGTCTGGACGCTGCCAGCCGTGCAGCTCGCGACCTGGAGTTGGCCCAAGAAAAAGCGGGTCAGCAACTGCGCGAAGCGAAAGCTCAGGCAGCTGAAATCATCGAGCAAGCCAAGAAACGCGGTAACCAGATTGTCGAAGAGGCCGTTGAAAAGGCCCGCGTCGATGCTGACCGTGTGAAGGTTCAGGCTCAAGCCGAGATCGAACAGGAACTGAACAGTGTCAAAGACAAGCTGCGCGCCCAAGTGGGCTTGCTGGCTGTCGGCGGCGCCGAGAAGATCCTGGGTGCCACAATCGATCAAAACGCGCACGCAGAGCTGGTTAACCAACTGGCTGCTGAAATCTAAGCGAGGGCGATCATGGCAGAACTGACCACGTTGGCCCGACCTTACGCTAAGGCGGCCTTCGAGCACGCTCAGGCCCACCAGCAACTGGCCAATTGGTCAGCCATGCTCGGCCTGGCAGCAGCGGTGTCGCAAGACGACACCATGCAGCGCGTGCTCAAGGCCCCGCGACTGACGAGCGCAGAAAAGGCCGCCACGTTCATTGACGTGTGCGGCGACAAGTTTGATGCCAAGGCACAGAACTTCATCAATGTCGTTGCCGAGAACGACCGTCTCCCGCTTCTGCCGGAGATTGCCGCTCTTTTCGACCTGTACAAGGCCGAACAAGAGAAATCGGTAGACGTTGAAGTGACCAGTGCTTTTGCATTGAACCAAGAACAGCAAGACAAACTCGCCAAGGTTCTCAGTGCACGACTCAGCCGGGTAGTGCGCCTGCAAGTTGCGGAGGATGCTTCCCTTATAGGGGGTGTCGTCATCCGCGCCGGCGACCTGGTTATCGATGGCTCGATTCGCGGCAAAATCGCGAAACTTGCCGAAGCATTGAAATCTTGAGTTTGAAGGGGCAGCAGAGCAATGCAGCAACTCAATCCTTCCGAAATAAGTGAAATTATCAAGGGCCGCATCGAAAAGCTCGATGTGACCTCCCAAGCCCGTAACGAAGGCACTGTCGTCAGCGTATCTGACGGTATCGTGCGGATTCACGGTCTGGCCGACGTCATGTACGGCGAGATGATCGAGTTTCCGGGCGGCGTCTACGGTATGGCCCTCAACCTGGAGCAAGACTCCGTAGGTGCCGTTGTACTGGGCGCATACACGACTCTGGCTGAAGGCATGAGCGCCAAGTGCACCGGCCGCATCCTCGAAGTTCCGGTTGGTAAGGAACTGCTGGGTCGCGTTGTCGACGCACTGGGTAATCCTGTTGACGGCAAAGGTCCACTGGGCAACACCGAGACCGACGCGGTCGAGAAAGTTGCTCCGGGCGTGATCTGGCGTAAGTCGGTAGACCAGCCTGTACAGACTGGCTACAAGGCTGTCGATGCCATGATCCCTGTCGGCCGTGGCCAGCGTGAGCTGATCATCGGTGACCGTCAGATCGGTAAAACCGCTCTGGCGATCGACGCGATCATCAACCAGAAAGACAGCGGCATTTTCTGCGTCTACGTGGCAATCGGTCAGAAGCAATCGACCATCGCCAACGTGGTTCGCAAGCTGGAAGAAAACGGTGCACTGGCCAACACCATCATCGTTGCAGCGAGCGCTTCGGAATCTGCAGCACTGCAATTCCTGGCTCCGTACTCCGGTTGCACCATGGGTGAATTCTTCCGCGACCGCGGTGAAGACGCGCTGATCGTTTATGACGATCTGTCCAAGCAAGCAGTGGCTTACCGCCAGATTTCCCTGCTGCTGCGCCGTCCACCAGGACGTGAAGCCTACCCAGGCGACGTGTTCTATCTCCACTCCCGTCTGCTGGAGCGCGCATCCCGCGTTTCGGAAGAGTACGTAGAGAAGTTCACCAACGGCGCAGTCACCGGCAAAACCGGTTCCCTGACCGCACTGCCGATCATCGAAACCCAGGCTGGCGACGTTTCCGCGTTCGTTCCGACCAACGTGATTTCCATCACCGACGGTCAGATCTTCCTGGAATCGGCCATGTTCAACTCGGGCATCCGTCCTGCAGTGAACGCCGGTGTTTCGGTATCCCGTGTGGGTGGTGCCGCTCAGACCAAGATCATCAAGAAGCTGTCCGGTGGTATCCGTACCGCTCTGGCTCAGTACCGTGAACTGGCGGCATTCGCCCAGTTCGCTTCTGACCTGGACGAAGCGACCCGCAAGCAACTTGAGCATGGTCAGCGCGTTACCGAGCTGATGAAGCAGAAGCAATACGCGCCAATGTCGATCGCCGACATGTCGCTGTCGCTGTATGCCGCTGAGCGTGGGTTCCTGACTGACATTGAAATCGCCAAAGTCGGCAGCTTCGAGCAAGCGCTGATTGCTTACTTCAACCGCGATCACGCCGATTTGATGGCAAAGATCAACGTTAAAGGTGACTTCAATGACGAAATCGACGCTGGCCTGAAGGCTGGTATCGAGAAGTTCAAGGCCACCCAAACCTGGTAAGCCGCAGCGGGAGCCGCAAGGCTCCCGCTTGCTAACCTGATAGGTGTTACATGGCAGGCGCAAAAGAGATTCGCAGTAAGATTGCGAGCATCAAAAGCACGCAAAAAATTACCAGCGCCATGGAAAAAGTGGCGGTCAGCAAAATGCGCAAGGCACAAATGCGCATGGCTGCTAGCCGTCCTTATGCGGAGCGTATCCGCCAGGTAATTGGGCATCTGGCCAACGCCAACCCGGAATACCGCCATCCGTTCATGATCGACCGCGCCGTCAAGCGCGTCGGCTATGTCGTGGTGAGCAGTGACCGTGGTCTGTGCGGCGGCTTGAACACCAACCTGTTCAAGGCCCTGGTCAAGGACATGGCGGTAAACCGCGAAAACGGCGTCGAGATTGATCTGTGTGTCGTTGGTAGCAAGGGTGCGGCCTTTTTCCGCAACTTCGGCGGTAACGTCGTTGCAGCTATCAGCCACCTGGGTGAAGAGCCGTCGATCAACGATCTGATCGGCAGCGTCAAGGTGATGCTGGATGCTTATCTGGACGGCCGTATCGACCGTCTGTCCGTGGTATCCAACAAGTTCATCAACACCATGACGCAACAGCCTACCGTGGAGCAGTTGATTCCACTGGTGGCGACCCCGGATCAAGAACTCAAGCACCACTGGGACTATCTCTACGAACCAGACGCCAAAGAGCTGCTTGACGGCTTGATGGTGCGTTACGTGGAGTCGCAGGTGTACCAGGCGGTGGTCGAGAACAACGCGGCTGAACAGGCTGCGCGGATGATCGCGATGAAGAACGCTACCGACAACGCCGGTGATTTGATCAGCGATTTGCAGCTGATCTACAACAAGGCGCGTCAGGCTGCGATCACCCAAGAGATCTCGGAAATCGTCGGCGGCGCTGCCGCGGTTTAACGGTTCAAATATTCAGAGGATCCAGCTATGAGTAGCGGACGTATCGTTCAAATCATCGGCGCCGTTATCGACGTGGAATTTCCACGCGACAGCGTACCGAGCATCTACGACGCCTTGAAGGTTCAAGGCGCCGAAACCACTCTGGAAGTTCAGCAGCAGCTGGGCGACGGCGTGGTTCGTACCATTGCGATGGGCTCCACCGAAGGCTTGAAGCGCGGTCTGGACGTCAACAACACTGGCGCAGCCATCTCCGTACCGGTCGGTAAAGCGACCCTGGGCCGGATCATGGACGTACTGGGCAACCCGATCGACGAAGCCGGCCCGATCGGCGAAGAAGAGCGCTGGGGTATCCACCGCGCCGCTCCTTCCTTCGCTGAACAGGCAGGTGGCAACGACCTGCTCGAAACCGGTATCAAGGTTATCGACCTGGTCTGCCCGTTCGCCAAGGGCGGTAAAGTCGGTCTGTTCGGTGGTGCCGGTGTAGGCAAGACCGTAAACATGATGGAACTGATCCGCAACATCGCCATCGAGCACAGCGGTTATTCCGTGTTCGCCGGTGTGGGTGAGCGTACTCGTGAGGGTAACGACTTCTACCACGAGATGAAGGACTCCAACGTTCTCGACAAGGTTGCCCTGGTCTACGGTCAGATGAACGAGCCACCGGGAAACCGTCTGCGTGTAGCGCTGACCGGTCTGACCATGGCCGAGAAGTTCCGTGACGAAGGTAACGACGTTCTGCTGTTCGTCGACAACATCTACCGTTACACCCTGGCCGGTACCGAAGTATCCGCACTGCTGGGCCGTATGCCTTCGGCAGTAGGTTACCAGCCGACCCTGGCTGAAGAGATGGGCGTGCTGCAAGAGCGCATCACTTCGACCAAGCAAGGTTCGATTACTTCGATCCAGGCCGTATACGTACCTGCGGACGACCTGACCGACCCGTCGCCAGCAACCACGTTTGCTCACCTGGACGCCACCGTCGTTCTGTCCCGTGACATCGCTTCCCTGGGTATCTACCCGGCGGTAGACCCACTGGACTCGACTTCGCGTCAGCTGGACCCGAACGTGATCGGCAACGAGCACTACGAGACCGCTCGTGGCGTTCAGTACGTGCTGCAGCGTTACAAAGAGCTGAAGGACATCATCGCGATCCTGGGTATGGACGAGCTGTCGGAAACCGACAAGCAGTTGGTAGCCCGTGCTCGTAAGATCCAGCGCTTCTTGTCGCAGCCGTTCTTCGTGGCTGAAGTCTTCACCGGTGCTTCGGGTAAATACGTTTCCCTGAAAGACACCATTGCTGGCTTCAAAGGCATCCTCAACGGTGACTACGACCACCTGCCAGAACAAGCGTTCTACATGGTCGGCGGCATCGAAGAAGCGATCGAGAAAGCCAAGAAACTGTAATCCAGGCGCCCGGCAACGGGCGCTAATTTAGGTTGAGGCAATCAGATGGCTATGACAGTCCATTGCGACATCGTCAGCGCGGAAGGAGAGATCTTTTCCGGCCTGGTCGAGATGGTGATTGCGCACGGTGCTCTGGGTGATCTTGGTATCGCTCTGGGCCACGCGCCGCTGATCACTAATCTGAAGCCAGGTCCGATCCGCCTGATCAAGCAAGGCGGGGAAGCCGAGGTGTTCTACATCTCCGGTGGTTTCCTCGAGGTTCAGCCGAACATGGTCAAGGTGCTTGCCGATACCGTGCAACGTGCCGCCGACCTGGATGAAGCTCAGGCTCAAGCAGCTCTCAAGGCTGCCGAAGCTGCTCTGCATGAGAAGAGCGCAGATTTCGACTACGGAGCTGCATCCGCACGTCTGGCCGAGGCTGCAGCTCAGCTGCGCACCGTCCAGCAGATCCGCAAGAAGTTTGGCGGTTAATCCGTCAGCCACTTGTTGTGCGATTGATAAAAAAGGGTAGCCTCGGCTACCCTTTTTTCTTTTCCGACTTTCAAAACCCCCGGTCGCAGTTGCTGACCACCCAGGATTGGTAGCCAGTCATGTCTCTTGAAATCGTTATCCTCGCGGCCGGCCAAGGCACTCGCATGCGTTCCGCGCTGCCAAAAGTGCTGCACCCGATTGCCGGCGACTCCATGCTTGGGCATGTTATCCACAGCGCTCGTCAACTTGATCCACAACGGATTCATGTGGTGATTGGCCACGGCGCCGACGTGGTACGCGAACGTCTGGCCGCCGATGACCTGAATTTCGTGCTGCAGGACAAGCAACTGGGCACTGGACACGCCACGGCTCAGGCTGTTCCGTTCATCACTGCCGATACCGTACTGATTCTCTACGGTGATGTGCCGTTGATCGAAGTCGAAACCCTGCAACGCCTGCTCAAGCACGTTGTGCCCGGGCAGATGGGTTTGCTCACCGTCGAACTGGATGACCCGACCGGTTATGGCCGCATCGTGCGCGACGCCGACGGCAAGGTTACCGCGATCGTTGAGCACAAGGACGCCAGCGAAGCACAGCGGGCGATTACCGAAGGCAATACCGGCATTCTCGCTGTGCCGGCAAATCGTCTGGCGGACTGGATGAGTCGCCTGTCGAACAACAACGCTCAGGGCGAGTACTACCTGACCGATGTGATCGAGATGGCAGTCAGCGATGGCCTGACCGTCGCCACTGAACAACCGCACGACCCGATGGAAGTGCAGGGCGCCAATGATCGCAAACAACTCTCCGAACTGGAGCGTCACTATCAGTTGCGCGCCGGTCGCCGTCTGATGGCCCAGGGTGTCACTCTGCGCGATCCGGCCCGGTTTGATGTGCGTGGCGAAGTGATCGTGGGTCGCGACGTGCTGATCGACATCAACGTGATTCTCGAAGGCAAGGTCGTCATCGAGGATGACGTGGTCATCGGCCCGAACTGCGTGATCAAGGACAGCACTCTGCGTAAGGGCGTGGTGGTCAAGGCCAACAGCCATATCGAAGGCGCGGTGTTGGGCGAAGGCAGCGATGCCGGCCCGTTTGCCCGTCTGCGACCGGGCACCGTGCTGGAGGCCCGCGCCCATGTGGGTAACTTCGTCGAGCTGAAAAACGCCCGCATGGGTGAAGGCGCCAAGGCCGGGCACCTGACTTATCTGGGCGACGCCGAGATTGGTGCGCGCACCAACATCGGCGCCGGCACCATCACCTGCAACTACGACGGTGCCAACAAGTGGAAAACCGTATTGGGTGAGGATGTGTTCATCGGTTCCAACAACTCGCTGGTGGCGCCTGTGGATATCTCCGCCGGTGCAACCACTGCGGCCGGTTCGACCATCACCCAGAATGTGGATAACGCGCAATTGGCGGTTGGCCGGGCGCGGCAGAGAAATATCGATGGCTGGAAGCGGCCTGAGAAAATCAAAAAGAACTAAGTTATCCACAACGCTTGAATCTGAAAAGACCGCCGCCGGCGGTCTTTTTTTATGGGCGTCGGCTTGACGACTTGCAACTGATAGGTTTTGATTGCTTCCGTTATCTTTCGAATCGAAACTTAATCAGCCATGTCGAAACGCAATACACCTCAGCGCCGTCACAACATTCTCGCCTTGCTTAATGAACAGGGCGAAGTGAGTGTCGACGAACTCGCGAAGCGCTTCGAAACTTCGGAAGTTACGATTCGCAAGGATCTCGCCGCGCTGGAAAGTCATGGCCTGCTGCTGCGTCGCTACGGTGGAGCCATCACCATGCCGCATGAGCTGGTGGCGGACGCCAGCCTCAGTGTTTCCAAATACAAACAGGCGATCGCCCGGGCTGCGGTTACACGCATCCGCGAGCATGCGCGCATCATCATCGACAGCGGCAGCACCACCGCCGCGATGATTCCCGAACTCGGCCAGCAGCCGGGTCTGGTGGTGATGACCAACTCCCTGCATGTGGCCAACGCCCTGAGCGAACTCGAACACGAGCCGGTGCTGTTGATGACCGGCGGCACCTGGGATCCGCACTCGGAGTCCTTTCAGGGCCAGGTCGCGGAGCAGGTACTACGCTCTTACGACTTCGACCAGTTGTTTATCGGTGCCGATGGCATCGACCTGGTGCGCGGTACCACCACGTTCAATGAATTGCTCGGCCTCAGCCGGGTGATGGCGGAAGTGGCGCGGGAAGTGATCGTGATGGTCGAGGCCGACAAGATCGGCCGCAAGATTCCCAACCTGGAGCTGCCATGGAGCAGCGTCCATACCCTAATTACCGATGATCGCCTGCCTTCAGACGCACGGGATCAGATTCAGGCTCGCGGTATCAACTTGATTTGCGCGACTGTCAGTCAGGAGAAATAAGCATGTGTGGAATTGTCGGCGCCGTTGCTGAACGTAATATCACCGCCATTCTGGTCGAAGGCCTCAAGCGTCTGGAGTACCGGGGCTATGACAGCGCAGGCGTGGCTGTCTTTACCAATGACGCAACCCTCGAGCGCACCCGTCGTGTGGGCAAGGTCAGCGAACTCGACGCCGCTCTGGCCGAACATCCGCTGGTCGGCCGTCTCGGTATTGCCCACACCCGCTGGGCGACCCACGGTGCACCGAGCGAACGCAATGCCCACCCGCATTTCTCCGGTGACATCGCTGTCGTGCACAACGGCATCATCGAAAACCATGAGGCGCTGCGTGAACAACTCAAGGCGCAAGGCTATGTGTTCAGTTCCGATACCGACACTGAAGTCATCGCCCACCTGCTGACTGAGAAACTCAAGACGCTGCCGGACCTGACCGACGCCCTCAAGGCTGCGGTCAAGGAGCTGCATGGCGCTTACGGTCTGGCGGTCATTTACGCGCAGCAGCCGGATCGACTGGTTGCTGCCCGCAGCGGCAGCCCATTGGTCATCGGTCTGGGCCTGGGCGAGAACTTCCTCGCTTCCGACCAACTGGCCCTGCGTCAGGTCACCGACCGTTTCATGTACCTGGAAGAGGGCGATATCGCCGAGATCCAGCGTGACAAGGTGCAGATCTGGGACGTGACCGGTAAAGCCGTCGAGCGCCAGACCGTCCAGTACACCGATGGCGCCGAAGCCGCCGACAAAGGCGAGTTCCGTCACTACATGCTCAAGGAAATCCACGAGCAGCCATCCGTGGTGCAGCGCACCCTGGAAGGTCGATTGAGTTCGGATCAGGTGCTCGTTCAGGCGTTTGGCCCACAAGCCGCTGAACTGTTCGCCAAAGTGCGCAACGTGCAGATCGTGGCGTGCGGCACCAGTTATCACGCCGGGATGGTTGCCCGTTACTGGCTCGAAGAGCTGGCCGGCATTCCTTGTCAGGTCGAGGTCGCCAGCGAGTTCCGCTACCGCAAGGTGGTGGTGCAGCCCGACACTCTGTTCGTCACCATCTCCCAGTCCGGCGAAACCGCCGACACCCTGGCCGCCCTGCGCAACGCCAAGGAACTGGGTTTCCTGGGAAGCCTGGCGATCTGCAACGTCGGCATCAGCTCGCTGGTGCGCGAGTCCGACCTGACTCTGCTGACCCAGGCCGGTCGCGAAATCGGTGTGGCCTCGACCAAGGCGTTCACCACGCAACTGGTTGGTCTGCTGTTGCTGACCCTGTCTCTGGGCCAAGTGCGCGGCACATTGGGCAAAGGCGTTGAAGCCTCGCTGGTCGAAGAACTGCGTCGTCTGCCAACCCGTCTGGGCGAAGCGCTGGCGATGGACAGCACGGTGGAAAAGATCGCAGAGTTGTTTGCCGAGAAGAACCACACGCTGTTCCTGGGCCGTGGCGCGCAATTCCCGGTAGCGATGGAGGGGGCCTTGAAGCTCAAGGAAATCTCTTACATTCACGCCGAAGCCTACCCGGCCGGCGAATTGAAGCACGGTCCGCTGGCGCTTGTGGATAACGACATGCCGGTGGTGACCGTCGCGCCTAACAACGAGCTGCTGGAGAAACTCAAATCCAACCTGCAGGAAGTCCGCGCCCGCGGCGGCGAACTGATCGTGTTCGCCGACGAGAAGGCCGGGATGACCAACGGCGAAGGCACACATGTGGTGCAGATGCCGCACATCCACGACATTCTGTCGCCGATCCTCTATACCATTCCGCTGCAACTGCTGTCGTACTACGTCGCGGTACTCAAGGGAACTGACGTGGATCAGCCGCGTAACCTGGCGAAGTCGGTGACGGTGGAATAAGTTATCCACAGTGGATCACCCCAATAAAATCGCAGCTTCGGCTGCGATTTTTTTATCCGGATCGAGGACACCATGGATCGCTTCCAGGAAATGCAGGTTTTCGCCATCGTCGCCCAGGAGCAGGGTTTTTCTGCTGCTGCGCGGCGCTTGGGTCTGTCGGCAGCCAGCGTGACCCGGGCGGTGGCGGCGCTGGAGCAGCGGATCGGTACGCAGTTGCTGATTCGTACCACCCGCAGCGTGCATCTGAGCGAAGCGGGTCTGCGTTACCTGGAAGACTGTCGGAGAATTCTCGCCGAGGTGCAGGAAGCGGAGGATTCCGCTGCCGGCAGTCATACCCAGCCCCGTGGGCAGTTGACGGTGACGGCGCCCGTTTTGTTCGGCGAGTTGTTTGTCACACCGGTGATGGCGCGTTATCTGACGCAATACCCGGACGTTGCCATCAACGCCCTGTTGCTCGACCGGGTGGTGAGCATGGTCGAGGAGGGTGTCGACGTCGCGATACGTATCGGCGAGCTACCGGACAGCAATCAGCATGCGATCCGGGTCGGTGAGGTGCGGCGGGTGATTTGTGGCTCGCCGGAGTACTTTGCGGTCCATGGCCGGCCGACCCATCCACAGGCCCTGGCAGGGGCGCCGGTGGTGGCGACGTCGGCCATCGGCCAGCAGCGCAGCTGGCCATTCATGGAAAACGGTGAACTCATTGGCGTAAGACCGGAGCCGCGTCTGGTGGTCACCGCCAATCAGGCTGCGATCACGGCAGCGTCGCTGGGCCTGGGGCTGACCCGTGTGCTGTCTTATCAGGTGGCCAGCAAGGTGGCTTCCGGCGAACTGGAAATCGTCCTCGCCGAGTTTGAATTGCCTGCGCTGCCGATCCATGTGGTGTATCAGGGCGGGCGCAAGGCGCCGGCGAGGGTGCGCAGTTTTGTCGACTTCATGGTGAACGCATTGCGTGAGCATCCCGCCTTGAAAAATGCCGCTTTATTTCATCCAGAGAAATAATGGATTGCGTTTGCTGGTGATTCTGTTGTTTTCACGATAGGTGGAAGATGGCTCCCACGGCCGCCGTCCACCCTGAACGGCGCCATCATTCAACGGAGTCGACCATGCAAGCGATCAAACTCTACAACTTCCCGCGTTCCGGCCACGCCCATCGCGTCGAGCTGATGTTGTCCCTGCTGCAATTGCCGACCGAGCTGATCTTTGTCGATCTGGCCAAAGGCGAGCACAAACAGCCCGGCTACCTGGCGATCAACAGCTTCGGGCAAGTACCGGCCATTGATGACAACGGCGTGGTGCTGGCCGACTCCAACGCGATCCTCGTCTACCTGGCACAGAAATACGGCAATGGTCGCTGGCTGCCAAGCGATCCGGTCGGCGCCGCGCACGTACAGCGCTGGTTGTCCGCAGCCGCCGGGCCAATTGCTTTCGGTCCCGCCGCCGCCCGCCTGATCACGGTATTCGGAGCGAAGTTCAACGCCGAGGAAGTGATCACCCGTGCGCATAACTTTCTCAAGGTGATGGATCAGGAACTGGGCAAAACCCCGTACCTGGTGGGTAGCGAGCCGACCATTGCCGATGTCTCGGCCTACAGTTACATCGCCCATGCGCCGGAAGGCAATGTGTCGCTGGACGACTACGCTAACGTTCGCGCCTGGCTCTCGCGCATCGAAGCGCTGCCCGGTTTTGTCGGCATGCCGCGCACTGTCGCCGGCCTGCAAACCACCGCCTGACATTGATCATCCACACTGCGCCGAGGGTGCAGGGGAGAGGCCGAGATGGAACGTTCACCGTGGCACGCTGGCGAGCAACAATTGCAGGCCCATGTCGGCGTTGCCGAACGCATGGAGGAATTCGGTCGTAAGGTGATTCGCACCTGGATGCCGGATCAGCACCGCCAGTTCTATCAGCAATTGCCCTTCATGCTGTACGGCGCGGTGGATGCCGAAGGTCGCCCCTGGGCCAGTGTGCTGGAGGGGGAGCCGGGTTTTGCTCACTCTCCGGAGCCGACGCAACTGCAGTTCGCCAGTCTGCCGGCTGCCGATGATCCGGCGCAGTTGCAGGCCGGCGCCGCGATCGGATTGCTCGGCATCGAGCTGCACACCCGCCGGCGCAATCGGCTCAATGGTCATATTGGCAGCTTCGGGGCGGACGGTTTTGCGCTGACGGTAGATCAGTCGTTCGGCAACTGTCCGCAGTACATCCAATTGCGCCAGTTTCAGCGGGTGCCACTGACGGATCCGCAGACTCGCAAGGCCGAACACCGTGACAGCCTCGATGACGCCGCCATTGCGCTGATTGAAAGCGCCGACACGTTCTTTGTCGCCAGTTACGTTGATGTCGACGGTGAGCGTTCGGTGGATGTTTCTCACCGTGGCGGCCAGCCGGGTTTTGTGCGGATCGAAGGCAATCGCCTGACGATCCCGGATTTTGCCGGCAATCTGCACTTCAACACCCTCGGCAATCTGCTGCTGAATCCCTTGGCCGGTTTGCTGTTTATCGACTTTTCCACAGGCGATGTGTTGCAGCTCAGCGGTCGTACCGAGGTGATTCTCGAAGGGCCGCAGATCGAAGCCTTCCAGGGCGCCGAGCGGTTGTGGACATTTGAAGTGGAGAAACTGGTTCGACGTCCGGCGGCCCTGGCTCTGCGCTGGCGCTTCGAGGGTATGTCGCCAACCAGTCTGCTGACCGGTAACTGGGCCCAGGCCGATGCACGGTTGCAGGCCAAGGCATTGGGTGACAGCTGGCGGCCATTGCGGGTGTCCAGGATCGAAATGGAAAGCCGCCACATCCGCTCGATCTATCTGGAGCCGGACGACGGCGCGGGTCTGCCGGTGTTTCTGGCAGGGCAACACCTGCCGCTGCGGTTCAACCTCGATGGCGAGGTGCACATCCGCACCTACAGCCTGTCGGGCGCGCCGTCAGACGATTTCTTTCGGATCAGCGTCAAACGTGAAGGTCGTGTGTCGACGCACCTGCACGAGCAGATTCGCGTGGGCGATGTACTGGAGGCGCGCCTGCCTCAAGGACATTTCACCGTCGCGGCGTTGGAACGCCGTCCATTGGTGTTGCTCGCCGCCGGAGTCGGCATCACGCCGTTGCTGTCGATGCTGCGTGAGGTGGTGTATCAGGGCCTGCGGACTCGGCGGATTCGTCCGACCCTGTTTGTTCAGAGTTCCCGCAGCCTCGCCGACCAGCCGTTTCGCGCGGAGCTGGATCGCTTGCTGGAAGACGCCGGTGACGCCGTGAAGGTGTTGCGAGTGCTCAGCCAGCCAGAGGACGATCTGGTGCAAGGCGAGGATTTCGATATTCGTGGCCGTATTGATGGCGACCTATTGCGCAATCTGCTGACCGACGAGGACTTTGATCAGGTCGACTTTGTGCTCTGTGGTCCCGGCGGTTTTACCCAGGGGATCTACGACACTTTGCGTGAACTGGATGTGCGGGACGGGCAGATCCACGCCGAAACCTTCGGCCCTTCGACCCTCAAGCGCCAAGCCGATCCGGATGCGATCGTGATCGAGCAATTGCCCGCCGCGACCACGTCGGTGCCGGTGGTGTTCGAGCGTTCGGCCAAGGAAGCGCGCTGGCAGCCTGACGGCGGCAGTTTGCTGGAGCTGGCTGAAAGCCGCGGTCTGCGTCCGGAATTCAGTTGCCGCGGTGGTTCGTGCGGCACCTGCAAGACACGGCTGATCAGTGGCGCGGTGAATTATCCACAGCCTCCGGCGGACGTGCCGGAGGAGGGGCAGGTGCTGATTTGCTGCGCGGTACCGGCACAAAGTGCCCAGCCGCTGGTGCTGGATCTGTAACGGATCAGGCGAAGGACAATGCCTTTTCTTCCAGCAGCTCCTGATACAACTCGGTCCACTTGCGGCCCATCTCATCGGCTGTGAATAACTGCCGATAACGGGCCTCAGCCTTGAGGCCCATTTCGGCGGCGCGGGCCGGGTTTTCCCACAGGGTGCGCATCGCTTCACGAAACGCCTGTGGATGACTCGGTGGCACCACCAGTCCGGTTTCGTTGTGGATATTGATATAGCTGGTGCCGGTGCCGATCTCGCTGGAGATCATCGGTTTGCCGTACATCGCGCCTTCGAGCAGCGAAATGCCGAACGCCTCCGAGCGCAGGTGCGACGGGAATACGATGGCGTAGCTCAGTTGCAGCAGGGCGACCTTGTCTTCATCGCTCAGACGGCCGAGGAAATGAATGTTGCGCAGGCCCAGCGCGGCGGCCTGGGCGTGCAGTTCCTGCTCCAGCGGGCCGGCGCCGACGATCACCACCGGATAGTCCACGTCTTTCAAGGCGTCGAGCAGGATGTGCAGGCCCTTGTAATAGCGCATCACCCCGACGAACAGGAAAAACTTATCCCCAAGCTGCTGACGCCAGCGGTTCATGCGCTCGACGTCGGGCTGTGGATAACCTGCCTTGTTCAATCCATACGGGATGACGCGGGTCTTGTCCCGAAACTGCTGCAACACATCGCTGGTGTGCAGGTAGTTCGGCGAAGCCGCGACAATCCGGTCGGCGCTGGCGAGAAAGCGGTTCATCAGCGGACGATAAAGTTTGAGCAGGTGCTTCTGGCGAATGATGTCCGAGTGGTACGTCACCACCGTCGGTTTGTTCACGCCGCTGGCGAAGTGCACCAGATCCATGAACGGCCACGGGAAGTGGTAGTTGATCACGTCGGCTTCGGCGGCCAGTTCGCGAAACCGCTTGAACACGCTCCAGGAAAACCCGGTGGAGGCGAACTGCACGTCCAGTCTGGCCCGATGCACTTCGTGCTGGCCAAGGCGTACCACGGCTGGCTCGGGATTGGCGCTGAGCGTCAGTACCTGGCCTTCGATGCCGTGCTGGGCGCCACTTTCGCAGAGTTGAAAGATGACTTGTTCGATACCGCCGACCGAGTCAGGCAGGTATGTCTTGAAAAAATGGAGAACCCGCATTCAACCTCCCATGGCCTGGTGGTAGGCGCCGGCCGTGGCCTGCGCGCAACGCTTCCAGGAAAAAAGCCGTGCCTGCTGCAATCCGGCTTCCCGGCATGCCTGCCAGTGCGCTTGATCATCGATCAGTCGGCTCATCGCATCACGCAAGCCGTCTGCATCGTCAGCTTCAATATAGTTGCCGGCATCGCCCGCCACTTCCGGCATGGCCGAAGAGCGGGTGAGCACCACCGGCGTGCCGCTGGCCATCGCTTCCAGCACCGGCAGGCCGAACCCCTCATACAGCGACGGAAAAACCAGCGCCCGGGCGCCGGCCAGCAATTGCGCGACTTGCTCGTCGGGCAAATAGCCGAGCAGGCACACGTGCCCGCAAGCCAGCGCCTGATTCAATTCTTCACTGAACTGATCGCGCTGCCAGCCGGCCATGCCGACGATCAACAGCGGGAAATGCTGGCGCACCCGTTCCGGCAGCCGCCCGTGGGCGCGCAGGGCCAGGTTAAGGTTCTTGCGCGGCTCCAGAGTCCCGACACACAGGAAATACTCCCGGTACTCGACCGCATGGGCCTTGAGCACCGCATCGATGTCGTGCGGCTCGCGCGGATGGAAGCGCTCGGCGACACCCAGCGGCGCGACCACGAAGCGCTCGGCAGGCAGTCCGAAATAATCCCGGGCCTCGTCAGCGATGGCTTGTGAGTCGGTCAGAATGATCCGCGCCTGGCGTACGCCGTCGGCGAGCCGCCGCTCGATTTCCCGCAGCCGTGCCGGCGGCTGGGTCTCGGGGAAATGCAGGTGCGTGAGATCGTGCAGGGTGATCACGGTCGGGCCGTCGAAGGCCAGCGGCCACAGGCTTGGTTCGTGATACAGATCGACCGGTTGCGCAGGGCCCTGATCGAAGCGTTTCTGCTCCAGCCAGCGGCGCGCCTGATAGGCGCCTGGGATCTGCCGCAGCAGCGGCGTCAGGCGCGAATAACCGGGCATCGCCGCTTCCGGCAGTTGCGAGCTCCAGCCCCAGCCATGGAACAGCGCCACTTCGATATCGGTTTCCGCGTGCAAGGCATTCACCAGCTCGGCCACGTAATGGCCGATGCCGGTGCGCGGTGCCTGGAGAATCCGGGCGTTAAGGGCTATGCGCATGTTGCCTCGCTGACACCTCAGGTGCCTCCAGCACATGGCGCGCGGTACGCTCGGCCAGTTGCGCGCTGGCTTCGCGCCAGCCGATCCATTGCCAGTCGCTCACATCGCGGGCCGCGGGGAATCGACCGCTGCGTTCAAAGGTCTGCACCAGATCGGCGAGGCTGTGCGGCGATTGCAGATCGAAATACGCCATGAATTCACCGCCGATCTCGCGGAACACCGGTATGTCACTGCCCATCGCCGGCAGCCCGCGCTGCATCGCTTCCACCAGCGGCAGGCCGAAACCTTCGATGAACGACGGAAACACCAGTGCGCTGGCATGGGCGTAAGCGTGTTCCAGGCTGGTGTCGCTCAAGTCGTTGAACATGAACAGACGCCGGTTCAGTTCGGGATGATTGCGGATCCGCGCAAGCAGCGCGTCGCACTTCCAGCCAATGCGCCCGGCAATGCACAAGCGAGCTTTCGAGCCGTTCGCCCAGGCACGGTCGAAGGCATCCAGCAGATAGTCGTGGTTCTTGCGCGGCTCGATGGTGCTGACCATCAGAAACACCGGCTCCGGTGTGGCGAACAGCTGTTGCAAACGTGGTTCGACGCCGGCTTCGACGCTCTGCAGATCCAGCTCCGAACCGAGGTGAAAGTAGTCGAACCAGCGTTTGCCGACTTGCGCCGATCCCAGGCGACGTTGCAGTTCTGCCCGCACCTGATCGCGCACCGTGGCGGAAATCGCCATGAAGCCGTCGGCGTTGCGGGCGATCCAGTCGAACCACTCGCTGTACACCTCGACCAGCCGCGTGTCGTAGAACTGCGGGTGGGACAGCGGAATCAGGTCGTAGATCACCGCAACGAGGCCCAGGCCTTCCTGTTTGAGGCGCTCGGCATGCAGGAAAAAGTCCGAATGCCATGACGAATCCAGCAGCACCAGTTGATCGCCTGGCTGGTGTTGCAGTGGTTCACAGCGTTGAGGCATTTGATAGCGATTGACCTGCTCGACCAGCCGCAGCGGTAGCCCGAATGCACCGAACGAGGTCAGGCGATAGCCGACGTACAACACGCGTCGTGCCAGTTTTGTGCGGCAACGGGTGTCCAGCCGTTGATGCAGCTGCCAGAAACGATGAGCCAGCCGTTCCAGGCGTTCGCCAAATGTGACGATGGCATTGAACAGCGGCGAATCCAGCGGCGCCAGACGCTTCACACGGTATAACTGGCCCTTGAGCAGAACCACCGGCACGCATTCGACGCCTTCGGCACTCGGCGGCAGCTGTTTGATGACGTTGCGCACCACCCGCTGAATCCCCGAATTGACCTTCGGGTGTTTGAAGACGTGGGTGCATTCGACCAGCAGGCGGGTCATGGCGCACGCTCCGCGAGGTTGTCCGCATGGCGGGTGATCGACGTGTGGGCGCCCAGCCAGGAACAGCCGACGAAATCTTCCTTGCGGTTGTTGATTACGTGAAATACCAGACCGTAGTCGCGCCATTCGAAGTTGCGGTCCAGGTGCGAGTCCAGTCGCGACAGGCTCAGGGCGACTGAATAGTTGCCCTTGCCCAAGCCCATGACGAAGGCGAAGCGATAGGTGATGCGCTCACCCGCCCGCAGGTCTTCCAGCGCCTGGTTCTGGCGGTGGGTATTGATGCCGTACATGGCCTGGCCCAGGCGATCCTTGATCAGGAAGCCGAGCACCAGCCGTTCGATGTCCTGACGAATCTCCACCTCGACTTCCAGTGTCACCGGCTGACCGACTTCGGCGGCGTCGATAGAGCGTTCGCGTTCATCGAGCAGACGCACGCTGAGGATCCCGGCCTCGCCGGTGCCGGACACGGTGCGTACCTGGCCGCCGTCGAGCAGTTCCTGGCGCACGGTCTGGCCTTCGCGCTCGGCGAGCAGGGCATTGTAGTAATCCATCACCGCTTCGGGCTTGTCGTGCATGACCATGTGGCCGCCCTCGAGCAGGATCGCCGAGTCGCAGATCGACTGGATCGCCGAACGGTCGTGGGACACGATCAACAGCGTGGTGCCGGCCTTGCGGAAGCTGCGGATGCGGTCGAAGCTTTTGTGCTGAAAGTAGGCGTCGCCCACCGACAGTGCTTCGTCGACGATCAGAATGTCGGGGCGGCGCGCGGTGGCGACGCTGAAGGCCAGACGCATCTGCATGCCGCTGGAGTAGGTGCGCACCGGGTGATCGATGGCCTCGCCGATTTCCGCGAAGCGTTCGATGTCCGGCATCAGTGCTTCGATGTCTTCGACCTGCATGCCCAGCAGTTGCCCGGCCATGATTGCGTTCTGTCTGCCGGTGAAGTCCGGATGAAAGCCCATGCCCAGTTCCAGCAGCGCGGCGACCCGGCCCTCGAGTTGGATCTGGCCGCAGGTCGGTTGAGTGGTGCCGGTGATCATTTTCAGCAGGGTGCTTTTGCCGGCGCCGTTGACCCCGACAATGCCCACCGCTTCGCCGGGGGCGATCTCGAAATTCACGTCTTGCAGCACCCAGTGCTGGCGATGGCGCATTGGCGAAAACGGTATCAGCCATTCGGCCAGGCGACTCCAGCGAGTGGGGTACTGCTTGTAGGCCTTGCCCAGGCCGGTAACGCGTATGTACCCCATCAGAGTTCATCCACCATTTCGCCGACCCGCCGGCGAAACAGGCGCAGGCCGACCGCACACAACAGCAGGCCGATCACGAAGGTCGGCAGCAGCGAACTCCACACCGGCCACTGACCGTAGAGAAACAGGTTCTGATAACTGCCGATCAGATTGGTCAGCGGATTGAGCTGCAACAGGCGCTGCACCCACTCGGGCAGGATGCTCAGCGGGTACACGATCGGGGTCAGCCAGAACCAGAATTGCAGGCAGATGGCGAATAGCTGTCCGACATCGCGAAAGAACACGTTGAGCACGCCGAGGATCATGCCCAGCCCGGCGCAGAACAGCACTTGCAGCGCCAGCAGCGGCACCAGTGCCAACAGGGCCATGCCCGGCCAGCGTCCGGTGATCAACAGAAAGCCGAGGAACAGGCCGATGATGATCGCGAAGTTGATCCCGGCATTGAGCAGCACGATCACCGGCAGGCACAGGCGCGGGAAGCTGATTTTCTTCAGCAGGTTGGCGTTCTCCAGAAACATGTTCTGGCTGCGCAGGGTGATTTCCGAGAACAGGCCCCAGGTCAGCAGCCCGGCGCACAGGTAGACGCTGTAGGCCATGCCGTCGTCCACGCCGGGCAGACGGGCGCGCATGATGTGGGAAAAGATCACCGTGTACACGATGATCATCGACAGCGGGTTGAGTACCGTCCACAGCGCGCCGAACAGCGAATTGCGATACCGCGCTTGAAACTCCCGCTTGACGCTACCGAGGATGAAACCCCGGTAGTCATGCAGCGAGCGGTACAGGGAAAGCAGCATTCACACCGTCCTGCCGTATTGGTCTTCGAAGCGGACGATGTCGTCCTCTCCCAGGTATTCGCCACTTTGCACTTCGATGATCACCAGGTCGATGACGCCGGGGTTCTCCAGGCGATGCTTGTGACCGGCGGCGATAAACGTTGATTCGTTCTTTGCCACCAGGGTCGTGCCGCTGCCGTTGTTGGTGACCTTGGCCATGCCTTCGACCACCACCCAGTGTTCATTGCGGTGATGGTGCATCTGCAACGACAGCTTGCCGCCGGGTTTGACCACGATGCGCTTGATCTTGAAGCGCGGACCTTCCTCAAGCACGGTGTAGGTGCCCCACGGACGGCTGACCGTGCGATGCAGACGATAGGCTTCGTGAGATTTGTCCTTGAGCTGTTTGGCCACCCGCCGCACATCCTGCGCACGGTCGGCGTGGGCCACCAGCACGGCGTCGGCGGTGTCGATGACGATCAGGTCTTCAACACCTACTGCGGCCACCAGCCGGCCTTCGCTTTGAACGAAGTTGTTGCGGCTGTCGATGAAGATCGCCTCGCCGCTGGCGCGATTGTTATCGGCGTCGGCCGGCACCAGCGCGGCGACTGCGCCCCACGAACCGATATCGCTCCAGTCGAAACCGGCGGGCACCACCACGACTTTCTCGGAGCGTTCCATTAACGCGTAGTCGATGGAAATGTCGGTGATCTCGGCGAACAGTTGCGGCGACAGTTCCTGTTGCAGGTAACCCGTGGTTTCCAGCGGTTCGCTGGCGGCCATGCAGGCGCGCGTCTGTTCCAGCAGCTCGGGGGCGTGCAGCTCCAGCTCGGCGATCAGGGTGGCGGTGGTGAAGCAGAACATTCCCGAGTTCCACAGGAAGTTGCCGCTTTCCAGGTAATGGGTGGCGGTTTGCAGGTCGGGCTTTTCCACGAAACGCTGGACCTTGGCTGCGCCTTTTGCATCCAGCGGGGCGCCGGTCTCGATGTAGCCGAAGCCGGTTTCCGGGGCGGTCGGCACCACACCGAAGGTCACCAGATAACCGTCTTTCGCCAGATTGACCGCGTGCTCGACTGCGCTTTTGAGTGCGTCTTCGTTGACGATCAAATGGTCGGCGGGCATCACCACCATGATCGCTGCATCACCGTGCAAGGCTTGCAGCGACAGTGCCGCCGCCGCGATGGCCGGTGCAGTGTTGCGCCCGGTGGGTTCAAGCAGGAAGTGCCCGCGATGGCGTGAAAGGCGCGCGGCCTGATAGTGATCCTTGCTCTGGAAGTAGTACTCGCGATTGGTCACCGTGACGATGTCGCCCCAGCCGTCCAGCAGCGCGGCGGCGCGGCGGTAGGTCTTGCCCAGCAGCGACTGGCCGTCGGGCAGGGCCATGAACGGCTTGGGATGGCCCTCGCGGGACACTGGCCACAAACGGGTGCCGGCACCGCCGGACAGAATCACGGGGATCAGCATGGCCTACTCCTTGGCGACGCGTTTCATGTCCGCATCCATCATCATGCGGATCAGGGTGTCGAGGTCGGTCTTGGGTTTCCAGCCGAGCACGCGCTGGGCCTTGGCCGGGTTGCCGAGCAACACTTCGACTTCGGCCGGGCGGAAGAAGGCCGGGTCGATCTTCACGTAGTCGCGGTAGTTGAGGCCGACGTGATCGAAAGCGATGCGGCACATCTCGCGCACGGTGGTGGTCACCCCGGTGGCGACCACGAAATCGTCAGGCTTGTCCTGTTGCAGCATCAGCCACATGGCCTCGACGTAGTCACCGGCAAACCCCCAGTCGCGCTTGGCGTCGATGTTGCCCAGGGCCAGCTCCTGCTGTTTGCCCTGCTTGATGCGGGCGGCCGCGTCGGTGACCTTGCGGGTCACGAATTCGATGCCGCGCAGTGGCGATTCATGGTTGAACAGGATGCCGCTGCTGGCGTGCAGGTTGAAACTTTCGCGGTAGTTGACGGTGATCCAGTGGCCGTAGAGTTTGGCCACGCCGTAAGGGCTGCGCGGGTAGAACGGGGTGTTTTCGTCCTGCTGCTCGGCCTGGATCAGGCCAAACATCTCGCTGGTGGATGCCTGATAAAAACGCGTGTGCGGACTGAACTGACGGATCGCTTCGAGCAGGTGAGTCACGCCCAGGCCATCGACGATGCCGGTGGTCACCGGTTGATCCCAGGAGGCAGCGACGAAGCTCTGGGCCGCCAGGTTGTACACCTCGTCCGGTGCCGATTTGATCACCGCACGCTGCACCGAGCAGGCGTCGGCCATGTCGCCGTCCAGGTAAACGATATCGGCTTCAACGCCCATCTCGCGCAGGCGCCAGCGTGAGTCGCTGCTGCGCCGTGCCACCAGGCCGTGAACCTTGTAGCCCTTGTCGAGCAGCAGTCTGGCCAGATAGGCGCCGTCCTGGCCGGTGATCCCTGTGATCAATGCACTTTTTGTCATTCTTGTCGTACTCGCGTCTCCCAGTCGGACAGGATCGCCCGCAGGGATTGTTGTGTAGTGATTTGCGGCGTCCATCCTGTGGTCCGGGCCAGCCGTTGATGGCTGCCGCAGACGCGACGCTGATCGGCGCGGCGCATGCGTGCCGGATCCTGAACCAGTTGCAACTCGACCTCGGCCAGATCGCCCAGCTGTTCGATGAGGCTGCGGATGCTTTGCTCATGTCCGGAGCAAATGTTGTAGACCTGCCCCGGCGTGCCTTTTTCCAGCAGCGCGAAATAGGCCGAGACCACGTCGCCGACATCAAGGAAGTCGCGGGTGACATCGATGTCACCGACTTCCAGCTGCGGTGCCTGCAGCCCTTGCTTGATGCGATTGATCTGCCGCGCGGCGCTGGCGATGACGAAGCTGTCCTTCTGCCCGGTGCCGATGTGGTTGAACGGACGCGCCACCAGCACCGGCCAGCCTTCGCTCAATCCCCATTGCAGGCTGAGGAATTCGGCCGACAGCTTGCTCACGGCGTAAGGATTACGCGGGCAGGGCGGTTGTTGTTCGGTGATCGGCAGTGCGGCTTCTTCAACCTGGCCGTAGACGTCGCCCGAGCTGACATACAGGAACGTGCCCTTGAAGCCACGGGTCTTGAGTGCCTGCAACAGGTTCAGGGTGCCGAGCAGGTTGATGTCGATCGTACGTGCCGGGTCGCGGAAAGCTTCGGGGACAAAGGTCTGGCCAGCCAGGTGAATGACCGCATCGGGCAGCTGCGGCCACAGATCGATGAGGCTGTCCGGTTTTGTCAGGTCATAGGCAGAGGTGGCAGGCAGCAGTTGCCACGACGCGTCTTCCCCATGCAGACGTGACTGGATGTGTTGTCCTACGAACCCGCTGAGGCCCGTGATGAACAGACTCTTTTTCAAACAGCGACCCCTCGGTCTTTAACTTTCACCTCTTCCCACAGGCTTTAAGGGGATGTCTGTCAGACCAAGAGAAAAACCATGTCAGAAGACGGGTGAAGTCGTTGTTGTATTTGTTTGGTTGCCAATCTGTGCCAATTGCGCAGCAATTTCAACCGGGCAAATCGTGACTGGTCAGTTCTCGTCAGACTAGTCGGGTTTTTCTCGCCGGGCGGTTCCCGAATCCTTGGGGGATGTGTTTAGAATGCCCCTCGGCGCGATCCTCCGGGTAGTTTTGGACGAGCATGCGTCACAGTGAAACTGACCACTCAAAACAAGAACAAAGACGAGCTGTAAGTTGAAGGCCGATTTCCGGGGATGCCGGTTGTGCCCGACGCCAGTTCGTCATTATGTGAGGACGCCGGGATGGTGATCTCACCGTGGGATGCCATGAATTTCATTCTTTACTCGGATGTCAACGACAGCTCGATCAGCCAGAGTCTTGGACGTCCCGAATACAGTTATTACTTTGTGCTGAAGGCCTATCGCCCAATGCTTGAACGTCTTGGGCGGGTGCACGTGGTGTCTTCCACAGCCGAGGTCGACCCCCTCCATCGACAATTGCTCGCCGCCGGCGAGGACAGCGTTTTTCTCTCGTTTTCGCCTCCGCAGAAAACCCCTGCCGACCTTGAATGCCCGACCATCTGCGTAGTCGCTTGGGAGTTCGATTCGATCCCCGATGAGCAGTGGGATGACGAACCCCGTCAGGACTGGACACAAATGTTCGCGCGTCAGGGGCGGGCGATCACGTTATCGACCCACACCGCCAGAGCAATCCGTCAGGCCATGGGTGACGACTTCCCCGTGCTGGTATTGCCGACGCCTCTGTGGGAAACCTTCGCAGGCATTCGCGAACGACACGTCAGTGCAGCGGTAAATCCCGGCGTCACGCTCGCGTTCAAGGGCTGCATTTTCGATTCCCGGTTGCTCGATCTGCACCCCGACAACCTGCTACCAACGCCCGAGCAACTCGCCGAAGCCGAGGCTACGCGTCCCCCGGCGCTGACCCTGCGTCGGCGATATGTGATTGCTCGGCATTACTTGCGCCTGTGGGCACTGGATCTGATTCGCAAGCAAGTCGCGCCGGTGGCGCGGGTTACCTATCTGCAGAACTGGTACTGGGAGGGCATTCGCGACCTGCTCCCGGATCACATGCATGACTGGCTCGGCAAGCGCCTGCCGGCCATCGCCGGTGCGCAATCTGTGCCTGCTGCGGTTCAGCCTCCGCCACGGGATATGCCGACCACCTCATCTCTGGTTGAAACCACGGTCGATGGAGTGGTCTACGTCGCTGTCCTGAATCCCGCGGATGGTCGCAAGAACTGGCTGCAGATCCTCACCGCATTCTGCTGGGCGTTTCGTGATACCCCCGATGCCACCCTGGTGCTGAAACTGACGCAGAACGATCTGGCTTCCAGTTACGCCAAATTGATGACCCCACTCGCGCAACTGGCGCCATTTGCCTGCCGTGTGGTCATGCTCCAGGGTTATCTGGACGAGCAGCAATATGAACGACTGCACCAGGCAACCAGTTTCTATGTCAATGCTTCGCACTGTGAAGGTCTGTGTCTGCCGCTGATGGAGTTCATGGCCAGCGGCAAACCGGTCATTGCCCCCGACCATACGGCGATGCACGACTACATAGATGATTCGGTGGCGTTTGTGGTCAAGTCCAGCGAAGAGCTGACGACATGGCCCCAGGACACGCGAATCCTGTTCCGCACGCTGCGCCACAGACTCGACTGGGGCTCGCTGAAAAGCGCCTATGAAAACAGCTATCGGATGGCCAAAACCCGACCGCAGGAATATCAACGCATGTCGCTCGCGGCCATCGATCGCATGCACGATTTCTGCGCGATGCCAGCCCTGCAACAGCGCCTGGCAGACTTTTTCTCACTTGAGTCACAGGCCGGCAATCGCGCCCCGATCACGGATAACGCTTGATGCTGATCATCATCTATTCGGAAACCAACCAGCACACCATTGCGCAAAATCTCGGCCGTTCGGAGTACAGCTATTACTTCGTGCTCAAGGAATATCGTCCGGTGCTTGAACGTCTTGGGCGAGTGATCGAAGTGGTTGATCCCGAGCGCGAAGTCGATCCGTTGTACGAGGCCTGCCTGGCCAACGGAGAGCCCTGCGTGTTTTTGTCGTTCTCGCCGCCACATCGTACCCCGATGCACTTGGCCTGCCCGACACTGCCGGTGTTCGCCTGGGAATTCAGTTCTATTCCCAACGAGCCGTTCGCCGGCGAGCCGCGTAATGACTGGCGCACGGTTTTGCGTGCATGTGGCGCCGCGATCACTCATTCCACTTACACGGTCGAATCGGTACGCGAAGCGATGAGCGCCGATTATCCAGTCGTCGCGGTTCCCGCGCCGGTGTGGGACCGGTTCGCTGCGCGTGGCGCGCAATTGCGCGAGCAGCCACCGATGGACTCGGTGCTGTTGAAGATCAAGGGGTTGGTAGCCGACAGTCGGCAGCTGGACCTGAGTGCCTACGGACCGGTGCATGTGCGTAAAAGTTCGGGCATCGATTTCGCCGCGCCACTGCGCGAGCAGGAGTTGTTGCTCGAAGGCGTGGTTTACACCTCGGTGTTCAATCCCAGCGATGGACGCAAGAACTGGGAGGATATGATCAGCGCCTTTTGCGTGGTGTTCCGCGAGGTTGAAGACGCGACACTGGTGCTCAAGCTCACTCACCATGACGCTGCAGAAGCGCTCACCGATATTCTGCACCACCTTTACAAGAACCAGCCTTATCGCTGCCGCATTGTGCTGATCTACGGCTATCTGGCTGACCCGGATTACGAGCGCCTGGTGCAGGCAACCCGCTACGTGGTCAACACCTCTTATGGCGAAGGTCAATGTCTGCCGCTGATGGAGTTCATGTCCTGTGGCAAACCGGCGGTCGCGCCACGCACCACAGCGATGATCGATTACTTGAGCTGTGACAATGCGTTTGTGATCGAGTCCACTGACGAACTGACTGCGTGGCCGCACGATCCACGCGGCGCTTATCGCACGCTGCGCTATGCAACCAATTGGACGTCGTTGTGCGAGGCGTATCGCGCCAGTTATGCGGTGACCAAAAATGAACCGTTGCGTTATGCGCAGATGTCGGCGCAGGCAGTGGAGAGCCTGCAGGCATTTTGCAGTCAGGCCGTGGCCGAGCAGCGGTTGCGTATTTTTCTCCAGCGTGCGGTCGAGTTACGTGCTGGCTCTGCGCTGGGGGTATCGGGCGCATGATCGGCAGATTGCTTGGACGACTGTTTTCACCGTTTCAAGTGCAGCCTGCAGTGTTAAGCGAAGCTCGGGTTGCAGACGAGGTCGTATCGCCGGGTTTCTCGCCGCGCGATGTCGGGCTGCATGATGCAGTGCTCGATGGCTGGTTTCTCAACGACACCGGTGAACTGCTCAAAGGCTTTGCCATCGGCCCGCACGACACCCTGCTCGACGTTGGTTGCGGCGAGGGTGGAGCGACGATGTTCGCGGTGCGCCAGGGCGCGTCGGTGATCTTCACCGACAGTGAACATGACAAGGTGCGTGACCTCGCACGTCAGGTTGAAGCCCAAGGCGGTGCGACGAGCCTCGGGCTGGTCAGCAACAGCCTGCCGCTGCCGCTGACCACTGGTTGCGCGAGCAAAGTGGTTTGCATGGAAGTGCTGGAACACATCGACCAGCCCGAGTTGTTCATGGCCGAACTGGTGCGCATGGGTCGGCCGGGTTCCCAGTACCTGCTCAGCGTGCCGGCGCCGGTGGGCGAGCATTTGCAGAAAGGCATTGCTCCGCCGGGTTATTACCAGTCGCCCAATCACGTGCAGATTTTTACCGAGGAGCGATTCGCGGCACTGGTGCAGGACGCGGGCCTGGTGATCGAGCATCGTCAGGCCACAGGCTTTTTCTGGGTGATGAGCATGATCTTTTTCTGGGCCACTGAACGGGCTGCCGGTGTCGACGCGGGTGGCGCAGTGCGCGACCGGATCCAGGCACCGTTTGCGCCCCTGATGCAGGGTTGGGCCAAGACCTGGCAAGACTTGCTGGCCCAGCCCGACGGGCCGGCAATCAAGCAGGTGCTCGACCAGTTCATGCCAAAAAGTCAGGTGATCATTGCCCGCAAGCCCATGAACCCCGGGGGGGCCTCATGAGCGCCAGGCGGATCATGGACATCGAGGTGCTGCGTGCGATAGCGGTACTCGGTGTGTTGTTTCACCACTTGCAAGGCAGCCTGTTTACCGACCCGGTGCCGCTGCTGGTTAACATTCACGGCTGGGCGCAGCCGTGGTGGGGTGTGGATCTTTTTTTCGCCATTTCCGGATTTGTCATTGCCCGGGGCCTGATCCCGGCCATGCGCAGTTGCAGCACGCGGCAGGAGTATTGGCAGCAGATACGTGGATTCTGGCTGCGCCGAGCGTTTCGGCTGTTGCCGTCGGCATGGTTGTGGCTTGCGCTGATGCTGCTCGGGTGCCTGTTTCTCAACCGCTCGGGTGCATTCGGTACTTTGTCTGCCAACGTGCAGGCGACGTTGGCCGGGGTATTCCAGTACGCCAATTTCCGCTTTGCCGACAGCTTTTTCCATTACGAGTACGGCAGCAGTTTCGTGTACTGGAGCCTGGCGCTGGAGGAGCAGTTCTATCTGCTGTTTCCACTGCTGATCGTGCTGTGTCGCAAACACCTGGTGTGGGTACTGCTGGCGTTGGTCGCAGTGCAATTGTTCACCGTGCGCACGCCGATGCTGATGGTGGTGCGCACTGACGCCCTGGCGCTGGGGGTGCTGCTGGCGATGTGGACCACGCAGCCAGGTTACCGGCGCTGGGAACCGACCTTTCTGCGGCAGCCGTGGGCCGGTTTGTCGGCGCTGATCGTTATCGGCGCGCTGTTGAGCTTCATGGCCACTGATCGTTTCACGTTTGCCAGTTACCGCATCGGTTCGATCGCCGTGCTCAGCGCGGTGCTGGTGTGGATCGCTTCGTACAATCGCGACTACCTGATGCCGGCAGGCAGTCTGCAACGACTGATGGGCTGGATTGGCAGCCGTTCCTACGGAATCTACCTGATCCACATTCCGGCTTACCAGTTAGTGCGTGAGCTGATCTTTCGCTTGCAGGTCGCCGGGCTGCCGAGTCCGGCCGGGCACCCGATCATCACACTGTTGATCGCCGGTGGCTTGATCGTGCTGCTCAGTGAACTCAATTACCGCTTGATCGAAATGCCCATGCGTAATCGTGGCGCCGCTCTGGTCCAACGCCTCGGAACATCGCGCATCAATGCCCCATCCTCTGGAGCCACCTCATGTTGAGACTGTTGAAGAAACTCACGGCGGCGCCGGCTGCACCTGCGCCTGTGCAACCTGTTGCTGCGGCACCTGAGCGTATCGATCCATTCATGCTCGGCCTGCACGATGCGATGCTCAGCGGCTGGTTCAATCAGGAAACCGGCGAGTTGTTCAAAGGCTTCCCGGTGACGGCCGACGATACCTTGATCGATGTTGGCTGCGGTGACGGAGGCAACGTGCAGTTCTGCGCCCGGCGCGGCGCGCGAATTATCGTTGCCGATATCGATGCCGCCAAAATCGAAGCCACCCGCCAACGTCTGGTTGATACCCCGGCGCGCAGCGTCGAGTGTCATGTCACAGATTGCAACCCGCTACCCATTCCTGATGGAACGGCAACCCGTGTGGTCTCCACTGAAGTCATCGAACACGTCGATGACCCGGCGCAGTTTCTTTCCGAGCTGGTGCGGGTCGGCCAGCCAGGAGCGCTGTACCTGTTGAGCGTGCCGCACCCAAGTTCCGAAGACTTGCAAAAGGACATCGCCGCGCCGGTGTATTTCCAGAAGCCCAACCACATCCGGATCATCAGTGAAGAGCAGTTCAAGGCAATGGTCAGCAACGCCGGCCTGGAGATCATCAGCCACAGCCAATACGGTTTTTACTGGTCGATGTGGATGCTGCTGTTCTGGGAAGCCAAGGTTGACTTGAGCAGCCCCGATCACCCGATGCTCAACCACTGGGCTCAAACCTGGAAAACCGTTCTGGACTCGCCGCGTGGTGCGCAGATCAAGGAAGCGCTGGATGCGGTGGTGGCGAAGAGTCAGGTGATCATCGCGCGCAAGCCGTAACGCTTTTTTGTGTAACCTTGCAGCCTCGTGAGGTCGGGGTTTGCACAGCTATGCGTTTTATCTTGAGTGGTTCGGTCTTGCTGGCAGCGCTGTTGCTGTCGGGTGGCTGCGAGCGGCAGGACGCGCTGCCGCTCGATCAACAACTCTATATCTGGCAACGCCAATGGACGCCGGCCCACGAGGCGGCATTGCGTGACAGCCACGCTGATTTCTCCACACTGCGGGTGCTGGCGCTGCAAGCCTTTCCGCAGGCTGGATGGAGTCGGGCACGAATCGATACCGCACTGCTGAAACGCGATGCCCGGCCGTTGATCGCAGTAATTCGCCTCGACGGCCAGCTCAAGGCGCTCGACCCGCAAGCGGTCACGGCGCAAATCCTTCAAGTACTTGCCGACTGGCAAGGGCAGGGGCTGAACCTGAGCGGCGTCGAGATCGACCATGACGCCGGCAGTGCCCGACTGCCCGCTTACATCGAATTCCTCACCCACTTGCGCGGCGCATTGCCGGCCAGCCTGCCCCTGAGCATCACCGCATTGCCCGCCTGGCTCGACAGCCCGCAATTGCCGGCGCTGTTGGCGACCGTCGACAGCAGCGTGTTGCAGGTGCACGCCGTCAGCGATCCGCGTCACGGTCTGTTCGATCCCGAGCAGGCGCAGCGCTGGGCCAAGGCCTGGGCGCGGGTGACCAACAAGCCGTTTTATCTGGCGCTGCCGGCCTACGGCGTGGCGTTGCTGGCGAATACCGATGGCGCCCCGGTGGTGGAAAGTGAAGTGCCGCTCGAACGTGGCGGCCAGCGACGCGAATTGCTGGCCGATCCACAACAGTTGGGCCGGTTGGCCAAAGCATTACGCGAGGATCGCCCGGCGCATCTGGCCGGTCTGATCTGGTTTCGGCTGCCGTTGGCCAACGACCGCAGAGCCTGGAGCCTGAGCACGCTGCGTGCGGTCGCCCGAGGCGATGCGTTGAACAGCCAGCTCGGCTTGGTGTTCACCGAACAGAACGATGTGAATGACATCACCTTGCGTAACGTCGGTAACCTCGACAGCACCTGGCCCGCCCGCATCACCATCCAGGCCCGGAGCTGCGAAGGGGCTGACGCGCTCGCCGGTTACGCGTTGCAACAGACAGCGGATCTGCTTACCTTCACCCGCCTGCGCGACGGCCGATTGCCGGCGGGCGGGCAGCGGGCGATCGGTTGGGCACGCTGCGCAAATATTGATCAAGGAGGTTCGCATGTTGACCCGTAACTGGCCCCGCCATCTGCTTTGTCTGAGTCTCAGCCTGCCGCTGGGATCGGCCCTGGCCTGCGGCCCTGATTTCCCGATGCGTCTGCTCGACGATCGCGGGCAATCGCTGGCGGAACTGCCGGAGGGCAACTTCAGGTTCGAGATCAGTCGTCTCGGCAAAACCATTGCCGGGCTGAAGAACGTCACCGCCGCCACCCATAATCCGGATGACATCTACGCCGAGGCGCCAGAACCCGCCGAGGTGCGCGACAAGGCCGAGCAGATCGGTCTGACACCTGAACAGCAGGCACTGGTCAAACGACTGCGCAGCCTGACCGATGCGCGTCAGGTCGACGTGCAGGGCGCGAGCCTGCCGGCGGAACTGCGTCTATATGTGGCGGGCGCCGTGGCGTTCGGCGCCGGTGACCATCAACTGGCTGTCGAGTATTTCCGTCAGTTGCTGGCGCTGCCGGCCGATCAGCGCGCGTTGCGCAGCACTTGGGCGGCTTATTCACTGGGCCGGGCATTCTTTGCCATGAGCAGCGAAGCCGGGGATGCGCTACTAGCTTTGGAGAACGCCATCGAAGCCTTCCGCCAGACCCGGCAATTGAGCATCGACGGTTTCAGCGATCCGCTGGAACTCGGCGTGGCCAGCCTCGGCGAAGAGGCGCGGGCGCTGCGCACGGCAGGTGACTGGAACAATGCCATCAAGCTCTATGCCGCGCAGAACCTGCACGGCTCGAACGTCGGTTACACCTCGCTCAAACAATTGATGAACGAGCTGGCCGAGGAGCCCGAAGACCGGCTGGCGAAATTGCTGCGCGGCGAAGCGGTGCAGCAACTGGTGACCGCCTCGCTCATCAGCCGGATGGGCTGGTCGTTTGGCGATGAGCCGCCGAACGAGAAGAAGCTGGTCAAGGCCCTGCAAGCGAGCACGCGCGGCAGCCTCGACAACGCTGATCGATTGGCGGCGATGAATTACCAACAAGGCGATTACGCCAGTGCCAAGGCGTTCCTCGAACACGCTGGCGACAGTGGCCTGGCGTGGTGGTTGCGGGCAAAACTGGCGGTGCGCGACGGCGACAGGAACGCAGCAGCTGCGGCCTACGCAAAAGCCGCGCAAGCGTTCCCGCAGGACGAATCCTGGGGTGAGCGGCGCACCGCCGACTGGAATCTCGAAAGCGTGCAGCCCAAGTGCCGGGTCGAGGGTGAAAGCGCGATTCTCGCGCTGCAACGTGGCGAGTATCTGCAGGCTTTTGACCAGTTGTATCGCAGCCGGAATATTTACTGGTTCGACGCCGCGACCGTGGCCGAGCGGGTGCTGACGGTCGAAGAACTGAAAAACTACGTCGATACCAATGTCCCGGCACCGCCCGCGCTGAGTCAGCAGGATCGCGACAATTACGTGCCGCTGCCGGTGGCCGCAAGCCTGCGCAATCTGCTGGGGCGGCGGTTGCTGCGTGAGGGGCGTTATGAAGAGGCGGTCGGCTATTTCGACAGCGCCGATCTGCAGAACAAGGCCCGGCTCTATGGTGAGCAACGCCTGAAGGCGGATTCGGCATGGTGGCCGACCAAGCGTGCCAGCGCGCTGTTCAATGCCGCGTGGACGGCCCGTGAGTGGGGCATGGACATTCTGGGCTACGAAATGGCCCCGGATTACGCGACATTCGGCGGCAACTACAGCCTGGAAAATGCCGAGCTCAAAGTCGGGCCGCTGGTGAGCGAAGCCGAAGTGCAACGTCAGAAAGCCAGTGAGGCGCAGCCGGATGAGCGTTATCACTATCGGTTCGTCGCGACGGCGCTGGCCAGTCGTGCGGCGGATAATCTGCCGCACACCAGTCAGGCATTCGCCGCCGTATTGTGCTCGGCGGCGGGCTGGAACAGCAGCCTGGAAGAGCAGAGCGCCTTGTACAAACGTTATGTCGACGAAGGGCCGTACGTACCGTGGGCCGTGGATTTCGGCCATCAATGTCCTTATCCGGACTTCGAAAACGCCGACAAGCGCTACGTCACTCAGGTGACCGATTCGGTGCGTTCGACACTGCGCCCGTACAAGTGGCCGGTTCAGATCGGCGCGATTGTGGCCTTCACTGCCGTGGCGTTGTTGCTGATTGCTCGCCGCCAACGCAAGGCCCGCAAACCTTAAGCCTGCTGGACAAACGTCAGGCGAACGGCGAAGCCGATCAACAGGCTGCCGAACAGCCACTGTTGCACTCGCTGGGCTGTCGGGCTGTGTTTCAGCCAGCGGCCCAGCGCGGCGCCGGTCAGGGCGTAGGCGCTGTCGAACAGCAGACCTGCGCCCACCAACATCGCGCCGAGCAGCGCAAACTGCGTCAGCACCGGTGCGCCATTCGCCACGATGAATTGCGGCAGCAGCACCGAACAGAACAGCAACGCTTTCGGGTTGAGCAGATTGGTCAGCAGGCCGCGACGGATGGCTGCGTACCACTGCGCATGACTGTCCGTTACGGTGTCGGCGTTCAGATCCGGCAACAGCGTGGTGCGCAGACATTGAACGCCGATCCACAGCAAGTACGCCGCCCCGGCGATCCGCACGGCATCGAACGTCCACGGCGCCGCCTTGAACAGCGCCGCCAAACCCAACGCCGCCAACGCGACGTGGCAACCTCGGGCAATCGCCAGGCCCATCGCTGTGGCCAGCGCTGCGCCGCGTCCCTGGCGGGCGCCGGTCTGCAACAGCAGGATCATGTCCGGGCCGGGCAGCAGATAGACCACCCCCAACGCCAGGAAAAACAGCCAGAGACTCGCCATGTCGCACCCCTCTCGTTGTCGATTCGGTCGCCTCAGTCTAGGGCCGAAGGGCAGGGCAGGTGGTTGCGTAATCAGCTTCTAAGGGCGGATGAATTGGCATAATCTGCGCACTTTCACCGCCTAAACCATCAGGATCTGCCAACCATGAAACTGGATGCCTTCGACCGCAAGATTCTCGCCGCGCTGCAACGGGACGGGCGCCTTAGCAATGTGCAGCTGGCTGATGAAATCGGTCTGTCGGCATCGCCGTGCCTGCGCCGGGTGCGCATGCTCGAAGAGGCCGGAGTCATTCGCGGTTATCAGGCCAATCTGGATCGTGATGAAGTGGGGTTGGGGCTGACGGTGTTTGTCGGGGTCAAGGTCGAGCGCCACAACGATGAACAGGCTGAGGCGTTCCACCGGGCGGTGACGGCGTTGCCGGAGGTGATTTCGGCGTTCCTGGTGTCCGGAGAATCAGACTTTCTGCTGCAAGTGGTGGTGCCGGACCTGCGCGCTTATGACCGCTTCCTCACCGGATGTCTGTTGAAGCTGCCGGGGGTGAGCGATATCCGCAGCAATTTTGCGATCCACACAGTGAAGACGCCCGGCGCGTTACCGCTGGGGCATCTGCCGTCCTGATACTTCCCGCATTGCGCGGGAAGTATTCGCACAGTGCTTACATCTGCGTCGCCATCCCCTCGACATTCATTGCCGCCTGACGCAACGCTTCGGAGCGGGTTGGATGCGGGTGACAGGTCAGCGCGATGTCTTCGGCCGAGGCGCTGAATTCCATGGCCACGCAGAACTCACCGATCATTTCACTGACGCTCGGCCCGACCAGATGCACGCCGAGGACTTCGTCGGTGCGCTCATCGGCGATGACCTTGGCAAAGCCCTCGGTCTCGTGATTGATCTTCGCCCGGCTGTTGGCGGTGAACGGGAATTTGCCGACCTTGTACGCCCGGCCTTCGGCCTTCAGTTGCTCTTCGGTCTTGCCGACGCTGGCCAGCTCTGGGCGGGTGTAGATCACGTTGGGAATCAGGTCGTAATTGACCTCGCCGGCCTTGCCGACGATCTGCTCGATGCAGGCCATGGCTTCGTCTTCGACCTTGTGCGCGAGCATCGGCCCGGACGTCACGTCGCCAATCACCCACACGCCGGGTGCTTCGGTGCGATGCTGTTTATTGGCGAGCATGCCGCGTTTGTCGGTGCTCAGGCCGACATTTTCCAGGCCCAGGCCCTGGGTGTACGGACGCCGACCGATGGCCACCAGCACGTAATCGGCTTCGAGGATTTCCGCGCTGCCGCCAGCGGCGGGTTCGACGCTGAGCTGTACGCCAGTGGCCGAGGAGGTGGCGCTGGTCACTTTCGAGCTCAACTTGAAGCTGATGCCCTGTTTGCTCAGCGAGCGTTGCAGGGTTTTGCCGGCTTCGCCGTCGACGCCGGGGCAGATGCGGTCTAAGTATTCCACCACGGTTACCTGCGCGCCGAGCCGGCGCCAGACCGAGCCAAGTTCGAGGCCGATCACGCCCGCGCCGATCACTACCAGATGTTTGGGTACTTCATTCAGGGACAGCGCGCCGGTTGAGTCGAGGATGCGCTTATTGTCGATCTCCACACCGGGCAGGGGAGTGGGCTCGGAGCCGGTGGCGATGACGATGTCCTTGGCGGTGAGCTCGATCCGGCTGCCCTGATCGCCGGTCACGCTGACTTTTCCGGGGCCGTCGATATGGCCCCAGCCCTTGATCCAGTCAACTTTGTTTTTGCGAAACAGAAATTCGATGCCTTTGGTCAGGCCGCTCACGCTTTCGTCTTTCTGCTTCATCATTTGCGCAAGGTTGAGCGTGGGTTTGACCTCGATGCCGAGGTTGGCGAACTCCGCACCCAGCGCCGCTTCGTACAGCTCGGACGCGTGCAAAAGCGCCTTTGACGGCATGCAGCCGACGTTCAGGCAGGTGCCACCCAGCGTGGCGCGGCCCTCGACACACGCGGCCTTGAGGCCCAACTGGCCGGCGCGGATCGCTGCGTTATAACCGCCGGGGCCGCCGCCCAGAATCACCACGTCATAGTTGCTCATGCTCTCACTCCTGGCTTAAGGATGCGGATCGGTAAAAGTAGTTCGCACTGAAAATTACGAACGTAATATGTGCGTTTCCAGACATTTCGGTCAAGGCTTCAGGCAAGCGACAGGTTGCGCATCTTTGAATGGCGCAAATGAGTACAAATATTTCACGACTTTCGTTATATCGTAACGATATGTGTGGAAAGCCAAGGGTTTTGGGGGGATATGCAAGTCGATCTGGATGAAGGCACGCAGGTGACCGCGATGCCGCGCTTTCAGCAAGCGGCGACGCAGGGCCGGCGTTTGCGTCGCCTGGCGATCGGTCTGGGCGTGTTGGCCGGGGCGGGATGGGGGCTGGCATTTTTCGTCGGCCTGTTTGCGCCGCAATCGCTGTGGCCCGCATTGCTGGTCAATCAGAGCGCGGCGTTGCTGGTGCTGGTGGCCGGGTTGCAATCGGCGTGGTGGGTGACGCGCTGGCGGGCGCGGGTGATCAATCCCGTCGTGCCGGTGACGGCTGCTGAGGAACCAGCGCCGCAAGGCTGGTACGAGCGCCTGCTGGATCGCATGAGCCAGCGCAGTCTGCACCTGCTCAGGCAGATTGGCGCGGCCACATTGTGGTTGGGCGGGTGGTCGGTACTGGTGCTGTTGAGCATCGAGCAAATATGGAATCTGGCGTTGCCGGCGGCGGGTGTGGGCTTGTCTGCCACGGTTGGCGCGGCCATCGCTTTGCTCCTGGCATTCGCTCTGCTGGTGCTGGAGCGGCAACTGGCGCAGGAAAACCCGGCGCAATGGCCCGAGGCCGGAGCGCTGGCGCAACTGACGCGAGTGGCGATCATCAGTCTGGTGTTGGGCGCGTTGTGCCTGCTTTTCGCCAGTGAGAGTGCAATCTGGCCGGTGCGTCTGGCAGTGTTGATCGGCATTCTGCCGGGACTGGTTGCCTTGGAATTACTGCTGCGTGCGCTGCTGTCGCTGTTCAGCCCGCGCCGCGAACAACTCGAACCGGTATTGCTGGCGCGCAGTTTCGTCGCCGATTTGCTGCGCTGGCCGCCACAACCGTTGCTCGCATTGCAGCACGAATTGCACAACCGTTTCGGCATCGATCTGCGTCAGATCTGGGCCTTCAGTTACATGCGTCGCGCCTTCTTGCCGGTGTTGCTGCTGGTGGCAGCGGTGGGTTGGCTGCTCACCGGCCTTCACGAAATTCCGCTGCAAAGCCGTGGCATCTACGAGCGCTTCGGCAAACCGGTGCAGGTTTTCGGTCCGGGTTTGCACGCCGGTTTACCCTGGCCGCTGGGGCGCGTGCTGAATGTTGAAAATGGTGTTGTGCACGAACTGGCGACCAGCGTCGGCGAGAACCCGACGCCCGCGCAGTTGGACCCGGCAGAAGGGCCGGCGCCTTTCACCGCGAATCGTTTGTGGGACGCCAGCCACGTCAACGACAAGTCTCAGGTTATCGCCAGCAGCCGTGGCGATCAGCAGAGCTTTCAGATCGTCAACATGGATGTGCGCTTCGTCTATCGCATAGGACTGAGCGATCAAGCCGCGCTGGCCGCCACCTACAACAGCGCCGATGTACCGACGCTGATCCGCAGCACCGCCAGCCGGATTCTGGTGCATGACTTTGCCTCGCGTACTCTCGACGGATTGCTTGGCGAGGACAGGACCGGGCTCGCCGAAGAAATCGGCCGCGCCGTGCAAGGCGATCTGCAGAAACTCGACAGCGGCGTGGAAATTCTCGCCACGGTGGTCGAAGCGATTCACCCGCCGGCAGGGGCGGCCAATGCCTATCACAGCGTGCAAGCGGCACAGATCGGCGCTCAGGCATTGATCTCCCGCGAGCGCGGCGCTGCTGCCGAAGCGAGTAACCAGGCGCAATTGCAGGCCAGTCTCGCTCGGGATCAGGCCACTGCCAACGCCCACGAAATCAATGCCACCGCCCGGGCGGCGGACCTGAAATTCAGCGCCGAACAAAAGGCCTACGCCAGCGCCGGCCAAGCCTTCGTGCTGGAGCAATACCTCAGCCAACTCAGCCAGGGTTTGAGCAAAGCCAAACTGTTGGTACTCGACCATCGCCTGGGCGGCAGCAGTAATGCGCCGACCATCGATCTGCGTACGTTCACGCTGCCGGCAGACCCGGCGCGCACCACCGCTCAGCCAGGAGCCACCCATTGAGCCAGTCGCACACTCACGATCACCATGACCACAGCGGCCACGATCATGCTCATGGCGGCGGTCATCACCATCACGGGCATCATCACCATCACCACGGCGCGCCGGAAGAGGCGGGGCCTTTTCCCTGGAAACGCATGGGTTGGGCAGCGTTACTGGTGGCCTTTGCCATCGCGGCGGCAAGCCTGGTGCAAGTGCGCTCCGGTGAAGCCACGGTCATCACGCGGTTTGGCAACCCGTCCCGCGTGTTGCTGGAACCGGGTCTGAGTTGGCGCTGGCCGGCACCGTTCGAAGCGGCGATTCCGGTAGACCTGCGTTTGCGCACGACCTCCAGCGGCTTGCAGGACGTCGGCACCCGCGATGGTTTGCGCATCATCGTTCAGGCGTACGTCGCCTGGCAGGTACAAGGCGACCCCGACAACGTGCAGCGCTTCATGCGCGCCGTGCAGAACCAGCCGGACGAAGCGGCGCGGCAGATTCGGACGTTTGTCGGCTCGGCGCTGGAAACCACGGCCAGCAGTTTCGATCTGGCCAATCTGGTGAACACCGATGCCAGTCAGGTTCGCATCGCCGATTTTGAAGCGCAGCTGCGTCAGCAAATCGATCAGCAACTGCTCGCCACTTACGGGGTGCGCGTGGTGCAGGTGGGCATCGAACGGCTGACATTGCCATCGGTGACCTTGACTGCAACGGTTGACCGGATGCGTGCCGAGCGTGAAACCATCGCCACCGAACGCACCGCCGTCGGCAAGCGTGAAGCGGCGCAAATCCGCTCCGCCGCCGAACGCGATGCGCGAATCGTGCAAGCTGATGCCACGGTGAAAGCCGCCGATATCGAGGCCCAATCGCGGGTGGAAGCGGCGCAGATTTACGGACGTGCTTACGCCGGTTCGCCGCAGCTGTACAACTTGCTGCGTTCGCTGGACACCCTGGGCACCATCGTTTCGCCAGACACCAAGCTGATCCTGCGCACCGACGCCGCGCCATTCCGGGTGTTGGTCGACGGTCCGCCCAATCTCGACAGCAAAAGCGGAACGCAGCCATGAATGAAGTTCCACGTGGAACACATTCGCTGAACAGTCCCTGGATTCAAGCGGGACGTCTGGCGTTTTTCGCCCTGTACGCAGTAACCGTGCTCGCGGCGTTGGCCTGGGCATTTTCCAATGTGCGGCAGATTGACCCGCAAAATCGCGCGATGGTTTTGCATTTCGGAGCGTTGGATCGCATTCAGAATGCCGGGTTGCTATTGGCGTGGCCGCAGCCGTTTGAACAGGTAATTTTGTTGCCGGCGGCGGATCGGGTCATTGAGCGACGGGTGGAAAATCTGCTGCGCAGTGATCGGGCCGTGCGGGCGGATCGCGTCGCCACCTTCGCCACACCGCTGAGTGACGCGCTGGCCGGTTCCGGTTATCTGCTCACCGGTGATGCCGGCGTTGTGCAGCTGGATGTGCGGGTGTTCTACAAGGTCACCGATCCCTATGACTTTGTGCTGCAAGGCGAACATGTTTTGCCGGCACTGGATCGAGTGGTGACGCGAAGCGCGGTTGCGCTGACGGCTGCGCGGGATCTGGACACCATTCTGGTGGCGCGGCCCGAGTTGATCGGCGCTGACAATCAGGCCGCCGAACGTCGCGAACGGTTGCGCGGTGATCTGGTGCAAGGCATCAACCGACGTCTCGCCGAGTTGAAGGCGAGCGGTCAGGGCATCGGCATCGAAGTGGCGCGGGTCGATGTGCAATCGAGCCTGCCGGAGCCGGCGGTGAGTGCTTTCAACGCCGTCCTCACCGCTAGCCAGCAAGCCGACAAGGCGGTCGCCAATGCCCGCACGGACGCTGAAAAGCTGACCCAGTCCGCCAACGAACAGGCCGACCGCACGCTGCAAGTCGCCCACGCCCAGGCCGGTGAGCGCCTGGCCAAAGCCTCCGCCGACACGGCGACGGTGCTGAGTCTGGCCAAGGCGCAACAGCAGGGCACTGATCCACAAATGCTGTTGCGTTTGTACCGCGAGCGGATGCCAAAGATTCTCGGCCAGGCCGGTTCGGTGACCACGGTCGATCCGAAAGACGATTCACGCCTGATCATTCAGGGAGCCAGCCAATGACTGCCACCACCTCCGCTCCGAGCCTGTTGTCTTCGGCCGAACAACGCCGCGCCGCGCGCCAGTTGACCCTGGCGATGCTCGCCCTCGGCTTGCTTGGTCTTGGACTGATCTGGCGCTGGTTGATGCCGGAACAGACCGGCGTCAGTCAGTTGTTGCTCGGATTTGCTTCTTTATTGGTCGCGGTGCCGGTGATGCGTTCTGCGTGGTTCAGCCTGCGTTATCCGAGCCTGCACGGCATCACTGATCAATTGATCGCCCTGGCGATGATCGGGGCCTGGGCCACGGGCGATCTGCTCACCGCTGCGCTGTTGCCGATCATCATGATCTTCGGCCATGTGCTGGAAGAGCGCAGTGTGATCGGCTCCCAGGAAGCGATTCATGCCCTCGGCCAACTGACGCGCAGCCATGCGCGCAAGGTGCAGGCGGACGGCTCGGTCATCGAAGTCGACAATGGTGCGCTCAAGGCCGGCGACAAAGTTGAAGTGCGCGCCGGCGATCGCGTGCCGGCGGACGGTCGGGTGGTGTCCGGTCAGGCCAGCCTAGATACGGCGTCGATCACCGGTGAGTCGGTGCCGGTGGAGGCGGTTGTCGGCATGGCGGTGTTCGGCGGCGCGATCAACCTCGACGGGTTGCTGCGAATTGAAGTGACCCGTACCGGGGATGAGTCGACCCTCGGCAAGGTCATCGCGCTGATGCAAAACGCCGAACGCTCCAAGCCGCCGATCACCCGTTTGCTCGAACGCTATGCCGGCAGTTACATGGTGCTGGTGTTGTTGCTTGCGGCAGTCACTTGGTTCATCACCAACGATGCGCAGGCGATGCTCGCGGTGCTGGTGGCGGCATGCCCATGCGCGCTGGTGTTGTCGGCGCCGGCCACGGCGATTGCCGGAGTGGCGGTGGCCGCTCGGCACGGGATTCTGATCCGCAGTTCGGCGTTCCTGGAGGAATTGGCTGATCTCACTTCGCTGGTCGTCGACAAGACCGGCACCCTGACTTACGGCACGCTGCGCTTGCAGTCGATCAGCAGCCCGCGAGCGGATCACGGATCGGTAATGGCACTGGCCGCGAGCCTGGGCGCGGCGAGCAGCCATCCTGTCAGCCGCGCGCTGGCCGGACTGGTCAGCGCGGAAGAGGTGTTGGTGCTGACCGATATTCATGAGCGGCAGGGGTTGGGCGTAGTGGCCAAAACCGCGCAAGGCGAGGCCGCACTCGGGCGCCCGGAGCTGTTTGCGCAGTTGGGCATCCCGACCACCGCGATCCCCGAACACGATGGCCCGCTTGCCGGATTGGCATTGAATGGCGAATTTCTCGCCTGGCTGTTGCTGGCCGACACCGTCAAACCGGAAGCGCGATTTGCGTTGAGCGAGCTGCGTGACCTCGGGCTGGGGAGGCAACTGCTGTTAACCGGTGACCGGCAGAGCGTTGCGCAAACCCTGGCCATGGACATCGGCCTGCATGAAGTAGAAGCCCAGGCGTTGCCCGAAGACAAACTCAACCGAGTGCTCAAGGAAATCGATAACGGCTTCCGGCCGATGGTGGTCGGCGACGGGATCAACGATTCGCTGGCGCTCAAAGCAGGTGTCGTCGGGGTGGCGATGGGCGCGGGCGGCGCGGACATTGCGTTGGCGTCAGCCGACATCGTGCTGATCGGCAGTGACCTGCGTCGGCTCGGCACCTGTGTGCGCCTGAGTCGTCAGTGCCGAAAAACCTTGCAGGTGAACGTGATCATCGGCCTGGGCTGGACGCTGGCCATCGTGGTATTCGCGGCCTTCGGCTGGCTCGGTGCGGCGGGCGCGATGATCGCTGCATTGCTGCACAACCTGAGCACGCTGCTGGTGCTGGGCAATGCTGGCCGGCTGCTGCGTTTTCAGGAGCCGCTGCTGAAACTGAAGGCATCGGACTGATCATTTTTCGAACTGTGCGCCGCTCTCGCAGTCATTTGAGAAGGCGCACTGAAACACGGATGACCGCGCGGTGACAGCCGCTGTGAATGATAGTCGGCGACTATCAGATCGATAGCCTGCTAATTTTCAAGGATGGTCTACCCTCAGATCAGACGTCTGAAACCAGGGGGATATTCCATGCTCGCGCAACTTCCACCGGCCTTACAGAATCTGCAGCTTCCGCTTCGCCTGCGACTCTGGGACGGCCATGAATTCAATCTGGGCCCGACGCCCAGCGTCACCATCGTGGTCAAGGACCCGTTGATGGTGTCCCAGTTGACCCATCCAAGCCTCGACGCGCTGGGGGCGGCGTTTGTCGAGGGCAAACTTGAACTGGAAGGGTCGATCAGCGAGGTCATCCGGGTGTGCGATGAGTTGAGCTCCGCGCTGCTCGATGAAGACGAAGACAGTCACCCGGTGCGCACGCTCCACGACAAGGAAACCGACGCCAAGGCCATCTCCTATCACTACGATCTGTCCAACGCGTTCTACCAGCTGTGGCTGGACAGCGACATGGCGTATTCCTGCGCGTATTTCGAAACCGGCAGCGAAACCCTTGAACAGGCGCAACAGGCCAAGTTCCGGCACCTGTGTCGCAAGCTGCGTTTGCAGCCGGGTGATTACCTGCTGGACGTCGGTTGCGGCTGGGGCGGTCTGGCGCGTTACGCCGCCCGTGAGTTCGGCGCCAAGGTCTTCGGTATCACCCTGAGCAAGGAACAACTGGCGCTGGCTCGTGAGCGGGTCAAGGCTGAAGGCCTGGAAGACCAGGTCGAACTGCAGCTGCTTGACTACCGCGACCTGCCTCAGGATGGGCGTTTCGACAAAGTGGTCAGCGTCGGCATGTTCGAACACGTCGGCCACGCCAACCTCGCCGAATACTGCAAAACCCTGTTCGGCGCGGTGAAAGAGGGCGGTCTGGTGATGAACCACGGCATCACCGCCAAGCACACCGATGGCCGTCCGGTGGGGCGCGGTGCCGGGGATTTCATCGAGAAGTACGTGTTCCCCAACGGCGAGCTGCCGCACCTGGCGATGATCTCGGCCGAGATCAGCGAAGCGGGTCTGGAGATTGTCGACGTCGAAAGTCTGCGTCTGCATTACGCGCGCACCCTGGACCACTGGAGCGAACGGCTGGAGGACAATCTTGAAGCCGCCGCGAAACTGGTGCCGGAGCAGGCGCTGCGTATCTGGCGTCTGTACCTGGCGGGCTGCGCTTACGCATTCGCTCGCGGCTGGATCAACCTGCACCAGATTCTCGCCGTGAAAGCCCATGCCGACGGCAGCCATGAACTGCCGTGGACCAGGGACGACATCTACAACCCTTGAACCTAGAGAATCGGTGAAATCAGCCGGGCGATCCGCATGCCGACCTGTTGCAGGCGATGGATCTCCCGGCTTTCTTCTTTGGCGACCTCGTAGGCTTGGGCAAAGTCGTCATTGAGCATCTGTTCCACGCTGGCGGCGAATTCGCTGTCGACGGTCAGCAGCATCACTTCGAAATTCAGCCGGAACGAGCGGTTGTCCAGATTGGCGCTGCCGATGGCGCTGATTTCGCTGTCGATCAACACCACTTTTTGATGCAGGAATCCCGGTTCATAGCGGAATACCCGCACGCCGGCGCGCACCGCTTCGAACGCGTACAGGCTGGATGCGGCGTAGACGATGCGGTGGTCGGGACGCGAAGGCAGCAGCAGACGCACATCGACCCCGCGCAATACCGCGAGGCGTAATGCGGCGAACACGGCTTCGTCGGGAATGAAGTAGGGGCTGGTGATCCACACGCGCTCGGTGGCGGCGTGGATGGCTTCGACGAAGAACAGCGAGCAGGTTTCGTAGGCATCCGCCGGGCCACTGGCGAGTACTTGGCAAAGTACGCCGTCCTCCGGGTAGGCGTCCGGCAGGATCAGCGGCGGCAATGACCGCGCGGCCCAGAACCAGTCTTCGGCAAATGACTCCTGCATGCACGCGACCACCGGGCCGCGCACCTGGACGTGGGTATCGCGCCACGGTGCCAGCGGTGGTTTTTCACCCATGTACTCGTCGCCAACGTTGTGGCCGCCGACAAACCCGATCAGCCCGTCGACCACCACGATCTTGCGGTGGTTGCGGAAATTCACCTGGAAACGATTGAGCCAGCCGCCGCGGGTGGCGAATGCTTTGACCTCGACGCCGCCATCGCGCAGCGCCTGCACGTAGCTGTGGGGCAGGGCGTGGCTGCCGATGCGGTCATAGAGCAAATGGATCACCACGCCTTCGGCCGCTTTTTTCAGCAACAGGTCACGCAGGCGCTGACCGAGTCGATCGTCGTGAATGATAAAAAACTGGATCAGCACGGCTTCCCGCGCCTGGTCGATTGCGTGGAAAATCGCCTCGAAGGTGGCGGCACCGTTGATCAGCAATCGCACTTCATTGTTGGCCAGGCACGGCATGCGCCCCAGTTTCGGCATCGCCCGCAACGAGTCATACGCATTCGAGGCGCGGGCGGTCAGGGCTTCTTCCACCCACGGCCGCCAGTTGAGTTCGGAAATCGCCTGGCGCATCTGTTCGTTGGCCTGGCGGCGGGCCTTGATGTAGCCATCGAAGGTGCTGCGGCCGAACACCAGATACGGGATGAGGGTGAGGTAGGGAATGAAGATCAGCGACAGCGCCCAGGCAATCGAGCCTTGTGCCGTGCGTACGGTCAATACGGCATGGATCGCAGCGATCGAGCCGAGGGTGTGTATCAGGGCGATCAGGTAACCGAAGATGTGCGGTCCGAAATAATCCATGGGGCAACCTTGCTCCTGAAGATTCAATGCTTAACAGACCATGTTCCAGGGCGATTGTCGCTATTTGTTTTCAAGTCGCCAGCGTCCGCCATGAACCGAAACAGGCGGCCGGCGTCTAACGGCCACTACTGATCAGGAGTTTTTCAATGAACGTTCGTCTGCTGGGTTTGGCGCTGGGCCTGGGTTTGGCCTTGCCGGTGGTTGCTCAGGCGCAAATGCTGCAGCCGGGGTTGTGGGAAATGACGTCGAGCAATGTGAAGGTCGATGATCAGGTGATGGATGTGCAGTCGATCCTCGGCCAGATTCAGGGCCAGATCACTCCGCAACAACGGGCTGAACTGGAGAAGCAGGGGATCAACATCGGCGGCAAGGGCATTCGCGCCTGTCTGACGCCGCAGCAGGTGGCGACCAACGATATTCCACTGGCGGATCCACAGTCGGGCTGCAAGCAGCAGATCACCGAGCGTGTCGGCAACCAGTGGAAATTCCGCTTCAGTTGCCCGAAAGCCCAAGGCACCGGTGTCGCGACGTTCCTCAGTGACCGCGAGTTCACCACCGTCGCCAACGGTACTTTCAACGCCATCGGGATCAACCAGAAGGGCAGTCTGGAAACCCGGGCAGTCTGGCTGGGTCAGGATTGCGGTACGGTCAAACCGAGAGCGTAACGTCACTGTCGAAACCGCCTCCACATCGAGTGGAGGCGGTTTTTTTCAGCGCATGAACCGCAGCGGCAATCCCTGACAGTTGTCATGGATCCGATGGTCATGCCACGCAATTTGCCCCGAAACCAGCGTCGTGCTGACCCGATGCCGAAAGCTGCGCTGAGCGAACGGCGTCCAGCCGCATTGCGACAGAACCGGCTGGCGTGACACCGCGACACCCTTGGGCTCCGGTTGCACCAACACCAGATCCGCCCAATACCCCTCACGCAAATAACCGCGATCCGGAATGGCAAACAGATCCGCCACCCGGTGACTGGTCTTGGCCACCAGTGTGGTGATCGGCAGCACGCCATCCGCCACCAGTTCCAACAACGCCGGCAGCGCGTGTTGCACCAGTGGCAGCCCGGACGGCGCCTGTTCATACGCTTGCTGTTTTTCCGCCCAGGTGTGCGGCGCATGATCGCTGCCGATCACGTCCAGCCGATTGCTTAGCAGTGCCTGGCGCAGGGCGTCGCGATCGCTTTGGGACTTGATCGCCGGATTGCATTTGATCAGGTTGCCGAGGTTCGGATAGTCACGGTCATCGAACAGTAGATGGTGCAGGCAGACTTCGGCGGTGATGCGTTTTTGCGACAGCGGCTTGTCTTCGAACAACGCCAGTTCGCGGGCCGTGGTCAGGTGCAGGACGTGCAGACGAGTGCCATGACGTTTCGCCAGATCCACTGCCAGAGACGACGAACGAAAGCAGGTATCCGCATTGCGGATCAGCGCGTGGGCATCGGCTGGCAAATGATTGCCGTAGCGCTCACGCAGATTCCCGGCATTCACTTCGATGCTCGGCGTGTGTTCACAGTGGGCCAGCAGAATCGTCGGCACTTGCGCGAACAGGCGCTCGAGGGTGTTCGGGTCGTCCACCAGCATGTTGCCGGTGGACGCGCCCATGAACACTTTCACACCGGCCACTTCACAGGGATTGAGCGCCGCGACGGTGTCCAGATTGTCGTGACTGACACCGAAGTGAAAACCGTAGTTGGCCACCGAGGTGATCGCAGCCCGGCGCTTTTTGTCGGCCAGCGCTTCAAGGGTCAGCGTGGCAGGGTTGGTGTTGGGCATGTCCATGAAACTGGTGATGCCCCCAACCACGGCAGCACGGGATTCGGTGTGGATGCTGCCCTTGGCCGGCGCACCCGGCTCGCGAAAATGCACCTGGTCGTCAATCATGCCCGGCAGCAACCATTGGCCGTTGGCGTCGATTTCACGGGTCGCGTTTTCACCTTCGATGCTGCCGGCGATCTTGATGATGCGCCCGTTGCTGACCAACAGATCGGCGTCGAACTGACGACCTTCGTTCACCAGCCGCGCATTGCGAATCAACATACTGCTCATGATTCAGAACTCGTTCTGCAGGGCTTTGTAGCCGCGCACCAGGTCGACGTTGGTACGCGCCACGTCTTCGGAAAACTCGGAGGCGCTGACGCTCACCGGCGGGAATTGCGAGAGGTCGGTACCCGGACCGATGCGGGTGGTGGAGGGCACATAGAACGCGTCCGGCAGGTCCCGGCCGTCGACCACCGAGTTGTGCCGCACCACGCAACCGTTACCGACCACGCAGTTGAACAGCACGCTGTTGAAGCCGATGAAAACGCGGTCGCCGACCGTGCACGGGCCATGCACGATCGAACGGTGGGCGATGGAGCTGAATTCGCCGATGGTCACCGCTGCGCCGGATTTGGAGTGGATCACCACGCCGTCCTGGATGTTCGAATTGGCGCCGATGGTGATCGGTTCCATCTCGCCCGTGGCGTCCACTTCATCAGCGCGGATCACCGCGTACGGGCCGACGAAAACGTTTTCGCCGATCACCACTTTGCCGCAGATGATCGCGGTTTTATCGACGTAGGCAGACTCGGCAATCTGCGGCAAATCACCGGAAGGATTTTTTCGGATCATGGCTGGCTCAGGGCTTGGTAGAGAGTGTTGAGGTTGTATTCGAACAGCCCGGTGAAGGTACTGGCCGGACCGTTGGCGGCGAGGGCGTCGGAGTACAGCGTGCCGCCGATGTGTGCGCCGCTTTCGTCGGCGATCTGTTTCAGCAGGCGCGCGTCCTTGATGTTTTCCATGAACACCGCTTTGACCTTGGCCTGGCGGATCTGGGTGATCAGCGCGGCGACTTCGGCAGCAGAAGGTTCGCGTTCGGTGGACAGTCCTTGTGGCGCCATGAAGTCGATGCCGTAGGCCTGACCGAGATAACCGAAGGCGTCATGGCTGGTGACGATCTTGCGGTTGCCCGGCGGCAGCGAACCGAGCTTGGTTTTTGCTTGGGCGAGGAGGGCGTAGATCTGTTTCAGGTAGGCCTGGCTGTTGCGCTCGTAGTCGGCTTTGTTGGCCGGATCAGCAGCGATCAGCGCCTTGGTAATGTTGGCAACGTACAGCTCGGCGTTTGCCAGGTTGTGCCAGGCGTGAGGGTCGGGGACGGTTTCGCCGTCCTCATCCAGCGAGCGCGGAATCACGCCGCGACTGGCACTGATCACTGGGGCTCTTGTGTTGGTGCTGGCGACCAGCCGATCCAGCCAAGGCTCGAAACCCAGCCCGTTCTTGACGATCAGTTTCGCCTTGAGCAGGGCCTTGGCGTCATCCGGAGTGGGTTCGTAAGTGTGGGCATCAGCGTCAGGGCCGACCATGTCGGTGATCTGGATATGCTCACCGCCGACCTGATGCACCATGTCGGCAAGGATGCTGAAACTGGTGACCACCGGCAGTTTTTCCGCCGCCGATAACGACATCGACAGCATCAGGCTGAACAGCACGAGTAGAGCGCGCATCGGGAAACACCTCATTGGGATGTGAGCAAAGGCGGGCGGCGCAACAGACCGTGAACCGGTCCGAACACCACGGAAAACACATAGCCGCCACCGGCGACCAGCACGATGGCCGGGCCGCTGGGCAGCGAGTAGTAGAACGACAGCAACAGACCGAGCCATACCGATGCGCAGCCAATGAGCGCGGCGATGGCGATCAGGATCGGCAGGCGTCGACTCCAGAAGCGTGAGGCGGCGGCTGGCAGCATCATCAGACCGACCACCATCAGGGCGCCGATGGCCTGGAAACCGATCACCAGGTTGAGCACCACCAGCGTCAGGAACACGCCATGGGCGACGGGGCCGAGTCGGCTGACCGTGCGCAGGAAAAACGGATCGAGCGTGTCGAGGAGCAAGGGTTTGTAGATTAATGCCATGGCCATCAGGCTAAGCGCTGATACCCACAACATGCCGTTAAGGGTTGGCCCGTCGACCGCCAGTGCAGAGCCGAACAGCAGGTGCAGCAAATCCAGTCGCTTGCCGGCGATGCCGAGAATCAGCACGCCGCTCGCCAGCGAGATGGGATAGATGGCCGCGAGGCTGGCGTCTTCGCGCAGGCCGGTGCGTCGAGTGATCCACGCGGCGAGTCCGGCCATGCTCAGGCCGGCACCGAGCCCGCCGAGGGTCAGCGCTGGAAGACTCAGCCCGGCGAACCAGAACCCCAATGCGGCGCCGGGGAGAATGCCGTGGGCGACGGCATCACCGATCAGGCTCATCCGCCGCAGGATCAGGAAAACGCCCAGTGGTGCAGTGCTGCACGCCAATACCAGACCGCCCAGCAAGGCCCGACGCATGAAGACGAACTCGTGGAACGGCTGCCATAAATGACTGAGCGCGAGCATCAGGCCACCTGCGTGTGAGGCGTTTGCTGGATGAGGTCGACGCTGCTGCCGAATGCGCAGCCGCTCGGTTTGATCAGCAAGGTTTGTGGAATGTGTTGGCGCACGGCGGCAAGGTCATGGCAAACCACGACCAGGGTTCGTCCCTGCTCATGCCAGGCGTGCAGGTGTTGCCACAGCAATGTCTGACCCAGTTCGTCGAGTGCGGCATGGGGTTCGTCGAGCAGCAGCAACGGTGTGTCGGCCAGGCTCAATCGGGCGAGCAGGGCGCGTTGCAGTTCTCCGCCGGAGAGGGCCATCAGGGGACGATGTTCCAGCCCGCCGAGGTGCCAATCTTCGAGTGCGGATTCAAGACGTTGAGCCCTGAGTTGCGATGACAGTCGGCGTCCCCAAAAACCTGCAGCCACCAATTCCTGGAGGCTGATCGGGAACTGTCGATCCAGATGCTGCTGTTGAGGCAGGAAGGACAAACCGCTTTGGCGTGGAACACCCAGTTCGACCTTGCCGGCCAATGGTCGCTGTAACCCGGCGATGACTTTGAGCAGGCTGCTTTTGCCGCTGCCGTTGACGCCGATGATTGCCGTCAGGCTGCCGCTTTCCAGCTTTAGGTCAAGCGGCGCGGTAAGCGGTTGGCCGGGTGCTCCCCAGCTCAGATTCTGGCAACGAATCATGGCTGCTCCCGGCTCCAATGACTCTCGGCGACGGCGTCGTGAGCGTGAAGGCTTTCGGCGTGGATAACTCGAACATGGAATTCGCTGACACCCGGTGAGCGGCGCAGTGCCTGGTTCAGGCGGCGGGCAGCGTCTTCGCAGAACATCAGGTTCTGGCCGTTGGCGAGGGCGAAGGCTTGTTCGTCGGCGCGTTTTACAGCGGTTTGTACAGCGGTGCCGAGGGCTGCTTCGGCGTCGTTGATGATGGATGTCAGAGGCAGTTCATCAATGAATTCATCCAGATGTAGATGCAATTGCGCAGTACTGCGTTGACTGTGAGGTGTGGCGACAATGCCTTGGGTCGAGCCCAACCACGCCAACACATCGGCGTGTTGCAGCGGTTTGTTGGCGAAGTCGTCGACGAATTGTTGCTGGATCAACTGCCTCGCCAATGCCGCGGAACAGGGGCAAGTCGAGGAATACGCGACGTCGATTTTCAGTTCCACGTGGAACACTTTGTTTTTCAGCCGGGCTGAAACAGTGACCGGATAGGTTTTCCATCCTGCCAACGGGCTGACCAATGCCGGCCTTCTGAGCAGTAAATCAGCGTGGATATTGAGATAGGCGGCGTCGGAGAGCTCTTCGTGGCTGTCGAGGAAGCGTTGCAGAACTTGTCGCAGAAGGGCCGGCGAAAGATTCTGCTGCTCCAGCGTTTCCAGCCCCAGATACAGTCGCGACATATGAATGCCGCGTGCGTCTCCATCGTCAAGACTGACGCCTGCATCCGCTTTTGCGGCCAGGCGCTGGCCTTCGATAAACACAGGTAAAGCGATGCCGCACATCCCCACCCATTCGAGAGGCAGGGCCTGGCGAGCGGCTTGAGCCGCGACATCCGGCAAAGTCAGCGCGTTCATGAGCAGTTCCATGATGGTTATTGGATTTGATGTTACATTATAACAATTCAAACCACGATGCCTTTTTCATGAACAGGCTTTCATATGCACAGACGCCACTTGCTCAACTTGATGCTGGCCAGCGCGGCCTTTGTTTTGCCTTTTTCAGTGCCCGCCGCGCAGATACGGAATGCTCGGCTTTGGCGTTCGGATGAAAAGCTTCGGCTGGTATTCGATCTAAGCGGGCCTGTGAGCTACAAGACATTCACTTTGAGTACGCCTGAACGCTTGATTATCGATTTGAGCGGGGCGAGCCTGGATGGCGATTTCAGCCAATTAGCGTTATCCGGCACCCCGATTCGCTCGATTCGCTCCGGCCATTTTGGCCAAGGAAACACCCGGATCGTGCTGGATTTAAGCAGTCCGGTTCAGCTTAATTCTTTCTTGCTGGCGCCTCAGGATGGACAAGGTCACCGCTTGGTTTTGGACTTGATGGGAGCTCCGGCAGAGCTTCCGGCAAGCGTTCCACGTGAAACACCACAAGAAAAATCCCATTCCAAGCGCGACATCATGGTGGTAGTCGACCCGGGTCATGGCGGGAAAGATCCAGGTGCAATCGGCGCCAAGGGCGAGCGGGAAAAGGATGTAGTTCTGTCCATTGCGCGACTGCTCGCACGAAGACTCAAGCGAGAGAAAGGCTTTGATGTGAAGCTGGTTCGTAACGACGATTTCTTCGTCCCGTTGCGCAAACGTGTGGAGATAGCCCGTCAGCACAAGGCCGACATGTTCATTTCGGTACACGCCGATGCTGCGCCACGTCTGACGGCTTCCGGGGCATCGGTGTATTGCTTGTCCGAAGGCGGTGCTACGTCCGCCACCGCACGGTTCATGGCGCAGCGTGAGAACGGCGTGGATCTGCTCGGTGCAACCAGCCTGCTCAATCTCAAGGACAAGGATCCGATGCTTGCTGGCGTGATTCTCGACATGTCGATGAACGCGACCCTCGCTGCCAGTTTGCAACTCGGAAGCACAGTGCTGAGCAGTCTGGCCGGCATCACCACGCTGCACCAAAAGCGCGTGGAACAGGCTGGATTTGCTGTTCTGAAATCACCGGACGTGCCGTCAATTCTTGTGGAAACCGGGTTCATTTCCAACGCGCGGGACAGTCAGCGCCTGGTGACGGCGCGTCATCAACAGGCCGTGGCCGATGGTTTGTTTGACGGCTTGCAGCGCTATTTCCAGAAAAGTCCACCCATCGACAGCTACATGGCCTGGCAACAAGAGCAGAAAGGATCACGGGTTTAACACCCGATGATCCGGCTGCAGGTGAACTTCGCACTGCTGCCGCCGGAGCTGGAGAACCGATTGATCGTCGTCCAGCCTACGCGCCGGTTGTAGCCAACCCAGGCTTCTCCATCAGAAGCGATGCCGGTGAAGAACGTGAGTTGCCCATAACGGCTATTGGTTTGTGCCCAGTAGCGGTTGCCCGCTTTCTCGAATCCGCGCACGTAAATTGTGCTGCCGACGGTGTTGACGCTATAGGCGTTGCCGTTGGCATCAATGCAAGCCAACAGGTTTGCGCTGCGTGTGCAGTTGGCGAGCCCCGGCACTTGTGCTTCGGCACTCAGCGTCAGCATTGCCAGGCAGATAAGCGAGTACTTCAGCACGGTTTCCATGACGTCACTCGGCGACAAACTGATTGCAGCTTCCGGCCCTTTGTCACTTTGGGCAAGAAGAGAGTAGATTGAATTTGTTGTTATACTATAACATTATTCAGACAAGGCTTTTCGTGGCTTCTTTTTCAAGCGTCCGCTTCCCAGGTGATCTCATCGAAGCCCAAGAACGCTAGCCCCGAGAGCTTCCAGCGCTGTTTAGCGAACGTCTGATGAGGTTTATCCAATGTCTTCCCGACTTCCCGTGACCGTTTTGTCCGGCTTTCTCGGCGCCGGAAAAAGTACACTTTTGAATTACGTACTACGTAACAGAGACGATCTGCGCGTTGCCGTTATTGTCAACGATATGAGCGAGATCAATATCGATGGCAGCGAAGTCCAGCGTGATGTCAGCCTGAATCGTGCCGAAGAGAAGCTCGTGGAAATGAGCAACGGCTGTATCTGCTGTACGTTACGCGAAGACCTGCTTGAAGAGGTCAGCCAGCTGGCTCGTGAAGGCCGTTTCGATTACCTGCTGATCGAATCCACTGGAATCTCCGAGCCATTGCCAGTGGCCGAGACGTTCACCTTCCGCGATGAGCAGGGGCAAAGCCTTGCCGACATCGCTCGCCTCGACACTATGGTCACTGTAGTCGACGGCATGAATTTCCTGCCGGACTACCAGGCTGCTGAAAATCTCGCTTCCCGTGGCGAATTTCTCGGTGAAGAGGATGAGCGTTCGATCACCGATCTGCTGATCGAACAGATCGAGTTCGCCGACGTTCTGTTGATCAGCAAGATCGACCTGATCAGCAGTCGCGAGCGGGAGGAGCTGATGGCCATTCTCAGACGTCTCAACGCTCAGGCCGAGATCATCCCGATGGTCATGGGTGAAGTACCGCTGGAGAAAATTCTCAACACCGGTCGTTTTGACTTCGAAAAAGCTGCCCAGGCCCCAGGCTGGTTGCAGGAACTGCGTGGGAAACATGTGCCGGAAACCGAGGAGTACGGCATTGCATCCACAGCCTATCGGGCGCGTCGACCCTTTCATCCACAGCGCTTTTTCGACTTCATCGATCGCCCTTGGGTAAACGGCAAACTGCTGCGCTCCAAAGGCTTCTTCTGGCTGGCCAGCAAACCCACCGACGCTGGCAGCTGGTCCCAGGCCGGAGGCCTGATGCGCCACGGTTTCGCCGGGCGCTGGTGGCGCTTCGTGCCAAAAGAACAATGGCCACAGGATCAGGAAAGTACCGCCGCGATCATGGAAAACTGGAACGCCAGCGTAGGCGATTGTCGCCAGGAGCTGGTGTTTATCGGGCAGAACATAGATTTCGCACAGCTGTCGTCGGAACTGGATGATTGCCTGCTGACCGATGCCGAAATGGCGCTCGGTACTCAAGGCTGGCGACAACTGCACGATCCCTTTGGCTCCTGGCACGACGAGGTGGCCTGATGCTCGCCCTGAAACCGCTGCCCGGCAGCACGCGTCATCAATCGTTCGGCCAGACCCCGCAGACGCTGGCGGACATTCTTGACGACGAGACCAACCTCGCGGTCTGGCAACGCCAGCTTCCGCTGCACATTTCCGAATTTGCGGACCTGTTACTTTCTCTGAACGAACCTTACGCAGAGGCGCTGTGCCTGGAATTGCCGGACGATGACGCAGAGCCGGATCTCACGGGACTGGCCAGCGGTTTTCGTGATCTGCAGGGTTACGAAGGGTTTATCGCCGACCTGAAATGGTTGATCAGTGCCTTCGCCTGCCTGTTGGGTGCACGGCGGATCGGTTTGCGTCTGCGGGTATTGGACAAGGCCATGTGTCCGCGTTTTCACGTCGATCATGTGCCGGTGCGATTGATCACGACGTATGCAGGTGTCGGCAGTGAATGGCTAAGGGAAGGGCAGATGGACCGTCGGCAACTTGGCCAACCGCAAGCCGAGCTGCAGGAAACGTCACGTATTCAGCAATTGAATCGGGGCGAGGTGGCATTGCTCAAAGGCGAAAAATGGCACGGCAATGAAGGTTTCGGGCTGATCCATCGCTCGCCGCAGCCGGCGCCGGGTGAGCGGCGGCTGATGCTGACCCTCGACTGGCTCGGCTAGCACCTCAGGGCTTGAGCCATTCCCCCTGGCTCTGAGCCTCGCAATAGGGCTGCAAATACGCCGCATCGGTGGCAACGCCGTAATAGTGGATATCCTGGCGATAAGGCATATTGGCGACTTGCGCGCTGCTGCACACGCCGAATGCGCCGACGGGGCAATGGTCGACGTATTGAACCTCGACTTTCTGCCCGGCCAGGGTCGGCTGGCAGAAGCCGTCGTTGAACAGTTTTTCCGGGATGTTGCGATTTTGCTGGCAGACTTTCACGTCAAGCCGCTCCGCCTGGCTGTGCACCACACAGGCCTGTGCCAAAGCTTCGCCGGACATCAGCATCAACAGCAACGACCACCCCATCCACCGCATCTTCGACCTCCAGAAAACCTTGATCATGTTGCAGAACATTCCCACCCACGTCATCGCCGGCCCCTTGGGCGCGGGCAAGACCAGCCTGATCCGCCAGCTCATGGCTCAGCGACCGGCGGGCGAGCGCTGGGCGGTGCTGATCAATGAGTTCGGCCAGATCGGGCTCGACGCTGCGCTGTTGACCCGCGACGCCGATGGTATCGCACTGGGTGAAGTGGCCGGGGGCTGTTTGTGTTGCGTGAACGGGGCGCCGTTCCAGATTGGTCTGGGGCGTTTGTTGCGCAAGGCGCGGCCGGATCGGTTGTTCATCGAGCCCTCGGGGCTCGGGCATCCGGCGCAGTTGCTGAACCAGCTGAACGAGGCGCCGTGGCAAGGCGTACTCGCCGTACAGCCTTGCGTGCTGGTACTGGACGCCAAGGCTCTCGCCGCAGGCAAACCGTTGCCGGACGCGCAGCAAGAGGCTTTGGCCAGTGCAGGCCTGCTGCTGTTGAACAAAGCGGAAAACCTCGACGAGACCACGCGCGAGCGAATCAGCCGACAGTTGCCGCCTGCCCGACTGATCTGGACGCAGCAGGCAATGTTGCCGCTCAGCGAGTTGCCGGGTCTGGCGGTACAGGCGCAAGCAGGTGTGGATAAGTTGATCGTGCCCCAAGGGCTGGCGCAGATGCCGGCCATCTGGAGCGATCCGGCGTTGCCGATCTGTCTGAGTCAGGCGCAGGAAGGTGGCTGGAGTATCGGTTGGCGCTGGCATCCGAGCCAGGTATTCGATGTATCGGGGATTACCCAATGGCTGAAAAGTCTGAACTGGCGCCGGGCCAAACTGGTGATTCACAGCCCGGACGGCTGGCAGTCAGCCAATGCGCTGGACAATGCCGAGCTCAGCTGGCTGCCCAGTGAATGGCGCAAGGACTCCCGGATCGAGCTGATTTTCGCCGAGCCACAAGCGGTCGGTGAATTACAGGCTGCGCTGGCTCAGTGCCGGCTTCAGACGAGCTGATTCAAGGCTTCCACTTGGTGTGTTCCTGACGCCATTGGCTCAGCTCGATCACTTCACCACGCGGCTTGGTCACTTCCACCACGGGCGGTGAGTCATCGAACGGCGCCGGGTAGGGCGCCAGCTCGATCTGGGCGCTGTGTGCTCCGAACTGGGTGATGGTGCCGTTGTGCCGGGTTTCGCCGGTCACGGTAAATTCGAAATTGTAGACCCGGGCCAGGCGTCGCCGGCCACTGGCGTCCTTGATCAGGCCGATCTTCTTCAGCGCCACGTTACCGTCGAGCAACTCGACGCCGACATTCACGCAATGCTGTTTGACCCGCTCCAGCGCCCGCTCGCGCAAGCCGTGGTTGTGCCAAAGCCACGCACCGGCGACGGCGAACAGCATCAGCACGAAAATGTTTTCCAGGGTGAGCATCAACACGAAACTCCAAATGATGGCGTCAGCTTAACTGCGTCGCCGGTCTGTCGTACAGGCTGCGTTTCGTCGCATACTGCGCGGCTTGAATTTCAATCGTTTTACGGAAAAACCCGAATGAAACGTACGCCTCATCTGCTCGCCATCCAGTCCCATGTGGTGTTCGGCCACGCCGGCAATAGCGCTGCGGTTTTTCCGATGCAGCGGGTCGGGGTGAATGTCTGGCCGCTCAATACCGTGCAGTTCTCCAACCACACCCAGTACGGCCAGTGGGCCGGAGAAGTGCTCGTGCCGCAGCGGATCCCCGAGCTGGTCGAAGGCATCGCCGCCATCGGTGAGTTGGGTAATTGCGACGCGGTGCTGTCCGGCTATCTCGGCAGTGCGGCGCAGGGCCGGGCGATTCTCAGTGGCATCGAGCGGATCAAAGCGGTTAACCCGAAAGCCCTTTACCTGTGCGACCCGGTGATGGGGCATCCGGAAAAGGGTTGCAGCGTTCCTGCCGAGGTCAGTGAGTTTCTGCTGGAAGAGGCCGCCGCCGTTGCGGATTTCATGTGTCCGAACCAGTTGGAGCTGGACAGCTTCGCCGGGCGCAAGCCGCAGTCGCTGTTCGATTGCCTGGCGATGGCGCGGGCGCTGCTGGCACGTGGGCCGAAAGCGGTGCTGGTCAAACATCTGGATTATCCGGGCAAGCCGGCGGATGGTTTTGAGATGTTGCTGGTGACGGCCGAGGGCAGCTGGCATCTGCGGCGTCCGCTGCTGGCGTTTCCGCGTCAGCCGGTGGGAGTGGGCGATCTCACGTCCGGCCTGTTCCTGGCGCGCGTGCTGCTCGGCGACAGTCTGGTGGCGGCGTTCGAATTCACCGCAGCGGCGGTGCATGAGGTGCTTCTGGAAACTCAGGCTTGCGCCAGTTACGAGTTGCAATTGGTGCGGGCGCAGGACCGGATTGCGCATCCTCGGGTGAAATTCGAGGCTACGCCGATCAGTCTCTGATCATTGCCGCGCTCGCGGACGGGGTCCGCGAGCGCGCTTTCAATCAGGCGTCGCCCTTGATTTCCTGATAGCGCTTTTCCAGCTCCTGACGGATCTGCCGGCGTTGCTGCGCCTGCATGTAGCGGCGTTTGTCTTCGCTGTTCTGAGGTTGCAGCGGCGGTACGGCGGCGGGTTTGCGCTGATCGTCCACCGCAACCATGGTGAAGAAGCAGCTGTTGGTGTGGCGCACCGAGCGCTCGCGGATGTTTTCGGTCACCACTTTGATGCCGACTTCCATCGAGGTATTGCCGGTGTAGTTCACCGACGCCAGGAAGGTCACCAGCTCGCCGACGTGGATCGGCTCGCGGAAAATCACCTGATCCACCGACAGGGTCACCACGTAGCGGCCGGCATAGCGGCTGGCGCAGGCGTAGGCCACTTCGTCGAGGTATTTGAGCAGGGTGCCGCCGTGGACATTGCCAGAGAAGTTGGCCATGTCGGGGGTCATCAGTACCGTCATCGACAGCTGGGCGTTTCCGGGTTCCATAACGTTCTCACGGGTCAAGGCAGGGTTGCTGAAAGAAACACCTCTGCGGGTGCCTGGTCGCTTTTCAAAAGCACCGTTATCGGGACGCCAGGCAACTGGCCGCCGTCACGCCCGAATCGATCTGTTTCCATATATTGCACCGCCTTTCAGCCGGAAGTCGCGGTGTTACCCTGCAAAAGCGCCTCTCCAAGGGCGATTCCTACACCCAAAGCGGATTTTTACTCAGCTCGCCCAGACATTTCCCATGCCTGCGTGAGCCTCGTCATTCAAGGAGCCCACACCATGCATGCCATCAGCTTTATTCAGGATCTGGCGGTGATCATGTTGGTCGCAGGTGTGGTGACCGTTCTGTTTCACCGCTTCAAGCAGCCAGTAGTGCTCGGCTACATCGTCGCCGGCTTCATCATCGGCCCGCACACGCCGCCGTTCGGCCTGATCCACGACGAGGAAACCATCAAGACCCTCGCCGAGCTCGGGGTGATTTTCCTGATGTTCTGCCTGGGCCTGGAGTTCAGCCTGCGCAAGCTGTTCAAGGTCGGCGCCACGGCATTCATCGCGGCGTTCCTGGAAATTGTCCTGATGATCTGGATCGGCTACGAAATCGGCCGCTGGTTCGACTGGAACACCATGGATTCGCTGTTCCTCGGCGCAATCCTGGCGATTTCCTCGACCACCATCATCGTCAAGGCGCTCAATGACCTGAAGATGAAAAACGAGCGCTTCGCGCAGCTGATCTTCGGCGTGCTGATCGTCGAGGACATTCTCGGCATCGGCATCATCGCCTTGCTGTCGAGCATTGCGGTCAGCGGCACGGTAAGTTCCGGTGAAGTGTTTTCCACAGTGGGCAAGCTCTCACTGTTCATGATCGTCGCGTTGGTCGTCGGCATCCTGTTGGTGCCACGACTGTTGGCCTACGTGGCGAAGTTCGAAAGCAACGAGATGCTGCTGATCACCGTGCTGGGGCTGTGTTTCGGCTTCTGCCTGCTGGTGGTCAAGCTCGAGTACAGCATGGTGCTCGGGGCGTTCCTGATCGGCGCAATCATGGCCGAGTCGCGGCAACTGCTGAAAATCGAGCGCCTGATCGAGCCGGTTCGCGACCTGTTCAGTGCGATCTTCTTCGTCGCCATCGGCCTGATGCTCGACCCGATGATTCTTCTGCAATATGCGTGGCCGATCGCGGTCATCACGGTAGCCGTGGTGCTGGGCAAGATGCTGTCCTGCGGCCTCGGTGCCTTTATCGCCGGTAATGACGGACGCACCTCACTGCGCGTGGGGATGGGGCTTTCGCAGATTGGCGAATTTTCCTTCATCATCGCGGCGCTGGGGATGACGCTGCAGGTCACCAGCAACTTCCTTTATCCGGTGGCCGTGGCGGTTTCGGTGATTACCACGTTGCTGACGCCGTACCTGATCCGGGCTGCCGATCCGCTGTCGATCAAGTTGTCCGCCGCGATGCCGCAGCGTCTCGGTCGCGTATTCGGAATGTACGGCGAATGGTTACGCAGCATTCAGCCGCAGGGTGAGGGCGCGATGCTGGCCTCGATGATCCGGCGAATCCTGCTGCAGGTCGGGGTCAATCTGGCGCTGGTGATCGCGATCTTCTTTGCCGGCGCTTTCTTTGCCGGGCGCCTCTCGATCTGGATGCAGGACTGGATCAGCGATCCGAGTTGGCAAAAGGCGTTGATCTGGGGCGGGGCATTGCTGGTGTCGTTGCCGTTCCTGATCGCGGCCTATCGCAAGCTCAAGGCGCTGTCGATGCTGCTGGCGGAGATGGGCGTGAAGCCGGAAATGGCCGGGCGTCACACACAGCGAGTGCGCCGGGTAATCGCCGAAGTGATCCCGATCATCTCGCTGCTGGTGATTTTCCTGCTGCTGGCAGCCTTGTCGGCCAGTATCTTGCCGACCAACAAGTTGCTGGTCTTGGTCGCCGTGGTCGCGGCCGCCGTGGCGGCGCTGCTCTGGCGCTGGTTCATCCGGGTGCACACGCGGATGCAGGTGGCCTTGCTGGAAACCCTCGACAACCACAAGGAGTCGTCGGGGCATTGACCTCCCAGGGTGAGGGGCGTTTCAGCTTTCCAGCCAGACGTCCCGCGCCCAGTGCCAGACCGATTCCCAGGACTCTTCGGTAATCAGTTCTTCTTCGCCGGACCACAGCACCACGGTGCCGTCTTCTTCGACGCAGTAGTAGTCGTCACCGTCCTGGCAGATCGGGATCAGGTCACGCGGCACGCCGGCATCCCAGGCATTGGCGGCTACGTCCGGCAGGTAGGTGTGGGATTGCGGGTCAGTGACGGTCACCGGCTCCAGGCTGCCGTAAACCACGTCGCTGACGGTCAGCAGAAACTCTTTGAAGACGAACGGGATGTTGATGAAGAGCTCTTCTTCGATTTCCACCAACTGGTCTTCGTCAGGCAACTCCAGGGGAACCGGTACGGGTTCGTTGGCTTCGCGCAGTTGTTCGATGATTTCTTCCACGTCCGGGATCCTCTTGCTTGAATGGCGCGGTTCATATGGGCCGGTTTATACAGTAGCTCGCTACAGATGCAACCGCGAAATAGAAAACCCCGGCCGAGGCC